>JAUVVL010000005.1 GCA_030604635.1 Desulfobacteraceae bacterium
ACATCAAACAGAATGGAAAAATAATACGATATTAATAAATTATACATTAATTTATCTCAAGTTCGGAATTGCAGACTGTAATAGTGCAAAATAAAAAAAGGCATTTGATGTTCTTCACCAAAGGCGAACCAGAGCGGCACAGGAACTGCGTTATTCAGCCCTCGAAGTAGAACACTACGTCTTCGGGCTGAAATGCCTTGTTCCTGCACCGCTCTGGCTCGTGAGAAATCCGGGTTAATTTACCACCAGATGGACAGGAAAAATTCGACAAAATAATTAAATCAAAGAATTATTTTGCCGAGGATTGCTTTATGGGTGAGATGGACATGGATTTCTACAAAAATGATCCAGAAGTAAATCGATCGACTTTTGATTCAAGAATGAAGAGGCTTGGTATAGGTAAAAGATAAGGTACCTCTTACCGATCATCATTTCAGCCCTGCCTTGCGCAAGGCGCCAATAACCCGCTCTTTATCCGTTTTCTTCTTGTATGTGACTTGCTTTTCAAATTTCTCGAGAGAAAACTTGGGATTTATCCTAAGGACTTCCGCGGCTTCAGCCCGGGCTTCCTCCTCCCGTCCTGACAAGCTATAAACAACAGCCATCATAATATGGGCCCACAAAGAATTGGGCTCCAAGCGAGTCGCTTTTTTACACCATGTTATTGCCTCCTCGTATTGCCCCGTCCAACCGTAGGACAATCCCAAACTATAGAAGTACATATTCGGCGGGATAGGATTGAGACGTATCGCTCTCTTATATTCCGGAATGGATTCCTCGTACCTGCCAGAAAAAGTAAGTGTCTTACCTAGTCTAAAGTGCGATTCAGCTGAATTGGGATTAAGTGCCACAGCCTTCTCCCCTAAAGCAACGGCCTTATCATGCTGCCTTGTCATTGAAAATAGGTAGCCCAAAAGGCCGTGGGCTTCAGCATAAGTGTCATCCAACACAATAGCCTGTTTCACTAATTTCATAGCCTCCGTTATCGAATCCTTAGGAGATTTGCTGGATCCAAGCCACACGTCCAACATGTGGGCTCTACCTAGAGCCCTGTAAGCCATAGCATACTCTGGGTCTAAGGCAATGGCTTCCTGGGCCAATTGCTTTCCCAAAGCATTACTCTCTATATTTATCCGGTCAATATAATCATCCGCCTGCAAGTACTTTAGGTAGGCCTCAAGATTATTTGTGCCCTTTGCAGCCGCTCGGACTTGCTCCCCCTCGGTTAGCTTTACCTGCATGGCCGTGATGATTTTTTTTGTGATCTCGTCTTGAACGGCAAATATGTCGTTCAGATTTCGGTCATACCGGTCCGCCCATAAGTGATGCCCAGAAAGAGCATCAATCAACTGGGCTGTTATTCGTATCCGATCGGCAGTTTTCTGTACGCTACCTTCCAAAACATACTTCACACCCAGATCCTCAGAGACCTTTTGAACCTTCACCGGCTTGCCTTTGTAAGTAAACGTCGAGTTGCGGGCAATTACAAATAAATGTGGGACCTTGGATAGACCGATTATGATTTGGTCGGTAAGCCCATCGCTGAAATACTCCTGATCAGGATCACCGCTCAGGTTATCGAACGGAAGCACTGCAATGGAGGGTTTATCGGGTAATGGGAACGCCATCTTTTCTATAGAGGCAACCTCGATCGGCGGCTCTGACGGACGTAAATATAAATTTAATACTGCCACAGCCCCGGTTACGAGAATAAGTGTCGCCACGGCCAGGGCAGCCATCTGCCAACGCCCTGGTCTCGCCCTCTTCTCACCGACCACCTTGCCGGCTGCTTCAGGCTCCATCATAACACGATACACCCGCACCGGCTCCGCTATGTTCTTAACAGCATGCTCTCCCAGATATTCATATCCCAGGGGTAGCTTATTCTTCACCTGGTCATAGGCGGTTCTGGTGATGCAAATGCCTCCCCCCTCTGCCAGAGCCTCTACTCGGGCTGCGATGTTGACTCCATCGCCGTGAAGGTCTCCGTCCTTTTCGATCACATCCCCAAGATTGATCCCAATGCGGAACTCCACCTTGCGATCTTCTGAAAGTTCAGCGTTTCTGGTCTTGAGTTCCTTCTGGATCTCCACAGCACACTGCAATGCGTCTACCACACTGACAAACTCGGCCAGCAGGGAGTCCCCTGAGCCATGAACTACCCGGCCTCGATGCTGCTGGATGAGCACACCTATAACTTCCCTGTAGGCGGTTAAGGTGCTAACTGTCGCCTCCTCATTATCGTCCATGAGATGACTGTAGCCCTTGACATCGGCATGGAGGATAGCGACGAGCTTGCGTTTTAAACTTTTATCAGCCATGGGATCATCCCCTTCACCCTAATGTCTCATGAATAATTTGTAAGGTCGTGGGATTGCTGGATGTAACAAATGAGCCAAAAATAACAATTTTAGAAATATTCTGATCAGAGATCAGGCATGAAACCCGTTCTTTTTTTAGCGCTTCTTTTCCCTTTGTTGTTAATTCCATGATTGTTTACCCTGAGTTTTGCAGATTTCGATAAAGATTTTATTAGTGGAAAACAGTATCGGGATAATCTGGTTTGTTTAATTGACAACATCTGCCGATTATTTATGATATACAGCAACTTTAAAATATACAATGATTTTTCATTTTCTTTTGACAAGGAATATTTTCCTTGTTTTTATGTCGATGTTACGATATTTAACAATAATCGCCATATGTCAAAATGTAACATTTGACATAGACTTTTGATTTTTAGATAAATTAGCCACAGACCCACGCAGACTGAACAAACAGTTTGTCCGGTCGACACTTGTCCCGTTAAATGCCTGCCCAACAAAATGTAGAGCTTATTTCATCGGGGCGTAGCATATTATCTGGGATGGCCGAACAAAAAATGTCACGCCTATGGTGGAATGACATTCAGTGCTTAAAGGATATTAAAGATGTCACTCTTGGTTGTTTTTTAATATGCCCGAAGGGCATTGACGTATAATATCTGGCCAAGTTGGCCAGATATTTGTCTGTGTCCGTCTGTGTATGTCTGTGGTTTCAAATATTTAATATAATTCAAAAATTGGAGGGTTGTTTTATGGGTGAGATTGACCTGGATTTTTACAAAGTACTCTTTGAAGATCTAGATCCTGAAAACCTCAAAAAGAGATTTCTAAAGTTGCTTTTGAGAATCCAAAACGTAGATCGAGGATCAATCTGGGTCAAACGAGAAAACAGGTATGTATGTATCGAAGCCCTTGAGAGTCCTACAGATACAGATACCATCAAAGGAGCCAGTATCAGCACCGACCGACCAAGCATTGTTGGCTGGGTGATGGAAAACGCTGAAATAACTATCGCGGAGGCTGGCAAGGACCCCCGTCATTATCAAGAGTTTGAAGAGGGATGGAAAGTAAAGAGCGCCTGGATTCTTGCTTTTCCGCTAATTTTGAGAAATGGGCAAGTTTACGGAGTCGTCCATCTCATTGATACAAACAAGGACAACAAACGTCTCAATATTGATGAAAAATACCTAGAACTCCTCAAGAGCATCGTCGATATGGGTTCCATCGCTTTAAGCAACGCTCTGTCCTATACTGAGCAACTCGAAAGGAATTTTGAACTTGAGAAAACCCTTGCAGAGATTCAGAGCAAGGTTCAAATCATTGGTCAAAGCAGCCCATTTATCGATGTAATGAAAAGGGTTCGCGAATACGCACGAACGGACTTTCCCGTATTGATTACCGGCGAAAGCGGAACTGGTAAGGATCTCATCGCTGCTGCGTTGCACAATCTCAGTTCCCGTAAAGATAAACCGTTTGTTGCCCAGAATTGCAGCGCCATCCCGGATACGCTGCTGGAAAGTGAGCTCTTCGGATACAAAAAAGGCGCGTTTACCGGCGCAACAGAAGACAAGATCGGTCTTTTGAAAGCCGTTGACGGCGGTACAATTTTCCTGGATGAAATTGGAGACATGTCTTTACGCCTCCAATCGCGCATATTAAGAGTTATCCAAAACTTTGAAATCAAACCCCTTGGTGATACCAGGACCAGCAAGATCAACATAAGGATTATTTCTGCCACAAATAAGGATTTAGACCAAGCAATAGCCAAAAAAGAATTCAGAGAAGATTTGTTCTATCGTATCAATGTTCTTCCGCTCCATCTTCCACCATTGCGGGAGCGGAGGAAAGATATACCGCTTTTGCTGAATTATTTTCTCAAAAGAGAATCTCTCAAACTAGGGGTTTCTCAGAAAAGAATTTCAAAAAAGGCATTGCAATATCTGGAAGATTACCAATGGGAAGGAAATATTAGGGAACTTGAAAATTTTGTCAAATATATTCTAAGTACAGTTGATAATGATATTGTGGGTGTTAACGAAATGCCGGATTATTTTAAGAAAAAAGGAATTCCTAAAAGAGACGCTATCGACCGCTTTGCTTTTCAAGAGGAACCAATGTTTTCAGCAAAAAATCTTTCTGCATCAAAAGCTGAGTCTTCATTTGTCGGTTATTCCTGGGAAGAGCTTGAAAAAGATTATGTTCTCTATCTTCTTAATAAAAACCGATGGAACATAACACGTGCTGCAAATGATGCAAAAGTAAATAGATCAACTTTTGATTCAAGGATGAAGAAACTTGGTATCTACAAAAGATAAGCGGCGGTTAAGACTATGTGAATATATAGACCATCTATACGAAATACACTGGTCAAATCTTGACATTAAAGTACTTTGGTGACATACATTGAATTAATAATTTTCATAAAATGAAGAACAAATGTTAAAATTCAATGGATGTATTTGAAAATAAGCCATTGTTAAATAAAATAATAAAATGGAAACTGTAAGAATACTTGGAACAGGTTCTTATCTACCGCCAAAAGTCCTGACGAATTTTGATTTGGAAGAAATGGATCTGGACACCTCTGATGAATGGATTATACAACGCACCGGCATAAGCGAGAGAAGAATCGCTGATCCGGAAGTCACCACCTCGGATCTCGGTTATGAAGCCTCCCTCAAGGCCCTTGACATGGCCGGAATGACCGCCAAGGATCTTGATCTTATCATCGTAGCCACTATAACGCCTGATACCTGCTGTCCTTCCGCTGCCAATTGGCTTCAGGCCAAGCTGGATGCTCCGCATGCCGTAACGTTTGACATTACGGCAGCCTGTTCAGGTTTTATTTTCGGACTGAATGTGGCCGAACAATATCTTAAAAATAAAACATGCAAATATGTTCTTGTGGTGGCATCCGAGGTCATGACCAGAACCCTTAACTGGAAGGATCGAGCCACTTGCATTCTATGGGGTGACGGGGCCGGTGCTGCTCTGTTAACGCTGGACAAACAGGGCCACGAAGTTTTGTCTTCCCATCTTCATACGGACGGCGCCAATGGACAGGATCTTTTAATGCCGGGTGGCGGCTCGAAAACCACGCCGATTTCTCATGAAAGCGTGGATAAAGGGCTTCATTTTCTCAACATTATCGAAGCCAATTTAAGCTTCAGAGTGGCGGTAAAATATTTTATTGAGGCCATCAAGGAGGCAGCACAATTTAACAATGTAAACATCGAGGATATCGACTGGTTTATTCCCCACCAGGCAAATATCAGGATGTTCCAAAACATCTCCAAAACATTGAAGATTCCATTCAAAAAATTTTACCTGACGCTTCAAAAATATGGGAATGTTTCTTCAGCTTCCTGCGCCATTTCACTCGATGAGGCCGTTCGGGACCGGTCCATTCAGCCGGATAATCTGATCTGCCTTCCTGTTTTCGGTGGCGGGTTGACCTGGGGAAGTGCACTTATCAGATGGTAAGCACCTCTATTAGCCTCCCAATAATAATATAATTATTGCCACCATATATTGTATTATTTTTTGCTTGACATACAATATACATTATTCTATACAGCCTTCAAGATTATTTTGTAATTTATAAAGTTTTGAAGGGTCGATCAATATAGCTCGACCCTTGGTATATGCTATAATTAATAGTGTATACCTTTTTAATAACAGTTCGGACGACTCCACACTCAACTTGATGGCTCAACCGAACTTAATGATGCCTTGAAAGATGATTTCAAGGCGGACAAGGCAGGATCAGTGATGATCCTGCCTTAATTTTTTGACAATGATACTAAAATGTTAAAACAGATTCCCGTACCTTCTCAACAAATTTTGGAGCCCACTGGCGGGCGAGTCTTTTATCATCTTATTCTCCATTAATTATTGAGAAATTACAGATTTCCTGTCAGGGATGGTTTTGAGAATTTGATCAATCTTTCAGGCAAGGGCTCTGGAATCCCGGTGCAACTGGTCCCAGAAGATGGTACTGGGGCGGCCCTGCGGTGAGTAAAGGATAATTTAAACCCTTTTAGGGTTCCAATCAAGCCACCCTTTTTAGTGGTGGCTATTGACTTATCGTACAAGTTCTTTAAATCATTAGACCAAAATTTTTCTTCCCGGCAAAGATACTTGCTTGTTATGCAAGTAAGTATAGAAAAGGGGATTGTTTGTGTCAAATAAAAATAGTTGCCAACACTTTTGGCTGTCTTAATAGGCAGTTGCGAAAACCAGCGCTTTGTTGTTGACATTTTATATAATATATGATCGAAAAAGTATTATGATTTCCCACCAAAGTGTTTGCACATCTTTAAATCTTTACAAGTAACTATTTAGCGCCTTGAAAATGCCTGTTTTTTTCACTGATTTTTCAAATGTTAAACTGATAACTAAAATAATTATGACCATGGAGATATCGATTGTACGGTTTTAAAGCAATATCTTATTACAACGGCTGGGCCATGGCCCTGACAGGCGCTTTGATTGTCTTTGCCGGCCTTGTGGTTTTGTCTACCACAATTTATATTTTCCCTAAGATACTTATGTTATGGGAAAAAAGACAAATCAAATATAAAATGCCGATAGAAGTTGAACCCGAAGAGCAACAGGCCCTTTCATTGCCTAAACAATTTCCTTCGGACATTAATGAAATCGCCAATCTTTACAAACCTTTGATTGAAGAGCTTGGTGAAACTTTTTATCTTACCGACCTTTATGAAATTTCAAAAAAATATGATTTCCCGCACCCACACATAACACTTGCTGCCTTTCGCGATTCTGAAATATTAATTCCTCACGGCAAAGGTGTTTTTACCTGGAATCAACCGGAAGATAACGAAAAGGAATAAATAAAGGTTAATCAATGGAGCTGTTATTTCAATTTTTGGCTAATACCGGGTATTGGCTGGCTGACTATCGACAAATCATTATGATCGTGGTCGGTTCTGTCTTTGTGTATTTGGGGACTGCGAAAAAATATGAACCGCTTCTGCTTGTACCGATCGGTTTTGGAATTTTGGTGGGGAATATCCCTTTTTTCAAGGGATTTGGGCTTGGAATATATGAACCCAACAGTGTTTTGCACTATCTGTATTTTGGTGTTACCACGGGTCTCTATCCTTCGATAATTTTTCTGGGTCTCGGAGCGATGACCGATTTTTCTTCTCTGCTGGCTCGGCCAATCCTCATGCTTTTGGGCGCCGCAGCACAGATGGGAATATTCTTTACGCTTCTGAGTGCACTGGCCCTTGGCTTTTTGCCCAAGGAAGCCGCCTCCATCGCCATCATTGGCGGCGCCGACGGACCCACATCTATATTTCTTACCGCCAAGCTTGCACCCCATTTGATCGGTCCCATCGCCATCGCCGCATATTCCTACATGGCATTGATCCCTGTAATCCAGCCTCCCATCATGAGACTGCTGACCACCCGCAAGGAGCGGCTGATCCGAATGCAGGAACTTAGAGCTGTGCCTAAAAAAGAACTCGTCATTTTCCCTACCATAGCCGTTTTGCTCTGTTGTTTCCTCGCACCAGCCTCCATACCGCTTTTAGGGATGTTTTTTTTCGGGAATTTCTTGAAGGAATGCGGCGTTACTGACCGCCTGGCTCAGACAGCCCGCACGGCCATTATCGATACAGCAACAATACTTCTGGGCTTAACGGTCGGCGCCAGCACCCAGGGCGATGTTTTTTTAACTCCAAAATCTCTGGGGATCTTTTTACTTGGCGCCGTAGCCTTCAGCATCGCGACCGCCTCTGGCATTATTTTCGCTAAAATTATGAATCTCTTTCTAAAAGAAAAGATAAACCCCCTGTTGGGCGCATCCGGCGTATCGGCCGTTCCCGGTTCGGCCCGAGAGGTTCATTTGATGGGTCAGTCAGAAGACCCGGAAAATTACCTTCTCATGCATGCCATGGCTTGCAACTCTTCCGGTGTTATCGGGTCTGCAATCTGTGCGGGAGTTTTGTGGAGCTTTTTGCTCGCTTGATTGTGTCGCGGTATTAAACAGTCCTGTTTCTCTCTTTAAATCAACCCCATGAATTGAGGCTATTTTTGTCAAATGAAGCGCAACGCAGAAGTTGGACTTTTTACGAAGCCATCAAATGTAGGGTTCCAATGTCGTTTAACTATCGTTCCCTTCCCGTTTCAACAACTCCTGGTACCAGATGGCAAATTCGAACATCCCCCTGTACTTGTCATCATCGTTGATGATGCCGAGGCAAATCTCAAACACCCCTCCTCCATATGCATTGCTATAATCTTCTGAACTTCTTGTCTGCAAAAACTCACGGACAAGCTGCTGAGTCGTTCGTTTTGTTTTATCTTTTCTTATATCTATTGGATCTTTCGGTTCCAAAAACGGGTCCCATTTTTCATATCCTTTTTTTAGAATATGCTTCTGGCGCCTCGGAGACATGCTTTCGAAAATAGCCCTTTTCCTCTTTTCCTCTTCTTCAGGAGAGATATTCGTCATTTTCCTTTCCTTGTTTCTTCTTCGGTTTTTTCCGTATCGGCAAGTCCAAGGTGGTTTTCATCATAGTCTGTAAGAATCGCCATTGACAGCGGGACGAGCATTTCTGCCATTTTTACATACTTGGTTTTAATCTGGCCTACAAATTCAGCGGAAATTTCGTAAAGCTTTTTTTGAATTATATCCAGATTAACCGTGGGATACTGTTTGCCCTCAACAAATCCAGACATGCCACAGGTATGGCCGATCCCTTCAATGGATGTCGGTATACCGTAAAGCCGACATGTTATCGGCCGATATTCATAAAGGTCACACATTTTCTCATCGTTTAGAAGGGGGCACCTGGCGCGTTCGCCGGCCATATCCATCAGTATCTCTACATCGTTCTTGCCGGCCTCTTTATCTTTATACGCTTGTCTTTTAATCATGTATATTTTACGATCAACCCGGTTTGTCTTTTCGATCAGCTCCTCTTTTTTCTGTCCCTTAAAAGTTTTATTGAACTGATGGTTTATATAGATCGCTTCGATCAGCGTAAGATCAAACAGTGCATAACAGCAGTCGTCGCATTTAATTTTACATTTTACACATTCCGGAAACTCATTTTGCACTCGCGCGAACGCTTCGTACGCCATGGCTACAATCGCTTCGTATTTTTCAAAATACGGCGTAAAGTCTATTTCCACAATCTAGCTCCTGACCCGGACGAGCCGGAAATCCAAAAAACTATCACCGCAGAGCAGAGGACGCAAAGAAATTTGTTTTTGTATTAATTTAGCTTTTTGAAAACGTGCCCCACAAGCATTCAGGTGATCCGATTTTAAAGTGGGTCACTGCCTGAGTGTATTATTTCATCGGGAGCAACGGAAAACAAAAAATCCTTAACTCTGCGCCCTTTGCGATGAGACAAAAATATTTTATGCTATAAAAATCTTAAATTTGATTATTAAGCGCTTAATTTGTTTCACGTGAAACATTATTTTCCGATACAGAATCGACTGAAAATCTGATCGATTACATCTTCCTTAACGGTAACACCAATAATTTCGCCAAGCGTGTCAATTGCTTCCTGGATATCGATGGCAATCAGCTCAAAAGGCGTTCCCTTGCGTATTTCTTCCACTGCAGAAACGGAAAGCTGCAAGCTCCGCTCAAGGGCTATCTTATGCCTCAGGTTTGGAATGATCGTATTTCGAACCTCGAAACGATGCTCACCGATTGTAAGCTTTGCGATTAAATCCTTAAGCTCGTTTAGCCCACTGCCATAAAGCGCTGAAATCTTTATGCTCGGAATTTTCTTCCAAAAATCGGCAGCTTCAAGTTCAAAGTCATCCTCCACAAGATCTGACTTGTTTACAACAAGTATCATCTGTTTGTCATTAATTGTTTCATATATTTTGTAATCTTCCCTGGTTAAGGAATCGCTTGCGTCAACCATGAAAAGAACAAGATCAGAACCGTTAATATATTCCTGCGCCTTTTTTATTCCGATAACTTCAACAGGATCATCGGTTTCATGAAGACCCGCAGTGTCGGCAATAATGACTGGAATACCACGAATGTTCAATGTTTCTTCGATCAAATCTCTCGTCGTTCCAGGAATAGAAGTAACAATAGCACGATCGTCTTGTATCAAGCGATTCATAAGGCTCGACTTTCCGACATTGGGCCTGCCGACCACAACCATTTTAAGACCGTCCCTTAAAATATGTGCATTTTCATATTGGTCGACAAGATCTTTTAAATCGGCTATAACATGATTCTCTAACACTTTTATTGCTGTCTCCGTATTAATTATTTCCCCAACGTCATCTGGAAAATCTATTACAACCTCTATTTCTGTCAATAAATTAAGCAGTGAATTCCTTATCGACTCAACACTGCTTTTCAATCCACCCTTTATCTGGGAGGCGGCAATGTCAAGCGCCTTATCGGTCCTTGAATTTATAATATCGATAACAGCTTCGGCCTGCGTTAAGTCTATACGGCCGTTAAGATAGGCTCTCTTTGTAAACTCCCCCGGTTCGGCCAATCGGGCACCCTTCTTTATCACCAAATCGAGAATAGAAGCCAGCACAACAGGTCCAGAATGCGTGTTTATTTCGACAACATCCTCCATGGTATACGTACGGGGGGCCAGCATCACTGAAAGGAGAACCTCATCAAGCACCCGTCCGTTTGCCGGATCCACAACATGTCCATAATAAAGTTGATGGGATTTCAAGGAAGAAAAACAAGAAGAATTTGTATCCTTGGGTTTATCTGATGAAGCAGTTGACCTTTGAAAAATTGATGAAGCAATTGATAAAGCGTCTTTACCGGAAATTTTAATAATCCCGATACCACCATAGCCGGTTGGCGTCGCTATGGCGGCGATAGTGATGTTGTCCATTGTTTTATTTGTTATTAATTAAGAAATGTTCAATATCAGTTAGATCTTCGCTTACGTGATGAATTTTTCCTGGGGAATATGACCAGCTTCCTTAAAAAACCTTCCCCCATGCTTTGGGTTCTGACCATACTATCATCTTTTAAAGCTATGTGCGCAATTCTTCGGTCGTGAGCATTCAGTTGACCCATTGTAGCAGGTTTTCCGGTGCGTTTTACTTTTTCTGACAGCCGAACGGCCATTCTTTGCAAGCTTATCTTTCTATTTTCCAGGTATCCTTCAACATCTATCTGGATGCGAACCCATTCTTCTCTGTGCTTGTTTACAATTTTCTCAACTAGATATTGAATCGCCTCAAGGGTTTGCCCGCGCTTACCAATGAGGACCGCAGGGTTTCCGCCTTGAACATTAAATATAATTCGATCCGAACTCTTCTCAATTGATATTGTTGCATCTGTAGTTATTGAATCGAGTATGCGTTGCAAAGCATTTCGGCCAAGATTCTTGACATCAGCAGCAAAAGTGTGAATTTCTCCTTCATCATGTATAGCTTCAATATGTGAATCTGCATCTTCCCGTGTTTGTTCATGAAAACTTTCCTTTTGCTTTTCGGCGACTTGCTCTTCATGAACAACCCCTGAAGTCGGCTCGGATATGGTAACGCGAATTCGAGCTTTCTTTGACCCAACCAGCCCAAAAATGCCTGTTGATCCATAAGAAATAACATCATGTTTGAGTTTTTCCCTGGGTATATTCAGTTTGTCACAAGCTTTCTTGACAGCCATTTCAACACTTTTATCTTCAAATTCCAAACTATGCGACATGTATAACCTCCGTTGTTAAGCACTTTTCTTTTGAATATAATACTGTTGGGCGATCGAAATTATATTATTAACAAGCCAGTATAAAACAAGTCCGGATGAAAAATTTATAAAAATTACGGTAAAAACAAGCGGCATAAACTTCATCATCCTTGCTTGTGAAGGATCACCCATGGGAGGCGACATTTTCTGTTGTAAAAACATTGTCGCCCCCATAATAATTGTCAAAACAGGAATACCGTACGGCGGCTGCATGAAAGGAATGGAAATATCAAAACTAAAAAGCCGATCAGGAGCAGACAGATCGTTAATCCACAAGAAAAAAGGCGCATGCCTTAGTTCTATGGCTCCGTATAACATCCGGTAAAGGGCAAAGAACACCGGAATCTGGACAACCATAGGAAGACATCCGCCCAAGGGATTTACTTTGTATGTTTTATACAATCTCATCACCTCTTCATTCATCTTTTTCTTATCATCCTTATATCTTTCTTTCATCTCCGCCATCAGGGGCTGGAGTTTTTTCATTTCAGCCATCGATTTATAGCTCTTACTTCCAAGCGGCCACAGAATGATCTTGGTAAATAAGGTTAAAATTATGACGGCAACACCATAGTTGGGAATAAAATGATCATACAGGAAATTCATTATCCAGACGCATGGTTTGGCTAAAAAATCAAACCAGCCGAAATTGACGGCTTTGACCAGATCACAATCGAGTTTGCTTAGTCTTTTCAAGCTTTTCGGCCCAAAAAAAATCCGGTATTTAAAAATATGCTGTGTGCCTGAGTTAATTACGCTGGCCGGCTGCACATACTGGTTTTGCAGTACATTGTTTTCGTTCATATAAAGACGCATGCTGGCTTCTATCGGCTCGTCGGGTATAATAGCCGACATGAAATACTGATCCTGGACTGCAATCCATTTCAGTTTTCCTGTATATACATTTTTGTCCTTTATCTTCTTTGTCTTAATCTGCTCAAGCTCATTATTTATCAGTGCACTCGGTCCTTCAAAACCATACCTGCCCGCCGAACTAGATTTAGTAGATCCGTTCTTTTTTACATGCTCAGTTTGCACTAAGGTCAGGGTAAGATTGTCCTGAATGGTCTTTTTGGAACCGTTTTTTATTGTAACATTGAGATCGATCACGTAAGTTTCAGGTGAAAACAAAAACTTCTTTTCAACAACTATCCCCTCAGGAGATGTCCAGGAAAATGAGATCTCCTGTGATTTATCGTCAATGTCTACAGAATCGGACTTTAAATTTGCTGAAAAAACCGCATCATCGAGACCGCGAAGGCTATTACCGGCAAAACCCAGCTTAACTGTTCTCGCAGATATGTCCGGAGATATCATTTCAAATAACGGCGAATCGGCATCCAGACTCTCCCGGTATTCTTTGAGGACAAAACTTTTAAATACAGCTCCTCTTTCTGCAATCTGTGCCTTGTATAATGACGTGTTTACGGTGATTGTTCTGGAAGGCTGAATCGGTTTTGACGGAATCTCTTTGGACAATGGTAGAGTTGTGGCTATAACCTGTTCTTTTTCTTTTATATATGTCTCTTCGTCTATTTGCTGCTCTGCTTTCGCGGCCTGCTCGGGCTTCGGAACCTCTTTTTCCCCTGGAAAGAAATAACTCCATAACATAAAGATCACAAAAGAAATCGCTATGGCAATAAGTAATCGAGTTTGTTCCATTATCCTCTCCAAATTTGAAGCTTTCGGCAGCAAGACTTCGGTGAGCTCAGCCGAGCCGCTTCAGGGAATCTTCCCTTGTAAGATATTTTGTTATTTAATATTGATGGTTTTGTAATAATTAATATTATGCATCATTTGAGCTCAGAAGGGCATCATCCTTGTGGTAGTGACAGAAGGCGGGCGAATACGATCCCAATAGGATCTGCATCCTTTGTGCCAAGTCTAGAGACCTTTGCAAAACGCCCCCTTTTGCCTCCCGCCATTGGCGGGATGTCAGGCTCAAATTTTAATCCTCAAAATACTCAATGTATTCCTATGGTTAAAATTTTCGCCTTCCTTGAACTTGAATCCCGCTTTAGCGGGAAGCATTTTTCAAAGGTCTTTCTATTCTATCAAAATTGTAAGATTTTGCTCTTTTTGAAACTCTCAACAGGAAAAATGAAGGGCTCTGCAGGCTTAAAGCTTGTTATTTGATTATTCTTTACTATTTTGCGCTTTAAGGAACAGTATCAATTCCTCCTGGATTAAAGGGATGACACCTTAGAATTCTCTTTACTGCAAGGGAAAATCCTTTAGGGAGTCCATAACGCAAAATAGCCTGATAGGCATATTCGGAACAGGTTGGATAAAAACGACATGCAGGAGCCAAAACAGGAGACAATATGAGTTGATATGCCCTAATAAGCAATAAAGGAAGTATCAGATATATTCTTTTAATGATCAATACTCCTGTATATGCTGTCAAAAATGTCTTGCAGGGATAAAAAAGCCTGTCCAGATGATATATCGCTGGCCTTTTTTTTAGCTATGATATTTATATCCCAGTAACCTGTAATAATGTGCCTGTTTAGCCGAAAATATTCACGAATAAACCGTTTAATCCTGTTACGTGTTGTTGCGCGCCCAACTTTTCTCGTAACAGTGATGCCAAGGCGTGTTCTTTGAAAGCGACCCGGAGAAAAATTAGCTACAAAGTGTCTATTTTGAATTTTCTTGCCGATCTTTGATAATCGAAGAAACTCGGAGCGTTTCCAAATTCTGTCCGCCTTGGTAAAACAAAAGCGCAAAAGGTGTTTGCCCTCCGTAATCCGCTGTTTTTAAGCTTATATTTTCAATGCAAACAAAACGTTTTAAACCGACACCCGGGCTCTGCCTTTAGCTCTTCGCCTGTTAATAATCCTTCTGCCCTGTTTTGTTGACATTCTTTTTAAAAACCCGTGTTTTCTGGCACGCTTAATTCTGCTTGGCTGAAATGTTCTCTTCATAATTCACAATCCAAAATCAGATGTTCAGTATTAATTTACCTTTTTGAAAAACTTGTCCAACAATGCGATAATGTTTTCAAAGGGCTAAAATGTTACAATATTGAAACAATGTCCTTCCATGCTTGTTGAACCGACCGAGATATATTAACTTAAACGGATAAAATAAGCACAAGCTTTTCATAAAGTCAAGACTCAAATTTTAAGAATATGGAAAATATTAGGCAACTTCTCAACAAATTGTTTGAGCCCACTGGTGGGCGAGTCTATTATCATTAATCCCCATATCTTATTGAGCAGCGACAATCTTAGCTCTTAACGGGCTTTAATCTTTGAGAATTTCGAAAACATCAAACTCTTCCATATGAAGTTGTGAACTGGAGTATATTACAATCTGTTTGCCGATTATACGTTCGAGTGAAATGATGATATGATTTTCTTCACCATGGAGAATCTCGGCAATTTCAGGGTTTACCCTCAGCGTAACCTTGCCCCCCATAATATCGTGCGAATCCCGGAGTATTTCCCGGTATATATTGTAACAGATCGTCTTCCTGGATGTCAAATAACCTTCCCCGTTGCAATAGAAGCACGACTCACATAGCACCCTGGTAAGCGGCTTTTTGGTCCGCTTGCGGGTCATCTGTATCAAGCCCATCTCCGACATGGGGAGTATATTAGTCTTGCTCCTGTCCTTTTTAAGAGCTTCTTGAAACGCATTAAAAACCTTCTCCTGGTTGGACTTTTTTTCCATATCGATAAAATCGATAACAATAATACCGCCGATATCCCGAAGACGGATTTGATAGGCGACCGCCCTTGCCGCTTCGAGATTTGTCTTCAAAATTGTTTCTTCCAGATTATGTTTTCCGACATAGCTGCCGGTATTAACATCGACTGCCACAAGCGCCTCTGTTTGCTCAATCACGATATAGCCACCTGATTTCAGCCATACCTTCTTTTTTAAAGCACGGGAAATGTCGCCCTCTAAATTATAGACATCAAAAATCGGCTCCAAGCCCTCGTAAAGCTCCACCGAACTTTTAAGGCTTGGCATGAATGTGTCGAGAAATGAAAGAATAGATTCATATCCTGAACGTGAATCAATGATCAGCTTTTCAGCTTCGTGAATCAACAGATCCCGGACAGCACGAAGACTAACGGTAAGTTCCTTATGTAAAAGAGATGGCGCCGAAGCTGACTGGTACTTTTTTTGAACATTTTCCCGCAAATTATTTAGAAAACGCATTTCATATGCGAGTTTTTCTTCCTGGACACCTTCCCCGGCAGTTCTTACAATGTAGCCGAAATCATTTTGGCGTAAAGATTCAACCATATCCTTCAACCGATTCCGTTCGGTTATATCCTCTATTCGCCTCGAGATTCCGATATGATCAGACGTCGGCATAAGGACTAGAAAGCGGCCGGGCAGAGATATATTTGTTATTACGCGAGCCCCTTTTGTTCCTAGGGGAGCCTTGGCCACCTGAACCATTATTTCCTGTCCTTCTGTAATCAGTTCCTCGATCTGCCAATCACGATTAATCGCCGGCGAAGCCGAACCTTCGATATTGACGCCGTGAATAGTATCTTCAACCTCATTACTATACATTAAAAGTTTTTCAATGTTATTATTATAATTAACGCCAATTAAATCACTTACATAGATAAAAGCGGCCTGATTCAGACCGATATCCACAAAGGCGGCATGCATACCCGGCAGAACCCGCTGCACCTTTCCCTTGTATATATTTCCCGCTATATCCGAAACATCCCCTCTCTCGATAAGAAGTTCTGCTATGTTTCCATCCTCAAGGAGGGCCACCCGGGTTTCATGCTCGGCGACATTTATAACTATCTGTTTATGCACAGCTTATAAGCTCCCGATTCGCAAAAGACTTTTTCCGAATTCGTTATACTGTCTTAATTTAGCTTTTTGAAAAACTTGTCCCAAAAGCATTCAGGTGATCCGGTTTTAAAGTGGGTCGCTGTTTGAGTGTATTAGAGAGCGTTAGGAAAGAACAGCAAAATAGCAAATTTTACCTGTGAGTTAAATAATATGCGCATTTAATCGGCTTTTATATACAGGTTAGCACCTGTTCTTTCTTTACGCTCACTTATTCACGAGTTTTATCCGCCTTCGGCGTGGTTGACACGGTTTAAAACCGGATTACCTGAATGCGATAATGTTTTTAAAGAGCTAAATGTTACGTTATACTTACATTAGAAACTCTCATCTCAAAACTATAACTTGACAACCTTTGCCTGTTTTATTTCTTCTTCTTTGAGACTGAAAATTTTATCAATAACTTCAAAGGGCCTCACAGTTTTACCGGGTTCTGACTTCAGCGTCATCTTCAATCTGTCGGGTGCCGGCAACTCTATGTTTATAACCATCTCTTTTAAATCTATCCTTTTAATTTTCCCTTTTCGCCGGGTGCGGGAAAAGATAAATTCGGGACTCTTTGCAAAACATTTTAATTCCTTTTCATCAAAAAAACCATCCCTTTTTGTGACCATATAGGTCGCTGACGTCGTCGCTTTACGTGCAGACTTTGCCGGGACAAGCTGACAGTCAAAGACACGAAGACCCTCTGGAAGATGTTCATTGAACCGGTCTATTATGAACTGCGGTTTAACATTGCCGGCCACCAATATATAAAAACATTCATTCAGACTTTCCATGCCTATGGGAAGTGGGTCTTCAAAAGAGATCCTCGGCTTTGGATGAAAACCTTCTGAAAATTGAACGGTTATTCCGGCGCGCCGAATGGCTCGTAAAAATATTTTAACCAGTTCAAGATGTCCGAAATACTTTGCATGGCTCTGCTTTGAATAGGAGATCTTGAGTTTTTTATAAAACGTTTTTTTAAAATCATCTTGCGATAAAGGTTTTTCCGTCTCTTCTTTACAGGTCTCAAATACCTTTGGTTCAATAAAATCAAAGTCACACACACCGCAGACGCTACAATCACCGCTTCGACAATCGGCTGTAAGTTCTCCCTTTGAGGCCTTTTGCCATTCGTTTATTAAGAAATTCCTTGTTACCCTGGTATCGATATGATCCCAGGGAAGCGGCTCTGCTAAATCCCTTACACGGGTTGTATAAAAATCGATATCCACACCTTCATCGCAAAAAGCCTCTTGCCATAATTTATATTGAAACTTGTCGCTCCAGCCGTCAAATTTACAGCCTTTATTGTATGCAGCCAGCAGTAAACGGCTGAGACGCCTGTCACCCCGTGCCCAAAGCCCTTCAAGCATGCTGACTTCAGGACCCTGCCATTTAAAATGAATCCCGGACATTTTTAGGCTTTTTTGCAACCAGCGTATTTTTTGTTTTGATTCAGCCAGAGTAATCTGAGGAGACCATTGAAATGGCGTATGGGGTTTTGGAATAAAAGTTGCCACACTGACATTTATCTTGGCTATGCGCCCATTTGGCCTTTTGATCCCCCGCAGTGTTTTTACTAGATCTACAATCGCCTGGAGATCCTCATCGGTTTCAGTTGGAAGACCAATCATAAAATAGAGTTTTATCACCCGCCAGCCCAGGCTGAATGCATCTTTAACCGTATCTGCAATCTCTTTTTCCGTAATATTTTTATTAATAACATCCCGCAGCCGCTGGCTGCCGGCTTCCGGCGCTATGGTAAAACCTGTTTTTCTGACCCTTTTGACAAGGTTCATAAGTTCCGGTGTTAATGTGCCGGCCCGTAAAGAAGGAAAGGAAACCGCTATATGACCCGACTCACACCGGGCCATCAGGCGCTCCATGAGCGGGACGATACATCCATAATCCCCCGTACTCAGAGATAAAAGCGATATATCCTCGTAACCGGTTGAAGCAATAGAAGCGTCAGACAGGGCAATCAATGTTTCCGGAGATCGTTCACGAACCGGACGATATATCACCCCGGCCTGGCAGAAGCGGCATCCTCTGGTGCACCCCCTCGACACTTCAAGACTAAGACGATCATGCACGGGCTTGCCATAATGAATAATAGGCGCTTCAGGGAAAAATGCCCTGTCAAGATCATCCACAACAGCTCTTTTAACTGTCTGATAATGCGAATATTCGGGATCAATAGTCTGGAAACCGGCTCCGCCAAATTTTGGGTTAAAAAACATGGGGATATATACACCTTCAATGTCAGACCACATTTTCAAAAGTGTTTCCTTGTCGCTTATATCACTCGTCTTCCATTTAAGCCATATACGTGACATCTCCATGATCACATTTTCCCCGTCCCCGACAACCATCGCGTCAAAAAAGTCGGCAACGGGTTCAGGATTACATGTACAGGGACCGCCTGCAATGACAAGCGGAAAAGAACCGTCTCTTTGTCGAGCAAAAAAAGGAATGTTTGCCAGATCAAGCATGGTAAGCATATTGGTATAGTTAAGCTCATAAAGTAGACTGAAACCGATGATATCAAAGCGATCAAGCGGTTTTTGAGATTCCAGGGACACAAGGGGGATGTCATACGTCCTGAGATAGGCTTCCAAATCAACCGCGGGGGCAAAAACCCTTTCGGCAGCGATCTCATCATGGCTGTTTAAGATATGATAAAGTATCTGAAGACCTAAATGTGATGTGCCGATTTCATATAGATCCGGAAAGGCAAGGGCAAAACAGAGTTTAACCTTATCGTGATCCTTTTTGATGGTGTTTATTTCCGAGCCTAAATATCGGCTGGGTTGCTCTACCAGCGGTAAGATGTCTTGAATGGATGTTATGCTCATGATATAGAGATATATAAGGAACCGATCAATGTCCCTGTATGGAAGTGAAGCCCCCCGCCCTAAAGGGCGGGGGTTCTGCCTAACGGCAGTGCTTCGCAGCCCGGGTAAGGATTTTTTCAATTTCATATAGCTCCCCTCGGCCCCGCCCTACAAGGCGGGGGTTCTGCCTAACGGCAGTGCTTCGCGGCGGGGAGCAGACCGGTTAAACAACGTTCCTGTTCATTTAAAGATCTTTTACAGAACCGCCATTTTTACGGTCTCGTAAAAAGTCAAAATTGCGATGGCAAAGTAATCCCGCCTGGGCGGGACCAAATTCAAGACGCGTGAATTTCGTGTCATACCGCTAACATGGTACCCGAAGAGTGCGTAATAAGCGTACGCCGCAATGAAGTGCAAGGAAGTCCCGCTCAAGCGGGATTTACGAAGCCATCATTTTAAATAATAAACACTCTATAATACTTTACAAACTATTTTGGAAATATAATGTCACAACACACTAATAAAATTTCAAACTCTATCTTTGCCTTTTTTGTTGTTACTGTCCTTCTCATTTTAACATCTTCTGACAACCTTTGCGCTGAACATCAGCGGGAAAATGCTGTTGTTAAAGCCGTCCGAAAAGTCAGTCCTGTTGTTGTAAACATAAGTTCGGAGTCAGAGGTTCGCAAGCGGGTCAACCCTTTTTCCGGATTTGATATGGACCCTTATTTCGAATCATTCTTCAGGGATTTTTTCGATCACGGATTTGAACATCAATACAAGCGAACCAGCCTGGGATCAGGTGTTATTATTGACGGAAACCGTGGGTTTATCCTAACCAATGAACACGTCATTCTAAAAACCGGAACCATTACTGTTGTTCTCAAAGACGGGCGAGAATTCGATGCCCAGATTGTGGGCACAGATCCTGACTCTGACATGGCGGTGCTTCGTATCTCTTCCAAGGAGCCTTTGCCCGATATAGATATGGGTGATTCTGATGACCTGATGATCGGCGAAACGGTATTCGCCATCGGAAATCCATTCGGGTTTTCAAACACCGTAACAACCGGTGTCATCAGCGCAATAAACCGGAGCATACGAACAGAAGGCATGGTCTATCATGGCTTTATTCAGATCGACGCCTCCATTAACCCCGGCAACAGTGGAGGACCGCTTCTGAACGTAAATGGCGAACTCATAGGAATTAATACCGCCATATATGCCAAAGCCCAGGGCATCGGTTTTGCCATACCGATTAATAAGGCCAAAAGAATTGTTTCCGATCTTATTAGATACGGAGAGGTTATACCGGCATGGATCGGCATCACTGCCCAGGATATTGATGCTGATCTTGCCCGGTATCTGAAAGCGTCGGACATTAAAGGAGTTCTTGTTAAAAAAGTTGAAAAGACCGGTCCTGCCCGTAAGGCCGGCATCCGGATCGGTGATATAATACTTACGCTCGGAAACCGGGACATCCTCTCTGTAGAAAATTATCAGACGGTCATGGGCGGCTTTCCGGCCGGAGAAACCATCAATATAAGCTTATGGCGGGACGGCAAGGTCAGAACCGTTTCCGTGAAGTCGTCGACTTTTCCAAAAGAACTGGCTCTGGACCTGGCCTACAGCCTTCTGGGCGTTGCCGTGGAAAACCTTTCTAATAAAACCCGTTATATCAATAAAATTTTCGCAAAAGAAGGCGTGCTGATTTCAGAAATCCATCGTCAATCCTTTCTTGCCCAAATCGGTGTCAGGCCAGGAGACGTTATCCGACAAATGGATGATATAACCATTAAAAACATTAAAGATTTTGAAAGGGCTGTCATAAAATACCGCCAAAAATCATCGGTGGTAATCCTGTTGCAGCGTGGGGATCAGCTCTATAATATTACTGTAAAATTATAGTAACCATTCAGCCCTTTGAAAACATTATCGCATTGCTGTGTGGGACACGTTTTTTAAAAGGCTAAATTAATACAGATGGAGATTATGAATGAAACGTATCAAAATATCTAAGCTTTTAAAATCAAACGTCCCAAAGGACGAAGTTCTTATCAAGGGATGGGTCCGAACCCGGCGTGATTCAAAGGGTTTTTCTTTCATAGAAGTCAATGACGGATCATGCCTCAAAAACATACAGATTGTTGCTGACAGCACCTTGAATAATTACCAGGATGTTTCCAGGCTTTCAACAGGATCTGCGGTTGTTATCGCCGGTAAACTGGTGGAATCGACGGGTCCCGGACAGGAATGGGAGGTCATAGCAGGCCGTGTAGAAATCGTCAGCCTTGCTCCCGAGTCATATCCTCTTCAGAAAAAGCGCCACACGGACGAATTTTTAAGAACAATCGCCCATTTAAGACCCAGAACCAACAAGTATGGCGCTGCATTTCGTATAAGATCCGAGCTCTCATTTGCCATCCATAAATTTTTCAGGGACAGAGATTTCAAATACATCCATTCTCCCATCATAACAGGTTCTGATTGCGAAGGCGCAGGTGAACTGTTCAAGGTAACAACCCTGGCCCTGGGCAACCCGCCCAAAAAAGACGGCAAAACCGACTATTCCCGGGACTTTTTCGGCAAGGAGGCAAATTTGACTGTTTCCGGACAGTTATCCGCCGAAATGTTCGCCCTGGCCCTGGGGGACGTCTACACCTTCGGCCCGACGTTCCGGGCTGAAAATTCTCACACCAGCCGGCATGTGGCCGAGTTCTGGATGGTGGAGCCAGAGATGGCGTTCTGCGATCTTGAAGGCAACATGGACCTTGCCGAAGAAATCATAAAATATCTCACATCTTACATCTTGGATGAATGTATTGATGATCTCGAACTCTTTGCAAAATTTGTCGATAAAAGTTTGATGTCGACCCTGGAAAACGTTGCATCATCCGATTTTAGACGGCTGTCGTACACAGCGGCTGTGAAAATATTACAAAAATCCGGCAAAAAATTTGAATATGATATCGCTTTTGGAAAGGATCTCCAGACCGAACACGAACGTTACCTTGCCGAACATCACTTTAAAAAGCCTCTGATTATCTTTGATTACCCTAAAAACATAAAACCGTTTTACATGCGCTTAAACGACGACAATCAAACCGTGGCTGCCATGGATGTTCTGGTGCCGAAAATCGGAGAAATTATCGGCGGAAGTCAGCGTGAAGAACGGATCGAAGTGCTGGAAAAGCGGATGGATGAAATGGGGATGCCAAAAGATGATTACTGGTGGTATCTCGATTCCCGAAGATTCGGATCTGTTGAACACAGCGGGTTTGGTCTCGGTTTCGAACGTCTGCTCATGTTAATGACAGGTATAAGCAACATCAGGGATGTGATCCCCTTTCCGAGAACCCCCAACAGTATAGAATTTTAAATACAATTCTATAATATTATTCTCTCATGCACCTAAGCTTCGCAAGATCTTCGGCATACCCGTACAGGTGAAGCCCCTTGCTCTCTACGATCATTTCGCCGTCTTTTACGCCGATCTCTCCTGCCATGTATTCTTTGAGATTCTGAATTCCCGCCAAATTGGCGGGCAAGCCCCCCCAAAGATCCCATGAACGAAAATATACAATAAAATGAAGAGTTTCATCCTGTATGCGGGTGTCGATCGATCGTAAACATGGCGGATCTAGCAGGGTAAGATCTGAAGGATGTGCCACCTGGAGCACCATCTGGTTATTCCGGCTCCCGAATTTTTTGTAGGTTTGAATAACCCATTCTATCTGATTCAGGCAGAGCTGGCCGTTTTCTTCAAAAACAGCTTTTCCGTCGATATCTCTTTTGTCGATGATTTCAGTGTTGCCTTCTTCCCACCAGGTCAGTTTAGCACCGGTAAGCGGCGCCGTGGTCAGTCGTTCACCATATGTGTATGATTCACCCGGTTCCTTGCGCCCGGTCATGAGGTATTCGATATACGACCGTTCGTAACCTTCTCCACCGTAAATGTAAGCCTCTTCGACCGGGTTGGGAATTCCTACTGCCGGAGGAATATCCGGCAAAAGTGGCTGGGTACCGGGATATTTTACATGACCCATAAAATAATCGTATTCAAGGCGAGTCTGCCCTGCGTATGACCCTCGATCAATATTAAACCTGCGCCCGTGGTCCAAAATATCATATACTGCCTGGAACCAAAGGTCAGGTAAATCTCTGGCTTGAATCTTATGAACATACATAACTATATATCCAGCATGCTTACATCAAGGGCATTGTTGCTGATAAATTCTCTTCGGGGTTCTACCTCTTCTCCCATGAGGACGGTAAAAATTTCATCGGTTTCAACAGCATCTTCGACCTTAACCTGCAAAAGGGTTCTCTTTGCCGGATTCATTGTTGTTTCCCACAGCTGTTCGGGATTCATTTCACCAAGACCTTTGTATCGCTGTAAGCTGAGCCCTTTTTTTCCTTCATCTATAAAAAATGAAAGAAGTGTTTTTTTATCTTCGATACGAACGGAATCTATTTTATCGTCTTTATTAAAAACAAAAAACGGAGGATTATCAAATTTTAAAATTTTCTTTGCCAGGATCAGACTTTTCTGAAAATCTTTGGAATATATAAGCCCCCTGCCTACTTTTACTGGTTTAACATCTTTCTCGGCCGGATCTGTTAATAAACTTTTTTGTTGTCCTGTAAAAGAAGGTACAACTGTCATTTCATATACACTTCTTTCAGGATTCCAGCTTAAATCACTGACATTATACTCTTTCTCTCTAAAGGTCGCCTTTAGGGCTGACATTTTTTGTTGATTTTGAAGAAAACTTTTATTTTCAACCCCTTCTTTTATAAGCAATTCAACAAGATCTGTATTTATTCCGCGCTTTTTCAGTCTCGACATAACTGAAAAATACTCAGAAAGATCACAGACAAAAACATAAAGATTATGTTCAGGTAATATCGATTCTTCTTTTCCGATCTTAACGCTCTTTATGTTGCAAACCCTCTTTAAAATATGATCATTTAATTCCCCCTCGTTTTTTAGATAAATAGCTTTCTTTCCTTTGCCGACTCTAAATAAGGGGGGTTGTGCGATATACAAATACCCTTTATCCACCATCTCTGGCATGTGCCTGTAAAAGAAAGTTAACAGAAGTGTCCTGATATGAGATCCGTCAACATCAGCATCTGTCATAATAATGGTTTTGTGATACCTGATTTTTTCAATATCGTATTCTTCCTGGCCAACGCCGGTGCCAAGGACGGTTATTATATTTTTAATCTCCTCGCTTCGTAGAATTTTATCGATGCGGGATTTCTCAACATTTAATATCTTTCCTTTTAACGGCAGAATCGCCTGAAACTTTCTATCTCTTCCCTGTTTGGCGCTGCCACCTGCGGAATCACCCTCAACCAGAAATATTTCTCTTTCAGGCGGATCTGAAATCTGACATTCCGCCAGCTTGCCGGGAAGTGTTGAATCTATTAAAGCGCCCTGTTTTCTGGCAAGATCCCGCGCATGCTTGGCCGCATCTCTTGCTCTTGAAGCTTCCACCGCTTTTGCCAATATCTTTTTTGCAGTTGCGGGATTCTCTTCCAAAAATGCACTTAATTTTTCATGTATCAGCGACTCAACGAGGCCTTTAACTTCACTGTTCCCGAGCTTTGTCTTTGTTTGACCTTCAAATTGAGGAGATTTCATTTTAACACTTACAACCGCAGCCAATCCTTCCCTAACATCATCTCCGCCGATCTTGGCCTGTAGATTTTTTGGAAGCCTGCCATTGGTTGCATATTGATTAATAGTTCGCGTCAACGCCGCTTTAAAACCGATAAGATGAAATCCCCCCTCGGCCGTATTAATATTGTTGGCAAATGAAAACATTTTCTCCGTAAATGTATTATTATATTGTATTGCAACCTCTATCCGAACCCCATTTTTTTCTCCTTCCATAAAAATGGGTTTATGAAGGGTTGAATGTCTTCTGTTGAGATATTCAACAAATGAAACTATTCCCCCCTTATAAAAAAATTCATCCTTATCATCCGAGCGTTCATCTTCTATAGTTATTCTGACCCCTTTATTTAAAAAGGCCAGCTCCCTTAATCTGCGAATCAGTATTTCATAACCGAAATTATCTGTGTCTAAAATTTCTGTGTCGGGAATAAAATGTACTTTTGTGCCACTTTTTTTTGTTTTGCCTATAACGCTTAGTGCGCTTGTTTTTTTCCCTTTTTCATAGGTCTGATAATAAATTTTACCGCCGCTATAAATTTCTACTTCCAAAAATTTTGAAAGAGCATTTACCACTGAAACCCCTACGCCGTGAAGCCCTCCTGAAACTTTGTAAGAATGATCATCAAACTTACCGCCGGAATGAAGCTTAGTCATAACAACTTCAACCGCCGGCATATTTTCTGTTTTTTGAATACCGACAGGGATTCCCCTTCCATTATCTTCAACGCTCACACTATTACCAGTATGAATTGTAACCTTTATCAGATCACAATATCCTGCCATGGCTTCATCAATACTGTTATCTACAACTTCACTGACAAGATGGTGAAGCCCTTCGACACCTACATTACCGATATACATTGCAGGCCTTTTTCTAACCGCCTCAAGGCCCTCGAGAACCTTTATTTTGTCTGCATCATATGTGTATTGTTCTTTATTCATAATCTCATGGGCATGATTATACTTAAAAAAGTATCGTCGTTCTCTCCTTCAATAATACAGGGTTTTTCTTCATCAATTATATTTATAACAACCTTTTCGGAATCGATAACGTTCAGTGTTTCAATAAAATACCTGGGGTTAAAGGCAGCTTCAATGGGGTCACCCTTAAAATCTATAACCATATCTTCCTTAGATTCACCGAAATCTGGATTAACTGCGTTTATAAAAAGTTTGTCGTCTGAGAAATTAAAAATAACGCCTTTGTAGTCTTCAGAGTAAAATATGGACATTCTTTTTAGCATCATTAAAAAGAGTTCTCTATCCATATGGATTTCATGAGAATCCCCTTTTTTTATAATATCACTGTATTCTGGAAATTCACCTTCAAGAAGCCGTATAATAATTGTCTCGGCATCCTTTTTAATAATAAAATTATTGTTTTTAAAACCTATTTGAACCGTACCTTCGGGATCAAGAAACTTTATAGCCTCATTTATTCCCTTTTTCGGTATAATTATATTAGGTCCTTGAGGTAGCTTTATATCTTTTTTATAAAAGCAATCTACCTTTGAAAGCCGGTTTCCGTCGGTTGAAACCATTCTAACGATATTTTTATCGTCTTTTTGAATTATTTCAAAATAGATTCCAATAATATGTGCTCTTTTTTCATCAGAGGCACCGGGGATAATAACAGTTCTATCTATCATCTTTTTAAAAACAGACGAATCTATATTAAAAAATTCAACATCTTCTATCTGGGGTGATTCAGGAAAATCATCCGGATTCATTCCAACAATATTATATTCTACTTTTTCATTGCTGATTTTTATCCAATGGTTTTCAAATTCTTCTATGTGAATTTCATCACTTGGAAATTCTCTTACTATTTCGTAAAACTTTCTGGCATTAATCGCTATTGTGCCCTGTGATTCGATGGTTGCAGGATATAATCCTTCATAACCGGTTTCAAGATCAGTTGCTATTATTGTTATACCGTAATTATTTGTCTTTATTAAAACATTTGTAGTTATAGCCAGGTTGCTTTTTCTGCCGGTTATTCCTTGAACCTTTGACAAAACATCTAAAATATCATCTTTTTTAATAATAAATTTCATAATCAGTTCCTATATTAATTATATAGATTCATATATTATAAATAAGTGGTGTTAATAAGTATAATAACAGTTTAAATTGTTTATCTTATAGGGAAAATCAAATATTAAATGGTTAATAAAGTATAATAAAAAAATATAAAAATATTAAGTTATGAAAAGAAAAAAAATAGTTGTTAATAAGTAAAGAGTTATTGAAAAAATATCAATATAAAAACAGAGATATTCCTGTATTACCTAAATTTTGCAAGCGTCGAGTTTGCCGCCCCGGTGAAATAGGCTTCGCATTTCACTGGGCAGGGAGATGCAATGTCTATTTTAATCTTTTTAAGAATAATTTATGCAGATTTTAGGTATTAACAAAGCGGCCCTATATAGGAAGCTCTATAGGTACCTTTTTAAAATAATACTATATATAGTATTATTATGTTTATTAATACTATATACTGTTTATAATCAGGTTACAAGAAGTTTTTACTATTTATGGAATAACAAAACATGATATAAAAAAAATATGAAATTTATAGCCGATTTCCATGTTCATTCCCGGTTTTCAAGGGCCACAGCAAAAAACCTTGATTTTGAAAACCTATACATAGCAGCCCGGCTAAAGGGTATAACGGTTGTAGGAACCGGCGATTTTACACATCCAGGCTGGTTTGCGGAAATCAAGGAAAAATTGGTTCCGGCCGAACCAGGACTATTTAAGCTAAGGGATGATATATCAAAGATATGCGATCAACAGGTTCCACCGTCATGTCGCGGGAAAGTCCGCTTTTTACTGGTTTCCGAAATCAGCAACATATATAAAAAAAATAGCAAAACCCGCAAAAATCATAATCTTGTATTTCTACCCGACCTTGATCTGGCAGAGAACTTTATTTCAAAATTAGATAAAATTGGAAATATAAAATCAGATGGTAGGCCGATTCTTGGTCTGGACGCAAAAGACCTTCTTGAAATTCTCCTCGAGACCTCAGACCAGGGGTTCCTAATACCTGCTCATATCTGGACACCATGGTTTTCGCTCCTGGGCTCAAAATCCGGCTTTGATTCCATAGAAGAATGTTTTGAAGATTTGGCGTCAAATATCTTTGCCGTTGAAACCGGACTTTCATCCGATCCTGCCATGAACTGGCGCGTGTCAGGTCTCGACGGACTGACCCTGATATCCAATTCCGATGCCCATTCCCCTTTAAAACTCGGGAGGGAGGCAAACCTTTTTGATACAGAACTTTCTTATAACACAATAAAGTCTGCCATAAAGAACGGCGACCCCGAACATTTTCTGGGAACTTTTGAGTTTTATCCCGAAGAGGGGAAGTATCACCTTGATGGTCACAGAAATTGTAATGTTCGACTATGGCCGGAAAAGACCCGGGAAAAGGGAGGTATATGCCCGGTATGCCAAAAACCACTGACCCTGGGTGTTTTATACAGGGTTGAGGAGCTGGCCGATCGGCCGGAGGGTGAGAAACCCAAAAAACATCACCCATTTAATAATATTATTCCCCTTATAGAAATCTTGTCGGAAGTTTTAGAGGCCGGTCCGGGAACAAAGAAGGTCATGAGATATTACAGGGCGCTTCTTGAGAAATTGGGGCCGGAATTTAAAATTCTTAATAACTTGCAAACAGAAACCATTAATTCCTCCGGCGGCCCCTTGCTGGGTGAGGCTATCTCAAGAATGCGCCGGAACGAGATTGTTGTTTTACCCGGATATGACGGTGAATTCGGAAAAATAAAAATTTTTAATCAGCACGAGCGGGGAAAAATACTCGGCCAAAAAACGCTTTTTGTTCTGTCGCCGCCAGAACCTGGTTTACAAAACAAAGAAAAACAGAAAAAAAAGAAACTGCATATACGTGACACGGACAAGCCCTACCAATCAGGCCAACAAACACGTTGTTTTCATCCACCCTTGCAAGACAAGGAAGCAGAATCCGATCCAGGCGAGCTAAACCAGAGACAGCGTCAGGCCGTAGAGTATGAACGGGGGCCTTTGATGATTGTTGCAGGTCCTGGAACCGGCAAAACACGCACACTGACCCACCGTATAGCAAACCTTATGACCGATAAAGGAGTTTCACCGCAAAACATTCTGGCCGTCACCTTCACAAATAAAGCGGCTCGGGAAATGAAAGACAGGCTCAAAAGTCTTATTGGTGAAACAAAGCCTCTTCCTTTTGTTGGTACATTTCACAGTTTTTGCTATAAATTGTTAAATGATTACAATGAAAAAACCAGCAAGATTATTGATGAGGATGATCGGAAATCTTTAATTTCTGACGCGATAAGAAATGTTGAGCGGACAGGTATCAAAGTTTCCATAAAATACAAAGCACTGTTAGGCTGGATTATATCCGTCAAACAGAAGATACTCGAACCGAACGAGTGTCTTGATGAAATTGACGTTTCAGAAAAGCAATTTTATTTAAAGGTTTATAGCTCTTACCAGAATCTGTTATCCATGCAGGGCCTATACGACTATGAGGACCTGGTGTTTAATATTGTGCGGCTTTTTGAAACCGACGAACAGTTTGCCGGAAGATACCGGGATCTTTATAAGTTTGTTTTTGTGGATGAATATCAGGATTTAAACCATGGCCAGTACCGGATTATAAATGCCCTTGCTCCGCCAGGTGCAACAGGCAGAGATATTTGTGTTATCGGAGATCCGGATCAGTCGATTTACGGGTTTAGGGGTTCGGATGTTAAACATTTTAAAAGTTTTATAAACGATTATCCGGACGCCAAGGTGGTGAAACTGACTCGCAACTATCGTTCGACCCAGACAATTCTCGACGCATCGTATCACGTGGTAAACGCTCTCGAAAAAGATGATACCAGATCCCGAATATATTCTCAGGCCGGCGGCGCCAAAACCATCAGCGTGATTGAAACAGGTTCGGAAAAAGCCGAAGCCGTGGCTGTGGGAAAGACAATAGAATATTTAATCGGCGGCATCGGTTTTCATTCCCTGGATTTCGGCAGCGTTGACAACCAACAACAGATCACGCACCGAAGCTTTTCTGATTTTGCCGTATTATTCCGCACAGCCGATCAGAGCAGGATTTTTTCAGAAGTTTTTGATGCAGCGGGTATTCCGTATCAGATTGTTAGCAGAAAAAATATTTTCAACGCAAAAGGCGTATCAGAACTGATTTCATTATTAAAAACCATCGAAGGGTCAGGCTGTTATGCGGATTTTGAAAGAACCATAGATTTAACGCAAACAAATATCAGCAAACAGAGCATGGAAATTTTTAAAAGCTGGTGTTACAAGAACAACCTTACAATCTCGTCGGCCATAGACAATGCACGGCGGTTTCCCGTCAGCGGTATGAGCAAGAACCGGCAAATCAGGCTGTGTGAATTTTTGGACGGTTTTTTGTCGATGAAAAAAAAGATCAAGGGGCTGACGGTTGAAAAAAAGCTGATTTTTCTTGCGGAAAGCACCAAGCTTTCGGAAATCATAAACAGCAGCCCAAAAGCAGAAGAAGCCATAAACCGGCTGATTGATCTGTCAAGAACGCTTGATAATAATATTTCTGATTTTTTCTCTATGACTGCACTCCAGACCGATACAGACACATACACAGCCAAGGCTGAGAAGGTTGCATTCATGACAATGCATGCCGCTAAAGGACTTGAATTCCCGGTGGTTTTTGTTGCCGGCTGTGAAAGTGGTTTTATACCGTTTAAACGATCAGACAAAGACTCAACAGATATTGACGAAGAAAGACGGCTCTTTTTTGTTGCCATGACCCGCGCCAAAGAACGGCTCTATTTGACATGTGCCAAAAAACGAAAAATTTACGGCAAAACAGAAAAACGGACACTTTCCCCCTTTGTAGGAGAAATCGAAGAACACCTGAGAACACATGAAGAGCCCGCTTTGGGAAAGAAAAGAAAGGACGGGCATACACAGATGAAGCTTTTTTAATTAACCTATTAAACCTTCATCTAAGCGGAAGGCGCGAGCTTTGCTGTTCAAAAGTAGTGTGTATTCACCGCCCGCTTCGCTCAAGACGCAGAGAGCGCAGAGATGAATGATTTTTTCCATTGCCGTTGACCCCGGTTAAATAGCTTTCACCCCGATGAAATAATAGAAACAACTACGTTTCATTGGGCAGGAATTTAACGGGGCAGGGACGACGGCAACGGAAAAGTGCTCAGTCCCGCTGAATGCGGGACGATAAAAACTATAAGCTTATACTGTCTGGTGCTGGATAATGATCGTGAGCATTTGTATTCCTTCAGGGGCTATGTCTTTTTTCTTTACGCCCTCTCAGCGTAAAGAAAAAAATATATGAAGCCTCTGCGTCCTCTGCGGCTCTGCGGTGAGTAAATGATAATTCAACCCTTTTTAGGGGTGGTTATTGACTTTAAAAAACTAAGGAGGTGGATCTTGGCACAGTTCAATTATCATGAGACAGCGGATTTTATTCAAAACGAATTGCGACTGAAAACTTTTCCTCTGGCGGTAAAATTTTTAAAGGATAAGGCGGATTTTCCGGAAAAAACCCGCCAACCTTCCAAAGTTCTGAGCAAACGAGTCGCCATCTGCCAGGGTGTTACCATGGCCCGCATCCATGGCTGGACCGTAGGTCTCACCCGCGAAGATTTGATATGTGTTCCGGCCATGATCACATTTGGTTTCAGTGGTGCATCAGACCCGGTCGAAACCCTGGGTAAACTCTTCTGCGAGATAAACTTTTCACAGGACGAGAAAAGAGGGATTGAAGAAGTTAAAGACATGGTCCGTCTGGAGAATGATGAATATGAAGCCGTTGTTCTGGCGCCTTTACAAAAGGGATTATATGATCCGGATACGGTGGTATTTTACGGCAACCCTGCCCAGGTGATGCGCATGGTTCAGGCCATGGTTTATCAAGAGGGCAGGCGTATCGCGGGCAACTTCGGCGGAAAGGTGGAATGCAGCGAATATCTGATTGCACCTTTTAAAACCCAGGCGCCCCGCATAGTTGTTCCGGGTATGGGAGATCGCATTTTTTCCATGGCCCAGGATGATGAGATGGTTTTCTCCATACCGGGTAAACAACTTGAAGGTATGGTCGAGGGCCTGAAAGCGGCGGGCAAAAAGATCGGTGCACGCTATCCCGTGACATTCTACCAGAACTTTCAGCCGGAGTTTCCAAAAATGTATAATGAGCTGGGAAAGGAGCTGGGGCTTTTCTAAAACATTTTCCTAATCCTTGACTTGGACGGAATAGCATTTATTATATAGTGCTTGACCGAAAACCGGGGTTTTCGGTCAAGCACTAATTATGCGTTTCTTCCGGGATTTGATTTGGAGAGGCAGTTGAGGGGTTCATTTTCAACCGCCTTTTTTCTTTTTAAGAGTCCATTTTGGGCGGAAGGGGAGGCGACAAATACGCCTTAAGATCTCTGTAGTAATTCTCGTGAGGGCCAATCATTATAAGTTCGAGATCATCGCCGAAAAACCGGTAGGACAATAAGTGCTGGATGGTTTGAATCTTGAATTTGTGTATATAGACTCCTCAAAGGTCACCCTTTTTTTCTTGCCCGATAGAGGGGTTGTCGATTATTTTTTGGATTTGTTTGTCTAATATCTTTTTCTCTTGTTTTTTGAACCTCTTGACTTTTTTTTCAAAAGAACGAGATTGGATGATTTTCATGGGCGATTATCCGAATTTGTATTCTGAAGACTCTCCTTGTTCCAACTCTTCCAGCCCTATCAAAATTTCTTTAATCAAACTGTATGTTAACTCAGGGTTTTCTTCAGCACACTTTCCAATTTTTGCCCAGTGTTCGATCTGACCGGTTACAGACCGGTTATCCACTTTGCTGTATAGTCTGGCCTCTCGGGCCAGTTTGTCAGAAACTCTTACCGCAGTTG
>JAUVVL010000324.1 GCA_030604635.1 Desulfobacteraceae bacterium
ATGATGCATAGCCTACATCAATAAATATGAACGAGTCGCACCAGGGCGGGCTTTAGCTCACTTTAGGCACTTCAAACTTCAAACTTTTAGAATTCAACTTATACGGGATAGTTGTCTTGATAAAAATACGTCATCGAATTTACGAACTAGAGCACTAAGAAATAACCTTATAGAGTCCGGAGGAGGCTAAACTCTATGACAAAAAAATCCGCTATAAAACGGAAAAGAACAAAGAATATCACAAAAAAGGAACTGAATGAGCTGATTTCAAAAGGAAAACAGCAGGGATTTTTAACTTATGATGAAATCAAAGATGCGTTTCCCAAAGCAATGCTTTCTTTGGAACAGATTGATGAAACGCTCATTATGTTTGATAATCATGATATTGAAATCGTAGATGAAAATAATGGCAAATTAGTAAATAGCAAAAAAAAGGTTAAAGAAAAAAAGGTTAAAATTGGCGATGTTTCTACCTCTGATTTTGGTACTGTTACAGATCCTGTTAAGATGTATCTGCGCGAGATGGGTCTGGTGACCCTCTTAAGCCGGGAAGGAGAGGTTGTTATCGCAAAGGAGATCGAAGCCGGAGAGCAGGAAGTTTTAAGAGCACTGATAGATACGGCCACAGGCGTGGAATGCATTTTAAAGCTTGGAGAAAAAATCGAAAGCAGGGTTCTGCGCCCAAAGCAAGTATTAAGGGATATTAGGGATATTGAAGAAGGGGATGCATATGTTGATGAAGAGTTACAGATTGATAGTTTTTTGAGTACAATCCGTTCCATTAATGCCATTGACGAAGAAAACAAGGTGTTCGGGGAAAAACTTTTCTTATCCGATCTGTATTCCGGTGAACAGCGTCGGATAAGAAGAAGCATCGCTCGACGGAATAATAAGATTTTCGAACTGCTTAAGGATTGGCGGCTTGAAATCGGGGTGGTAGATGAAATCGTAAAAATTGTCAGGGGCCATATAGAATGGTTCGATACCGCGAACAAAATGATTGCGATATGCGCTGATACAGTTGATGCATCACTCTCAGAACTTCGCGACAACCTAAAAACAAAGAGCAAGTTTGTCAAATGGGCTAGTTCCCGCTGTAACCTGTCGAAACATGAGATAGATTTGCTCTTTGCAGAGCTTAAGAAAATCCAGAATCAGATTGTTGAAAATGAGTATATCATTAAGGCAAAGAACCGTACCTTAAAAAGGATTATGGCCAGTGTTGAAGAAGGGCGCTCGAGATCTAAACTTGCCAAAAGTGAGCTGACCAAGGCCAATTTACGCCTGGTTGTCAGTATTGCCAAGAAATATACCAACAGAGGCCTGCAATTTCTCGATTTGATCCAAGAAGGAAATATAGGTCTGATGAAAGCTGTTGACAAATTTGAATATCGCCGGGGCTATAAATTCAGCACCTATGCCACATGGTGGATACGGCAGGCCATAACTCGGGCAATTGCAGATCAGGCAAGGACAATCCGAATTCCTGTCCATATGATTGAAACAATAAACAAGCTTATTCGCACATCCAGGTACCTGGTACAGGAGCTTGGACGAGAGCCCTCACCTGAAGAGATAGCGGAAAAGATGGAAGTTCCCCTGGCTAAAGTGCGCAAAGTTTTAAAGATTGCAAGAGAACCTATTTCTCTGGAGACGCCTATCGGAGAGGAAGAGGACAGTCATCTCGGTGATTTCATAGAAGATAAGAAGTTCATGCTCCCTTCGGATGTCGCTGTAAATCTGAACCTTGCCGAACAGACGAGAAAGGTCCTTGCAACATTAACTCCGCGTGAGGAAAAGGTATTGCGCATGCGGTTCGGCATCGGTGAAAAGGCGGACCATACTCTCGAAGAGGTCGGACAGGATTTTGCCGTAACACGTGAAAGGATCAGACAGATAGAAGCCAAGGCCCTGAGAAAACTTAGGCATCCTACTAGAAGCCGGAAACTGAAAAGTTTTATCGAACAGACATGATAATTTCGTAAAAAGCCTATTTCACAAAAAAATTTTTACGAAACAATCAAACCTAAGAGCTTGACAAAATTTTCTACTGAAGTTAGTTAGACTATGAGACCTTTGAAAAATGCTTCTCGCTAAAGCGGGATTCAAGTTCAAGGAAGGCGAAAATTTTAACCACCCCGTACGATCTTCCGGAACTACGGGGCAGGCACGAATAGATTGAGTATTTTGAGGATTAAAATTTGAGCCTGACATCCCGCCAATGGCGGGAGGCAAAAGGGGGCGTTTTGCAAAGGTCTCACTATCTCAACGTTTATTTGTGGGCCCATAGCTCAGCTGGCAGAGCCACCGGCTCATAACCGGTCGGTCCCTGGTTCGATTCCAGGTGGGCCCATCTTCCCTAACGTACAAGACACATGATCAAGATACATGATGCAGGATGTATTATGAATCGTGTCTGAAGCAGAGGGCGACAGGAGATGGGGCATCTTTTTACCTGAAGGTGTAAATGGCTCAAGGCGTGGTTATAGCAAATAACCACGCTTTTTTTATGAATGAAGAGTTGATGGTTTAGCCTGATTCGCCAATGCAAATGAATCCAGCTTCAAGCGGGATAAGAAATCCGTGTTAGCCACTTTTAAAAGGAAATCATACCATGGACATGGAATCCTTGAATCAGCTCCTTCGTAACGTAGCTTCAGGGAAAATATCTGCTGAAGATGCCGCCCGGAAACTGTTGCATCTGTCATTTGAGGACATAGACTATGCCCATATAGACCATCACCGTTCCTTGCGCAAAGGCTTTCCTGAAGCCATCTTCGGACAGGGAAAGACTGCCGACCAGATTATAGGCATCATGGAAAAAATGTTGCTCCAGGAAAACATTGTGCTGGTTACCCGCATCGATGCGCTTCATGCTGACCGAGTGGTTTCACGCTTTCCCGAAGCAGTATATCACAAAGATGCTAAGATGGTCGTCTGGAAAAAAAATGAAATCCTCAAACAGGGGAAAGGGACTATACTTGTAATATCGGCCGGGACATCAGATATACCGGTTGCCAAAGAAGCCTTTCTTACAGCAACGGTCATGGGAAACCAAGTGGAATCGGTTTTTGATGTCGGCGTTGCCGGCATTCACCGGTTGTTTGACCATAAAGAACTGATCGACCAGGCGTCGGTTCTCGTTGTCGTTGCAGGAATGGAAGGGGCGCTTCCCAGCGTGGTTGCGGGGATGGTAAATCGCCCGGTCATAGCTGTCCCCACAAGCATAGGCTACGGTGTAAGCCTTGGTGGTTTGACAGCCCTTTTTGCCATGTTGAACAGCTGTAGCTCAAATGTCGCGGTTGTAAACATCGATAACGGATTTGGCGCTGGATACATGGCCTCTATTATAAACAGAATCTAGCCCGAAAGGTAACTTCTCAATAAGTAATGGTAAATAAGATGATAAAAGTCTCGCCCACTGATAATAAAATATAAAAAATCTGGAACTCGCATGTAAGTGAGCCTAAAGAAAAAACAGTGGCCAATCCTTTAATAA
>JAUVVL010000359.1 GCA_030604635.1 Desulfobacteraceae bacterium
ATGATAGGGTGAAATTTTCCATTAAAGAAATACCCTTTGATGAAAGTCTAACTTTATAAGCATTTGCAACATCAGCATCATTATCATCGGTATTCTTTTTTTCTCCTGGAAGAATTACTCTATTGCCAATATTGCCCTCTTTAAATAGCCAATAAAAATCTCCATCACAGTGTATACCCCATATAACATCTGAACTCATTGCCCTTGCCTGGGCATAACGCAAGTGAGTCTTGATTACGTCTGTTTGAGCAATCAGTTCTGCACCTGTACCCATCAAACGGTAGAGAATGATAACACCGATTATACTTGCGATAACCAAAACCACAATAATTTCAATAAAAGTTACGCCTGCATTCTTTTGAAATCTCATATCAATCACGTTATTTTAGTGCTCTGTTAGTAACTTCTCAAAAAATTGAGGGTTGTCCCCCCTCACCCTGCCCTCTCCCCCCTGGGGGAGAGGGTTTGGGTGAGGGGGAATCAACAAATACCTGAATTTTTTGAGATGTTACCTCTGATATCGGTGAAGAGTTGTTATAATTGAAAAATTATTATCATTAATAGCTATTCAGGTCAAAGAGAATTCTTTATAAAAGCCAACATCATCTCTTTTTATCCAAAATGTGTGTATATACACCAGGGCCAAGTCATTTATAGAGTTAGCAAACTGAATCAATATCATATTTTGCTTATTTTATTTTCAGTAAAATTCGAAATTCGAAACACGAAATTCGAAACAAATACGAATGTCCCAAATCCTAAATTCAAAACAAAGGACATTTCCCAAGCTTATAACGGGTATGGCATTACTGCCGGTAATGTTTTGGTCATTTGATATTCGGATTTTGAGTTTGTTTCGGATTTCGATATTCGGATTTCGTATTTAATCGTCTTTGAAATTCCTTCTATTTGGCCAAGTTAAAATCTACTTTGACGTTTCCCTGGTATATACACATCTACTCTTGACATATGCACTTAAAAATATTAATAATATTGATGGCATAGTCAAATTGTCGACGCCAGAGACGGTTCACATTTGATGAAAATGCTCACAGAATGATCCGGAAAGAGAAAGTATCCTGTTCTTTAGATTAGAATATGCCACGGGGCTGGCCGTAATAAGTGAAGGATTAAATAATCATGGCTGCAATATTGTTGGCAAATGCACCTTATTCCTTGAATGAAAGGTATGGAAAACTGGCTTCAGTCGGGTCCACGCTTCCGCATCTGGGGCTTCTTATGTTAGGGTCGGTATTGCGTAAATCCGGACACCGCGTCCGTATAATTGATTCCACTGCACAAATTTTAGACAATAAAGAAACTTTAGAAGAAATTAAAAAATTTCAACCTGATATAGTCGGTTTCACAGCGGTCACGCCTTCAATTTTCAAGGCATTTAAAATGGCCTCCATGGTCAAAGACCTCTATCCATCCATACCGATTCTGATCGGTGGGCCGCACTTTACGGCAATCCCCGAAAAAACGCTAAAGGATTATCCTGTTTTTAACTATGGGGTTGTTGGAGAAGGTGAGGTTACAATTATTGAATTGGTTGATGCTTTAACCTCAAACAGGAAACCATCGAATGTACCCGGCGTTGCATTTCGGGAAAACGGAAGAGTCCGCATTAACCCTCCCCGCCCCCCAATCATGAATCTGGACTCCCTCCCGTTTCCTGCCTGGGAATTATTGGATGATTTTCCTTCAAAATATCATCCTGCTCTGTTTAAATACAAAAGACTTCCTTCGACACACATCATATCTTCAAGGGGTTGTCCGCATAAGTGTATTTTTTGTGACACTTCGGTATTTAGTCGCCGGGTCAGATTTCACAGCCCGGAATATGTATTGGAAATGGTCGATTTTTTAGTAAAACATTTCAAAATAAAGGAGGTCATTTTTGAAGATGACCAATTTCTTGTAAAACAGGAGCGGGTGGCAGAGATATGCGAAGGCTTATTAAAAGCCAAATTTGATATTGCCTGGAGTTGCAGCGGCAGGGTCAATTCCGTGAACGATCTTGCCTTGCTTAAATTGATGAAGCGCTCGGGGTGCTGGCAGATCAATTATGGTATAGAATCAGCCAGCCAAAAAATCCTCGACTTTGCCAAGAAGGCTATTACAATTGAACAGGTTGAAAAAGCGGTCAGCTTAACCCATAAAGCCGGTATCTTGGCCAAGGGATATTTCATCTTTGGCCTGCCGTTTGAAACCGAAGAAACAATGAAAAACTCCATCCGCTTTGCTAAACAAATACCACTGGCCGATGTCAGCGTTTTTATGCTAACACCTTTTCCAGGCTCACGGATGTATGACATTGCAGAGCAATACGGAACAATTGAAAATGACTTTGATAAAATGAATGTGCTCAATGTGGTTTTCGTTCCAAAGGGTTTATCTAAAGAAAAACTTTTGTACTTTCAGCAACGTTTTATGAAAGAATTCTATTTGCGGCCCCGAATCATAGGAAATTATATTAAAAGATTAGCATCCAATCCGCTAAATTTTATTAGGATGTTAAAGGCTTTTTATGGATTCTTGCAATCAATATTTGGAAAAACAGCTGCGCTTTAAACACTAATTTTTATTACATTTTAGTCCGTCCATTGAAAACATTATCGGTAACTTCTCAATAAATTCTGGAGTCCACTGGTGATAAAATGTAAAAGAGCTGGCTGTTTGAGCGTGTTAGAGAGCCTTAAGAAAAAACAGCTAATAACGATACTCATATTTTAACATATGGTTGACGTCATTTAGACAATTGGTATTAAAG
>JAUVVL010000337.1 GCA_030604635.1 Desulfobacteraceae bacterium
AAGATTTTTCGGCGTTCGATCCCACGTGCCATTACATGTTGCAGGACACCGGGAGCATCAAGTCTGGCTTGGCGTGGCATGGTTTTTTAATGGGAGACGTAATGGGGGACGTTGGCAGTTTTGGCAATCAGGGGGCGTTTGTGCTGAGCTTGCGCAGCTCCGCTTCCTCAATTACAATCATCTTTTCGATAACCCATTGAGAATACATAGAAAACAGGATGAGACCTTTGCAAAACGCCCCCTTTTGCCTCCCGCCATTGGCGGGATGTCAGGCGCCCCAGTACGATTTTCCGAACCTACGGGGTAAACAAAGGAAGCAAAAACATATCAATTCTTTAAAGAGTTGTTAATCAGGAAATTCCTGATTTTGTCTAAGATATTTCTCAGGAAAAGTCAGATTTTGGCTAAGATATTTCTCAGGAAAAGTCTGAGGGTGAGCAATGGGGGACGCTGATAGTTTCGATTGATGACCCGCCCGCCTCGCCTGAGCACAAGCTACGGCGAGTGCGATGGCGGGCAGGCTGTTGCCCCGGTTAAATTCGCTACGCTTGTTCCTACCGGATCCCGGTGAAACAAAAGAAAGTACATGGTTTCACTGGATAAAAATTAACGGGGTAAAATTGAAGATTGCAAAACAACAAAAGCATAGCGGATCTTCGGGACGTTATGTTGCAAGCTTAGTTATGTTGCGAGTTTTTAGATGTACTTTCCAGATTTTTAAATAAATATATTTTCTTTGAATTTAATTCTTATACTTGAGTTGTCATCAGAATACAAAAGAAATTCTTAGGGGATCATATGTCATAACCCCCTAAATAAGAAATTGTATGACAATTCTTAAGAACAATTAGCCCATCAGTTTTATCCTCCCCCATATCTTAATCTTTTTATTTCCTTATCAGATTTTATTCTTCTGCAATAGACCAAACACGATACATTTCTGGCTTCATGGTAAAAAATACCATGAAGCCAATGATTAAATGCGCCAATTGCGGAAGAATGGTTCCTGCTAATCCTTGCGTAAAAAACCAAAATTACTGCAACAGGAAAGCCTGCCAGCGAGTCAGAAAAAACAAATGGAAACAGAGTAAAATAGCATCTGATCCGGATTATAAAAACGATCAAAGGGATTGCCATAAACAGTGGATTGAACAGCATCCCGGATATTATCGGAATTATCGAAAACAGAACCCGGATTATTGTGATCGAAACCGTGAATTACAGAAAAAACGGGATAAAAAACGCCGTTCAAAACGATCTTGCAAAAGAGACGCGTTAAAGCATTTTTCTGATATTAAACCAGGTAGTTATAAGCTCATACCCTTCAATAAGAAAAGAGACGCGTTAGAAGGACAAATTGTTGTTATTCCAAGGTGTTAAATGTTTTTGTCAAAATCTTGCAAAAGGAGACTCGATAGCTTTCCTTGAATTTTGGTTATAAGATGGCCGGCAATGGAGATAAGAAATGATAAAAACAAAAATACTTTGCCCAAATCGAGTACGCAGGATAACCGGCAGCTTTGCATTTATTGAGCATAGATTTTTACGTGACAGATTTTGGGAGAGTCTCACCCATCATGAACTGTTACTTTATCTGTTTCTTCTACTGGTGGCAGATCGGAATGGAGTTTCTTACTACAGCTACGATAAAATTTATTCGCTTTTAAGAATTCCTATGGATGAATACCTGAATGCTCGGAATGCTTTGATTGATAAAGACTTAATTGCATTTGACGGATATTTCTTTCAGGTGCTTTCGCTGCCCGAAAAACCCGTAAACCAGCCTTTAAGACTTCTCAAATCTCAGCAGCAAATGGAAAAATATGATCCGGCCACGATATGTAATCTTATCGGCCAATCGCTTAAGGGAGACTGAACATGGTTAAGGCGCTATCTGTTGTAGAGCGATTAGAAAAAGCCGTCAATGATTACTTGTTATGGATGATATCCGCAGATTACTCTTCTGGTACCATTATGATCCATGAGCGCCTTTTAAATCATTTTCAAAACTTTATAACCAATCGAAACATCTCATGGGAACAAGTGTTTACTTATGACACGTTGAATGGCTTTGAGAAACATTGCGGTTTACACTTTTCTGCAAATGCCGTACGAGGCCTTAGCCGGTATCTTTTTGAGCAAAAATTGATACCTGGCCCAATAAAAAAACCGCTTGTTCATCTGCCTGAGATTTATGAAGCCTATCTGCATTATTATGAAAAGACCAGGCAGGTTCATCGTTCGTCACTTGTTCAAACCAGAAACGTTCTATCTGCGCTCAATGATTACCTGTCAAAACATGAAATTGATCTTGCCGCCGTAAAGATTGAGCAGATAGACAATTTTCTGGCTGAATTTAACGCTCGTTTTATGCCGGCGACCTGTCGACACAACCGCTCTTATCTGCGCGGGTTTTTAAGATATCTGTATTTTTACCGCAAGATTCTAAAAAGGGATTTGGCCCCTTTGATTGTCGGCGCCCCCATGTTCGCGCAAACCCAGCCCCCGAAGTTTTTACGATCCGATGAAGTAAAAGCGCTGTTTGCCTGCCTGTCCACAGACAGCTGCAAAGAGCTTCGAACTTCAGCCATGGTTCATTTGGGATATACGCTGGGCCTTCGTCCCAAAGAGATCAGTCTGATCCGGCTGGATCATATCTCATTTGTCCAGGGTGAAATAAGTCTTTTCGATCGAAAAAGCGCCAATCCTATCAAGCTTCCTTTGCCTGAAATTACGATCAAGGCTATTGCCGCATATATTGTGGGATGCAGGCCTGAAAGTGATTACCGTGCGCTATTTTTAACCTTTCGTGCTCCCGTAAAGCCAGTCACTGCAGCAACAGTCAGTCAAGACATCACGGTTGCCATGCAAAAGATCAATCCTTCAGCATCAGCCTACTGGCTCAGACATACATATGCTCAGAATTTGCTGGAAAGCGGTGCATCCATTTTTGAAGTCAAACAAATGATGGGCCATGACAATGTTCAGTCCACAAAACGTTATATTCACATCCACACAAAGTTAATGCGCAAGGAGCTGTTTGATGAAACACTTTAAAAGTTACCTGGCCAAACAGATGGAAGAATATATCTCTTATCGGAGGGTGTCAAGGTAGTTGTCACCTGATCCATAAGTTAGGCCGCCTTTTTTAAACAGTTCATCTGGTTGGTTTCGTCCTTTTTTTCAGGATTCAGCCAAACCTGATGTACTAGGTTCCAATTA
>JAUVVL010000345.1 GCA_030604635.1 Desulfobacteraceae bacterium
AAGCTCTCGACAGGTTAGTCACTTCACACTTATCGATTCTGTGATAAATAGCCCCTTTCAGGGGCAAACCAAAGCCTGGTCCTATGGGCCAGGATTCTTTACTTATTGTAACATTTTAGCCCTTTGAAAATATTATCGCATTCAGGCAATCCGGTTTTAAACCGTGTCAAACTCGTGCATAAGTGAGCGTAAATAAAGAACAGGTGCTGTCCTGTATATAAAAGCCGATTAAATGCGCATATTATTTAACTCACAGGTAAAACTTGCTATTTTGCTGTTCTTTCTTAACGCTCTCTAATACACTCAAACAGTGACCCGCTTAAAAACCGGATCACCTGAATGCTTGTGGGACACGTTTTTCAAAAAGCTAAAATAATACTATTTATCAAGTATTTGCAAAATACTTGGCAAAGCCCTACTGCTGGGTTCTTTTATAAAAAATCCCCGGCTGCTTTTTAAGGCTAGGTTTGAGAAGGGGTTATCCTCAATGTTGATGTCAATGATAATTCCATTACGGCTATAGACTTCCCATACAACCTGATTCGGCAGGCTGGTGGCGCCTGAGGTTCCCACAATGATCAGCAATTCAGTATCCCCGGCGATTTTCAAGGAACTCTGATGTCGATAATAATGTTCATTATAGACCTCATCAAACCACAGCACATGGGGGCGGGTGCTGTTTCCGCAATCAGGGCACACCAGTAATTTTCGATCAGAATCCGTAAGGTTCTCCATTTTTGTTTTGCCGGTCAATTCTTCCGGGATCGGGTAAATTTTCAAAGCACATTCATTGACACAGCGCATAAAAAAAACGTTTCCATGAATTTGAAACGTGTTTTTTAAACTGTTTCCGGCCCGCAGGTGAAGGTTGTCTACATTTTGAGTGATAAGGGTGAAGCGGGTTTTGAAAAGTTTTTCCATTTCAACCAGGGCAAGATGACCTGGATTCGGTTGAGCTTTTATACAGACACCGATTCTATGCAAATACCACTTCCAAACCTCATCTGGTTTTTGCATAAATACCCTGTAAGTCGCCATTTCCTGTGGATGATATTCCTTTGAGCCGATGGTCCAATACCCTTCGGGGCCACGAAATGTGGGGATATCACTTTCCGCGGAGATGCCGGCTCCGGTCAATATTGTGATGCGTTTGGAACTTTGTGCAAAGTCTTGCAGAATTTTTATAAGATCTTGATTCAGCATATTTTATCCTGTAGGAATTTTTATGTGTTCAGAAATTAAATAAATTACGAAAACACGAAAATAAAATCAAATGAAAAATATTATCGCATTCAGATAATCCTGTTTTTAACGGCTCAGACAGTGACCCGCTTAAAAACCGGATCACCTGAATGCTTACGGGACACGTTATTTCAAAAAGCTAAATTAATACAGTCAATAACCGATTGAGCAAAAGGGTCAGATTTTGGGGATTTCCATTAAAGGTAATCATAAAGCATGGATTTGAGAAAAAACCGGATTGGCAGCAAAATCAATAGTATACACCTCATCGCCATATGCGGAACAGGGATGGGTGCGCTTGGGGGTATGCTGAAGGATTTAGGTTATCAGGTAACAGGCTCTGATCAGAAAGTTTATCCTCCCATGAGTGACTTTCTTCTGAATAAGGGTATCGAAATTGCCGATGGTTTTAACGAAAAAAATGTTTCATATGGCCCGGATCTTGTTGTTGTCGGAAATACCGTATCAAAGGAGAATCCAGAGGTTGTCGGAATGCTTCAAATGGGCCTTAATTTTTGTTCCATGCCCCAGGCCGTAAACCGCTTTTTGGCTGACAATAAAAAACAGCTTGTTATAACCGGCACCCACGGCAAGACCACCACATCTTCCATTCTAGCCTGGATCCTTAATGAAGCCGGCTTTGATCCTTGCTTTATGATCGGCGGAATTTTAAGAAACTTCGGCAGCAATTATCGCCTTGGAAAAGGCGAATATGTTGTCATCGAAGGCGATGAGTACGACACGGCTTATTTTGATAAGGGGGCAAAGTTTTTGCACTATGATCCTTTTATGGCAATACTTACAGGTGTTGAATTTGATCATGCGGATATATTTAAGGATATCGATCATGTGAGACAGGCATTTGATGCCTTTATATCCGGCGTTTCATCCCAGGGCACGCTGCTTGCTTTTGGCGACGATAAAAACGTTGCCGATTTAACAGAAGGCAGACAATGCCGGGTTATAAAATACGGCAGGGATGCAAATACTTTTTGGCACCTTGGAGCTGTTTCCGTTGATCCGCCATGGACCAATTTTGAGGTTTTAAAACAAGGGTCGGTTTTTGGAAACTTTAAAACAAGACTGATGGGGGAACACAACCTGTTCAATGCCTTGTCCGGGGTTGCCGCGGCCCATGATCTCATGATTCCGGTGGAGGTTATTGCCGGGGCTTTTGAAACCTTTAAGGGTATTAAGAAACGACAGGAGGTGCGCGGTGAAAAGAGGGGTATTACGGTCATGGATGATTTTGCCCATCATCCCACTGCCGTTCGGGAGACCATCCGGGCGGTCAAACCGTTTTGTCCTGATGGACGACTTATTGCCGTATTTGAACCCAGAACCAATTCCAGCATGCGCAAAGTGTTCCAGGACATCTATCCGCTTTCATTTGGCAATGCAGACCTCATATGCATCCGCCATCCTTCGCGCATTGGAAAGATCCCTCCTGCCGAGCGGTTTTCATCCCAAAAACTGGTGGCCGACCTCAAACAACAAGGCAAGGATGCGCACTTTTTTCAGGACACCGAATCGATAATCGATTTTTTGGTCACAAAAGCCAGGGCCGGTGATCTTGTCCTGATCATGTCAAACGGCGGATTTGATAATATTCACGAAAGATTATTGAATTCTTTATAGATATTCAAGTAAAGCGTTAAATCAATTGCCCTTAAAACACCTTAATCCTACTGACAATTATTTCTAACTTGAAAAATCATATTTATTTCGACCTTGAAAACCTGGTCCTTTGGGCCTCCGGCTCGTAGAGCCTACGCCTCGGAGAGCCAGGTCAGAGTTAACCGGCTCTGCCAGAAGAAACGGCGCAAAAGTTTGAAGTGACCTGCCC
>JAUVVL010000267.1 GCA_030604635.1 Desulfobacteraceae bacterium
ATGACCAAAACAAAATTCATGGATATATTAAGGAACAAAAATATGTGACATTTTATACTTGACATTAGCCCGTTTCATAGCAGTTAAACAAAAGAAACAGAGAGGTTTAACGGGGTAAAAATTTCACGGGGTAAAGATTGAATTAGCCACGATGAGGGACAGAGATCAGAGGTCAGAGGTCAGGAGACAGATGACAGATGACGGAAGGACCCCAGTACGATTTTCCGAACCTACCCCGGTACCATCTCCCGGAGCTACGGGGCAGGCAGGGCAGGCACAGACTTTTGTCCGGCAGACCCCGCTGGTCAAAAATAGTCATCGCTTCGCGAAAAAAAGCCAAAAAGATGGAGAAATGATCCGCACCCCGGAGGAATGGCCTTCGCCCCGGTTGAATAGGAAAGACAAGAACATTCAACAGGGTAAGGATGAACCCCATTCATTACCCATTTCATCCCAAGGACCCCGGTTAAATAGAACAACAAAAACATTTAACGGGGCAGGCTGTTTTGGGTAATTTATCCATTGATTTTTACCCATTTCATCCCAAGGCCCGCCCGACATCGCGAGCTCAGTCGAGGCGGACGGGACGTTTTGGGTAATTGCCACTAAAAAATCTCGTTAACTTTTACAAATTTCGGAATTACAAGAAATTTGAGAATTTCTTTTTTTTACAAACGAAAAAAGCTGTTGGATAAAAGTTAGTTGAACAGAACGCAATAATATGGTAGATTTTGAAAACAATTTTGAAAACATGGCTTCAGATCGGTTTGGCTGTATATTGAATGGATAAGAAATCATACATTGAATTAGCCCGAGAGAAGGTAGAAAAGAAATGTTTTTATTTGTCGCATCACGCACAAATTGAACGTGGTAAAGAAAAAATCAGGGTGGATGACATTGTATCCGCAATTTTAAATGGCCGAGAGTTAGAACCATATCCCGATGATCCAAGAGGAGAAAGTTGCCTTATTGTAGGCCAAGGGTTGGATTTAAGATGGATTCACATCTTGTGTGGAAATTTCCATGGGAAAGACCTTTTAATAATTACCGTATATATTCCAAAATCGCCAAAATGGGAAGACCCTTTCACAAGGAGGGAATAATAAGATGGAAACATGCTATTTTTGCACAAAAGGTATTTTAGAAAACAAAAAGGTTACTGTAGATTTTAGATGGGGGGACAAGTTATTCGTGATTGAAGAGGTTCCTGCAAAAGTCTGTAATGAATGTGGCGAAAAATATTATTCTGCTGAAGTTTCAAAAGAAATGGAAAAGATTGTAATAGAGGGGAAAAAGGAAAAAGTTATTGAAGTTCCCTTGGCAAGATTGCCGGAATCGCATTCCGTTATTGCGTAGATTGTAAACCATCACGGGGTTATTTATTCGAATCATCGTGCAATCGTTTCCTCATTTGTTTGACCCTTTCTACATTCTTTCCTGCTTCGAAGTGAAAAATATAATGCCCTCCGCAGATTTCCCCGGTTAAATTAAAGAGCCAAGTTCATTTTACCCCGGTACCATCTTCCGGCCATGTCCCGGTCTTTCCACGGGGAGCTACCCCAGTGAAATACGCTGCGCTGTCCTTCGGTCCCGGTGAAACAAAAGAAAACACATGGTTTCACCCCGGTTAAACAAAAGAAAATACTGGTTTCACAGGGCAAGCTGGATAAAAATTTCACGGGGCACGGCGGGGCACCGCACGGCGGCATCTTCGACAGGCGGGCAGGCCCCAGTACCATCCGCAGATTTAACAACTCCATTACCCATTTCATCCCTGGGACGTTTTGGGTAAAAAAGCACCTTCTTTTTAACCATTTCCGCTCAACACTATGAGTAATAACAGTGATTTTAATCGATCACCTTTATACAAATTACCCATTTCGTCCCAAGGACGTTTTGGGTAAAAAAATAACCGCACCCCAAAGGAATGGGCTTCGCCCCAAAGGAAATTCTCACACAGGGCGCAAAGACAAAAACGTATTATGAATATCATTCATCTTGGCGGTGAGAACACGGTGACCGGCTCCTGTCACCTGTTACGGGCAAACGGCCTCAATATCATGATCGACTGCGGTTTAGTGCAAGGCGATGATTCTGTCATTCCCATGCAATCATGGCCGGTGAAACCGTCGCAAGTCGATCACCTCTTTCTTACACATGCGCATATCGATCATATCGGCCGGGTGCCTGGGCTGATTGAAAAGGGATTCAGGGGTGAAATTATCACTTCTCACCCTACTAAGGCCATTCTCGCACCGATGCTGGAAGATGCCATGGGTTTTACCGATATGACATCTGATGCGGCTGCTAAGATGTCTGAGGTAATTGAGGAACTCTCCTGGGGCTTTGAATACAACCAGATTTTTGACCTGAAAAGGGGAATTACTTTTAAATTAGGCAGGGCGGGACACATTCTTGGCTCCTGTTGGGTTCAATTTGATATCTCTGACCACATGACGGTGGTGTTTTCCGGCGATTTAGGCGTTAAGGATACGCCTATTTTGTGTGATCCGGATGTGCCCGAGGGTTGTGATCTATTGATCCTGGAATCGACCTATGGAGACAGGTTGCATGGGGATCGGCGGGATCGCGTTCGACGGCTCGGAAAAATATTAACCCGGGCTTTGGTCGATAAGGGAAAAATCCTTATACCTTCCTTTGCCCTGGGGCGTACACAAGAACTGATTTATGAGATGGACAGATTATTTTCGGATCCGGAACTTCGCAAGGAATTCCCGGAACTCAACTCGGGGTCCAGGATTCCTGTCTTTTTGGATTCGCCTCTTGGACTTGAGATTACAAAGATTTATTCCGGACTTTCCGAATACTGGGACAAAGAAGCAAAACATATCCTCCGGCAAGGCGATCATCCTATAGATTTTGATCATCTGTACGCTGTGGAAGGCCACAGGGATCACCTAAAGCTGTGTGATATGGATGGGCAAGCAGTTATAATAGCCGGCAGCGGCATGTGTACTGGTGGAAGAATTTTGAAACATTTAAAGGCCGGCATTACTGACCGGAAAAATGATATTTTCTTTGTAGGGTATCAGGCGCGGGGAACTCCGGGAAGGGATATTATGCGATATAGTAAAAGACCTGGTGGCTATGTGGTTTTAGATGGTGAAAAGTTTGACATAAAGGCAAGAGTTCATGCATTGAGCGGTTACTCGGCGCATGCTGACCAGAAGGGGTTGATTGAGTGGGTTGCTTCCATGCCTGAAAAGCCTGGAAGGATCAAGCTGGTTCACGGTGAAGCGAGGGCGCAGAAGGCGCTTGAGAAAAAGATCGGTGAAAGACGCGCTGCGTAAGCTGGAATATGAACTTTATTACATCAAGAACATGTCCCTGCTGCTGGATATCAAAATCATCCTCAAGACCATCGGCGTGGTTTTGTTTGGGCAGGGGGCCCGCTGAAGCGGGAGTTATTGGTTATTAGTTAATGGGTATTGGGTATTTGTCTCTATCCGCACTCAACCAAATATGAGCACAGATGCTTTTCTATTTGATTCGAATCTTTTTTGCTCAAATGCCCTATTTTTCTCAGCAGCAGCCGGTTATCCAAAGTGAAAAACTTGAAGCGGACCAGACATGGGAAACGCAATCCGGCTGCGGCATAATTTCTGATTTGAAGATCACCTGGCCATGATGGATGTTGTTTAACTGAAGGCCTCTTCGTCCTCAGGACTGTTCCACTCCTCAAGGGTCTCTGAAACCGATGTATGATAGGCTGCGTCAAACGGCTCGATCCTTTTGAGCTTTATACTTTTCCCCTGAAGTTCATAGGATATCAGATCGCCCGGTTCTATACCTATGGCCTTTCTTATATTCGCGGGGATTGTTACCTGCCCCTTTGTTGAGAGTTTGCTTATATACTGCATTGGATCACCTCTTTATTCTTTAAAGTAAAGATACAACCCTTGGTTTATTGTGTCAACAAGATTTATAGTCCACCAGAAATGAGGAAGTCGGGGACATCCATTGGAATATTGGTTGACACCTGATAAGGTGGAAGCCTTTGTTAAACAAAGAGTTAATAGTTATTCGTTATTGGTTAATGGTGAAAGAAATGCAGGGATGAACAAGCCGGTCTTTTTCTTATCGTTTTGGGGGCAGGTGCAATAATATTTGTTCGGAAACTGGGATATTTCGAGTACTTTGCTTCTGATAAGCTCTATGGCTGGTTTAAAGATGTCACAGATGAGGCTGGTTTCAGCCGTGATCGGCGAAGCTTTCTGAGCCTTCAGATCGACACAGGCAGGTCTGAAAATTTTGAAGAACTATGGCAAAATATTACCATAGCTTTTAAAATGCTAGAATTTGACATGGCGGAACTGCATTTGAATTCAAAAAATCCATCAAAATCAGAATTGCAAAAGGATTGGGCCTGGGCGCGGGACGTAGCTGCGAAGATGCGTTATTCTGAGTGAGAGGAGCGAGAAAAGATGATGTTGTCTAAAATACAAGATAGAGATCTATTCACGTTAGTAACTGC
>JAUVVL010000263.1 GCA_030604635.1 Desulfobacteraceae bacterium
CAGGTGTCAGTAGTAAGACGCGCAGCGCAGGCGCTTGCGCCGCGTGAACGAATTAGCTGACACCTGAACACTGAAACCTGAAACCAAAAAGTCTTGGAAAGATATTAACAAACTGGTAATGCACCCTCTTCAACTGCGCATCACCACCAGCGGGATAAGCAATGCCTCCTTTATTTTCCGGAACACGGGCGTCTCTTTTTCCCAAACGCCGGTCTCACGGCGACCTTTTTCGGGTACATCATAAATGGTTAGCACAACATCCCGGTGCGCATTCACATAATCGATAATTTCTTTATCGGGAGCCCCCGGCTTGATGGTGAAGTGGCATTGGACACCTTCTTTTTCCGATTCCGGTAGCAGCAGGTTAATATTCCTTAAAGCTACTGACATGATCGCTTTAGCAGTTTCATATTCTCCGGCTTCGGCAAAGGTGGCGGCCACCATAGAGCTTTCAATGTATCCTCGGGCATGAACGGCGCCCTTGCGCACCTTTTTAAGATATTCGCCGTAATTGCGGGGATTGATAATTTGAAACACATTCAACTCCGCCTTGATCCGCTTGCAAAGTTGTATAGCGTAGCGAAATACCTTCCTATCAGGGGTAATACCGTCAATGGCCAGCAACACTTTTTTCATTTTATTTTTCCTGTCTGTCCTGAAAACCGGCGTTTTTACATGCTCAGGCCCGGCCTTGTTTCTTCCTGTCTGGTTATCCTGGACCCAACCCGCTTATCCTTTTTCTTCTCTGGCACATCATGCAGGATATCCAGCGCTTTTTCGTGTTCTCCGGCTTCGGCAAAAGTGATTGCCGCCAGCATTCTGTCGAATTTATTAATCAGATCCTTGAGAGTAAACATGTCACTGCACCTCCTGTTAAAAGTTGATTTTATATAGGAACTGGCAACTTCCATGCCAAGAGGATCAAAACGACTTAACATGTTAATATTGATGTAAATTTTGTTATAATAGGAAAAAGGGCAAAAAAGCATAGGCCGTTACATTTTGCAATACTTTCGCAATGGATGAGAATATTCATTGAGATACAAGGATGTTATGCTATATTTCAGAAATGGACGCAGTGTTGCAGATTGTAACGGCAAATGATCCTATTAATCGGATTTCAGACGGCGGAGTAACCCGGATATTTATCGAGATGGAATTTGCTTAGTTATTGTTCATGGAATATTCTGGTTAAAACTGTTGCAGATAGATCTGAATTTATCATATATTCGCAGGAAAAAAATGTTAATAATGTTAATGAGGTCAAATCATGCGCATATTCAAAAAAGGACAAGAAAAAGAGCTATCCTCAGAGATAGAAGAATTAAAGGAAGCAGTGCTTAATGCGAAAATGACGGAACTGGCAGAAAAAGTAGCTTTCAAAGAGATTGAAAGGCTTTCGAGAACCAGTCCTTCCGGTGCGGAATATACCATTGGTATTAATTATATCGATTATTTGGTAAGTCTTCCATGGAACAAAATGACCGAAGATAACCTTGATATTAAACGGTCTGAATCTATTCTCAATAAAGAGCACTTTGGACTGGCCAAAATAAAGGATCGGATCCTGGAACATCTTGCGGTCCGAATATTGAAGCAGACACGCCAGCATAAGATATTGGTTGTGGATGATGAAAAAATGACCCGTCGGAATCTCGATTATGTTTTTAAAAAGGACGGCTATTCCGTCAAAACTGCCGCAAGCGGGGTTGAAGCCCTGGATCTTTTGGAGCTAGGCGCCTTTGACGTTATTGTGACGGATCTGAAAATGGAAAAGGTCGATGGAATTGATGTCCTGGAACATGTCAAAGCCAAGGATCCCAGTACCGAAGTCATTATAATAACCGGCTACGCCACCGTAACAAAGGCAATTGAAGCTATGAAAAAGGGTTCGTACCACTTTCTGGCCAAACCGTTGAAGCTGGATGAAATCAGAAAAACCATCCAATCAGCTTTGTTCAAGAAAAAGGTTCGGCTGGAACCCAAAGGTCCCGTTCTATGCTTTGCCGGTCCGCCCGGTACCGGCAAAACTTCGCTGGGAATGTCAATTGCCCGAAGTCTGGAACGAAAATTCGTACGCATTTCTCTGGCCGGGATGAAAGACGAAGCTGAAATAAGAGGACATCGTAAGAGTTATGTCGGGGCTTTGCCAGGTAGAATCATCCAGGAGATTCGACGGGCGGAATCTAAAAATCCGGTTATCATGCTGGATGAAATTGACAAGATCGGCCAGGATTTCAAAGGAGATCCGTCCGCGGCACTGTTGGAAGTTCTCGACCCCGAGCAGAATACGAATTTTGTTGATCATTACTTGGACGTTCCATTTGATCTGTCAAGGGTTATGTTTATTGCTACGGCCAACACAGTTGATCTGATTCCTGGTCCGCTTCTGGATCGATTGGAGGTTATTACCCTTGCGGGGTATACCGAAGAAGAAAAAGAGAAAATTGCTTTTAATTTTTTAATACCAAATGAAATTGATGAAGCCGGGCTTTACGATGACCCGCCTGTTTTTACCACCGAAGCCATTCAAAAGATCATCAGAGAATACACCAGAGAAGCGGGACTGAGAAATCTCAAACGTCAGATCGCTTCCATCTGTCGTAAAACTGCCCGTGAAATTTTAAGCGGTAAAGTAAGAAACAAATCAGATTTGGTAACCCCTGAGATGGTTGAGAGTCTTTTGGGTCCTAGAAAATTTTATTTTGAGGTTGCTGAAGCTAAAGATAGAATTGGTGTCACGACCGGTCTGGCATGGACAGCGGCCGGTGGACAGATCATATTCATCGAAGCTGCAAAAATGAAAGGGAAAAACAACCTGATCCTGACAGGTTCTCTTGGTGATGTGATGAAAGAATCGGCCCAGGCAGCAATGAGCTACATTCGAAGTCATGCCGCTTTTTTCAACATCCCAGAAAATGTCTTTGCCGAACATGACATACATATTCATGTTCCGGCCGGGGCCATTCCCAAGGATGGTCCTTCAGCAGGCCTGACCATTGCCATTGCACTGATCTCTTTGTTAACCGGCCGTCCGAGCAAAAGAGATGTGGCCTTAACCGGTGAATTGACGTTGAGCGGCAGAATCCTGCCGGTTGGCGGCGTAAAAGAAAAAGTTCTGGCGGCACACCGGGCCGGGGTAAAAACAGTGGTTTTTCCGGCCAAAAACAAGGCGGATCTAAAAGAAATCCCTGATCATATTCAAAAGGATCTGAAGATTATTACAACCGAGGAGTTGACGGAAATTGTTGATATGGTTTTAAAGTAACGGGATCTATAGGATTTCGGATTTTAGATTTCGGATTTCGGATTTAATTTGACAGCCATTTTTTTGAGGTATTGAAAGACGTCGGGTCCTTCAGCGTCAGACTTTTCCTTTCCTGAAGCAACTTGGTGCACGAATTCTATCTTTCCCTTGTCAAAGCTGCCGACCTGCTGGTCCATCAATTTTAGGGAGTTGTGGATGATGCTGTAAATGACCATGGGGCCGAAAATAATCTCACCGCTTTCTTTCTTGGTTAATGCACCGATAATCTCGTGGTGGCCGATCTTAAAGGCTTTTGGCGGCGGGCTGTAGCCCAGGATCTCGGCAAAAAGGTCAAGAGACTCAATAACTCCGTCCGCATATTCTCTATCCAGTGAAGCCGCGCCGTCCTTTACAATTTCGTCAAGATCGGATTCGTCAAAGGAAAGATCCAGCATGTCGCTGCATTCTTTTTGAATGGTTTTTACAGATTCCTCCTTTTTACTGATCACCACATCAGTGTCATTTAATATTTTGATAATATTGCGGATATTGATCATTTCCTTGACGGTGGGGCTTTTGCGTAAGGCAACGTCCTCAATAAAGGTGTTGTAAATGGCCAGATCATTGTCAAGGACAAGAATCCTGGTTTTGTCGGCATCAACATCCTGAATATAGAGATCAAGATCACGCTCCTTTCTGTATGCATAAGAACTCATTTTCAAAAGACGTCGCATGATCTCCTTGTCGACCTTGCGGTCGCTGCCAGGAGGACCGATGGAAGCTATTACCTGCTTTGCCGTTTTGTCAATTTTGATCTTTTGTAAAAGATTTTCTTTAAAAGACATAGGGTCTCCTCAATATTTGAAAAGGGTATTATACTTAATTTTACTTAATTTTACCACAAGCCGGAGGCCAAGTAAACTACGCCTTCAATTATTTGGCATCGTTCGCTTGACCCTAAGATAATATTCAGGTATATAAAATTTTTTATAAACGATACGTATTAAGGGGAAAATACACCTGCTTTAATAAGATTGTTACTTAGTGCTTGACCGAAAACACTATTTTTTCGGTCAAAAATTCGAAATCCCTGGCCCAGACCGTACACCAGTTTTTTTTAAGCATCAACAATATCTGGGTTGATACATAAGCTATCGCCCGTTTCAAAGGATCGCACCAGGGCGGGCATTTTGTCATTTGATATTCGAATTTGCTCGCCCTGTTAAATATTTATCCTGATATTTAATCGGCTTTTTGAATAAAATGCGACTTTCCAATCTATACGGATATCATCTTGAATGATTTAACAGGGTAAAGAATTTCGGCCA
>JAUVVL010000239.1 GCA_030604635.1 Desulfobacteraceae bacterium
AACGAGTCGCACCAGGGCGGGCTTTAGCTCACTTTAGGCACTTCAAACTTCAAACTTTTAGAATTCAACTTATACGGGATAGTTGTCTTGATAAAAATACGTAATCGAATTTACGAATTAGAGCACTTAGTATATTCGAAGGTTCTGGAGTAAACAAAGGAAGTGATTTAACAATTATGGATTTTATTTGGGACTGGTTTTTGGTGATCGGTTATAGGTGATGGGTTATGCAAATCGGATCAAAAAAGTGGAAAAATCTTATAGATAACGGCGCCAAAGACCTTGATGTTCAGATTGACCGGGAAAAAAAAGACCAGTTTGGAATCCATGCCCTTGAACTAGTTAAATGGAACCGAAAGATCAACCTAACTGCCATTACCGATCCCCTGGAGATTGCGGTGAAGCATTTTCTGGATTCCATAGCGCCTGCTCCAATTATCCCTCCGGACGCCTCGCTGCTTGATATCGGTTCAGGCGGCGGATTTCCCGGAATTCCGCTGAAGATCTTGATGCCGTCTTTATCTGTCACTCTTATCGATGCTTCTCGCAAAAAGGTCAGTTTTTTAAAACATGTTATCAGAACATTAAAGCTTGAAAATATCGAGGCCCTATATGTCAGGGCAGAGGATCTCGCCAGGGACAGCGCCTTTGCAAATAACTATGATGTTATAATAAGCCGTGCGCTTTCTTCCATGGACACTTTTGTTCTGATGGCATTGCCTTTGCTGGCAAAGGACGGGATCATAATAGTAATGAAGGGGAAAGCTTCTGAAGAGGAAATTGAATCCGTATATTCACTGATCAACAAAATGTCGGGCATATCGGAAGGCAACAAAAGTAATATTACTTTGATTTTAAAAAAATATACACTTCCGTATCTCCAATCAGAAAGATCTATTTTGATTTTCAAGAGCATCCGCTAAACCGAACAAGTAGGCATGAAAAATATATCTATTCCGAAAGCACGAAAATACGAAGACAAAGTCAGGAATAATTTCGATAGGTATGGACAAGTATGAATTCTTTTGATATCAGTTATAGCTTTGAAACATAGATTTGGCGAACTCGTAAAAAGTATTTTGGGACCGAAACAAACCCATATAAAGGAGATTACCTATGCACAGCAATGATCGGCAAAGCACAATTGATTTCACTGTTAACCGGGATAATCTTTACAGGGAGGAGTCCTTTACAGACGTCAAGGTGGCCGCGATCCGGCGACTTACTCCTGTCAAACCCGACGGATCTAAAGATAATAGCCGGGACTTCATTTTTATGGGGCAGTCACAGTTGATAACGCCATCGGGTCCCATAATGCTTCAATCTCTGCTCGATGCCAAGACTTTTGAAGAGGCAATGGAAAAGTTTCCTGCTGCAATGCAAAAGGAAATGAACAGAGTTGTGGCAGAGGCCAAGGAAAAGCAGTAAGGAAAAGTTTTATGAAAGTTTTAATCTGTGGAAAGGGTGGCAGCGGGAAGAGCACACTGGCAGCACTTATTGCGACAGCTATGAAAAATCGGGGCTACAGTGTTTTGCTAATTGATGCGGATGAATCGAATTATGGTCTTCACCGTATGCTGGGCATTCCCCATCCTGTTTCCTTGCTGGACAATCTTGGTGGTAAAAAGGGATTCAGGCAAAAAACAGCGTCGGCATTTCCACAAGCAGCAGATGCCGTTCCTTTTATGGAAAGGATTCGCATCAATGAAATCTCCGAAGCCTGTATCTCCGAAGCCGACGGAATCAAAATGATAGTCATTGGAAAGATCCATCATTTTGGCGAAGGATGTGCCTGCCCCATGGGAGCGCTTTCAAAGATGTTTTTATCAAAACTTGATGTCGGAGAAAATGAAGTCGTTATCATTGATACCGCTGCCGGAGTTGAGCATTTTGGACGGGGAGTTGATGCCGACTGCGATATGATCCTAGGCATCGTGGACCCAACCTTTGAATCGTTTACGCTTGCAAAGAAAATGCGTAATATGGCGACAAAAGCTGGGATTGAGATATACTTTGTGCTGAACAAGATTGACAAAAAGACTCTGGAGGCTATGACAAGTAATATCGATCCTAAAAAGGTTGTTGCCGCAATCCCCCAAAGCCATACTATTTTTATGAGCAATCTTGAGGGAAAGAAATTCAAAACAAGTTTTCAGGAAATAGATCCGATATGTCAATTCATCGAAGAATTTAAAAAAACTTTCCTGACCCATAAAGGTGCAAAAGCAACAAAATTAAATCCGGCCTAAACAAGGTTGACAAACTCGTAAAAAGTCAAAATTGCGATGGCAAAGTAAAAAGCTCCAAATTCAAGGCGTGCGAATTTCGTGTCATCCCGCTAACGCGGTACCCGAAGGGTGCGTACTTAGCGTACGCCGCAATGACAACGAAATGAAGCGCAACGCAGTCCCGCTCAAGCGGGATTTACGAAGCCATCAAGGTTGAAATGTAATGGAAAACCCAGCCAGGACATTTAATGGCGCCTATCCAAACTGCCCACAGGTGGCGGTTGGAGCCATTGTTTTTAAGGAAGACAAGGTTTTGCTTGTATTACGGGGAAAACCGCCTGCTGAAAACCTATGGTCCATTCCCGGTGGAAGCGTGGAGTTAGGCGAAACCCTTCAGGAAGCCGCGGAACGGGAGATAAGGGAAGAGGCCGGTATAACCATACGGGCCCTGGAACCTGTTTATACCTTCGACGTTCTTGAAAGGGACGAGAAAGGTAACTTTCGGTTCCACTACGTGATAGTGGACCTATCGGCAGATTATGTTAGTGGCGAACTCAGCCCCGGGGATGACGCCATTGACGTTCGCTGGTTTTCAACTGAAGACGTCAATAAGCTTAAGGTTAGCGAAGCGACTCGGAAGCTATTAAAGGAACGCTTCGGGTTCGGGATATAATCCCGTGCCCTATTCAGAGATGGATGAGGTCTTGACGAATATCAAATAACTTAGATAAAATTTTAAAGAGAAATTTAGGTTAAGCGGGCTGAAGCCAGTTTGTATACCTCCTCAGGCCAAGTTCGATTTTCTCAATAACTTCATATGGAGTAATGCGTTCCATTCGACCCGGCCGGGTCTTTCTTCGAATCCGGATATTCTCCTCTCCAGGATCGGTATACTTGTTGATCAGCAAATCATGAAACCGCCGGTATGGTCCGCAGCGTCTTGGATTTGAGAATCCATATAATCCGACGGTCGGAATATTCATCGCAACAGCCGCATGAAGCGGGCCGGTATCCGGAGAAACCACCAATACAGATCCGGATAACTGGAGCAATGTTCGGCGGATCGGTTTCTCCAAAGCGACAATGGGATCAGATTTACAATACCTGAGTATTTCCTTGGTCATAGACTGCTCCCGCTGACTTGGACCGCCGATGATCATCGACTGCATTTGCAACACCTCGTTTACGTGATCTATCACCTGGGCATAACCAGAAGCATTCCAGTTTTTCTGAGAATTAGACGACGAAATTACAAAGGATATGACAGGCCTATCCGTTTGCTGAAAAAAGGTCTGTCGCCACTTTACCTCTTCGTCCGTAAAAACAAAGCCCCACTTTTTCGGGTAATCCTTGATTTCAAGATAATCCAGAAATTCGAAAAACTGATCCTGAACATGCTGCGGGGAACGCGGAAGTAACTTTCGGTTGGTAAAGAGCCAGTGCAACTCTCTTGATCGCCTGATATCAAATCCTAGCTTAATATCGGCTCGAACGAAGACTGAAATCAGGCTTGCTCTGAAGCTAACTTGCGGCATTAAAACCAGATCAAAATGTTCTGTTTTTAGTTCTCGCGTCAATTTACGCCGGAACGAAAGACCGTCTTTGCGCCTGAAAACGATAAACCGATCAACGTTCGGCTGGTGCTTGACCATTTCATAGGGCACCGCATCCAGAATCCAGGTTAAATGGGCCTCTGGATATCCTTTGCGAAGACCGTTTACCATGGCCAGTGCATGCACAATATCCCCAAGGGAAGACATGCGGATCAAACAGATTTTTGTAGCAGGTATTCTTGGCATTTTCCGCATTCCGCTTTCAGGTAGCAGCAACTGCTCTTCCAAGCACGGACAGCCTGTTCTGTATATAGGCATTAAAGGCGGCTTCATCATCCCCAAAAGCAATTTCAATGCCGATAATCACCAAGTCGATAGACCAGCTCTTACTGTGGCCCATGCGGGCATAGTCTTTCTCGGTCGTACAGACTATTTCGGCACCTGCATCCTTGGCTGACCGTAAAATGGTATTGATGTCCTCATCCGAATATGGGTGATGATCCGGAAATCCTGCGAATCCGCTTACATCGCATCCAAAACTTTCAACGGTATGTTTGAAATCCTCATTTCTTGCAATGCCCGAAAAGGCGAAGACCTTTCGTCCTTTTAAAATTTCAGAATCGCAGGCCTGTGATTTTGATAAAGCACTATTCTCTATATCGCCGGCTCCTTTTAAAACTTTATAAATATATGGAGAGTGAAATGTTAGAAAGACTGATCGCATCTGTGCAAGGTCCATTAGCCTATCCAAAAGCTTAGCCTTGATCGAACCAGGCACCGAATCGGACCGGGTCAAGATCAGGGCATCGGCGCGCAATAGAGAAGAAACCGGTTCCCTCAAAATGCCTCTCGGTAAAAGATGACCGTTGCCAAAAGGGCTGTTATAATCTAAAAGCACCAGATCTATATCGCGATAAAGCCTTAAATGCTGAAATCCATCATCAAGCAATACAACATCCGGGTTAAATTCTTTGACAGCCAGCATACCGGCCTTAAAACGGTCTTTCCCCACAATAACAGGAACGGACCTCAGTCTCTGTGCCATCATAAAAGGTTCATCTCCTGCCTGATCCGGCTCCATGCAGATCATACGCCCGTCACATACAACACCGCCGGTCTTTTCCGCTTTTCCTTTATATCCACGGCTAATGATCGCCACTTTATAACCAAAACGCCTGATTAACTCTGTAACATATACTGTCATCGGCGTTTTTCCTGTCCCCCCAACTGTAATGTTGCCGATGGAAACAACCGGACACGGAAGCCTTTTTGACTGTAAAACACCTTTTTTGTACAAAGCTTCTCTCAGCTTAACCGAGCCGCCATAAGCAATTGATATTGCGAAGAGAAAGGATTCGAGGAACAGGGATCTGCTTTCGCCCCTAGTAGTCATAATCGTTTCGATCTTTCTCTTAACGTTTCCCAGAGTCCCCATTAATTTGTCTCTATCTAACCCGAATACAAAAATTACCCATTACAATATCTTTTTTCAGGTAACTTCTCAGTAAAGAATCCTGGCCCATAGGACCAGGCTTTGGTTTGCCCCTGAAAGGGGCTATTTATCACAGAATCGATAAGTGTGAAGTGACTAACCTGTCGAGAGCTTGTCGAGAGCCTCAAA
>JAUVVL010000224.1 GCA_030604635.1 Desulfobacteraceae bacterium
AAAAACCTGAACTATTAGATGATATTTTACAGGAAACAGAGGAATTAATTAAGATTTTCGTTACGAGTATCAAAACGGCTGAAAAGAAACGGAAATAGCTGTTGAATGTTCGGTATTGGGTGTTTGTTTTTTCATTCGATGTTGAACGTTCGATGTTCGACGTTCATCTTTCAAAACAACCCCGTATGGCATAAATGCAACCTGTGAACGTTTACAAAATAACTTAGCGCTTATGGGGTCGGGGAGTTATCGTCTTTAAGACCGCTCTATGGGTAATCAGATTCCAAATCGTGTGCACTCGCGTATAGCTGCCGTAAGTTTTCGTGTTTTTGTTTGACAGTATATTTAGTCCATTGTATTCTATTAATGGTCAAAAGCCTCTATGTTTTGAACATTTGGAAATTTGACCTGCCCGCCCATGCCTATTTGGGCAGAGTGCTTCAACCGCCTCAAGCAGTGAGGCAGGAGCAATTAGGCGCCATAATGCAAACCGGGCAATGGCAGGCGGGTATTCGAATTTCGAATTTAAAATTATTAAATTAAACCCTTTCAGTGTTAATCCAAAGCCGGGTCCTTTGGGCTCAGATCTTTACAATGCAGGTGGTTTTGCCATGAAGAAAACTTATAATCTGTTTTTCATGATACTCCTGGCTTTCTGCCTGGTGTTCCTTATGGTTGGCGCGGCTTATGCCGATAATATCCGCAAACCGGTATATGCCGGCAGTTTTTATCCAGCCACACGAGCAAAGCTGACAGCATTTATTGATCGTTTGACCAGGCAGGTGAAACCAGCGCAGGTTCAACACCCTGCTCAAACCACTCTCAAAGCCCTGATTCTGCCGCATGCGGGGTTTATCTATTCCGGCCTAACAACGGCGCATGCCTCTCAGGTACTTAAGGAAAATCAATTCGAAAAGATCATCTTGTTGGGGCCGGATCATCGCATCGGATTCAAAGGCGGCGCCATAAGTGATGTGGCGGCCTATATAACTCCCCTGGGCTTGATCAGGCTGCATGAAGATGCGTCAAGGCTGCGCATGCAATCAAGCCTGTTTCAAGCGATTCCTGCTTCCGATCGTCTTGAACATTCATTGGAAGTAGTTTTGCCTTTTCTCCAGTATTACCTCAAAAAATTCGAATTTATACCGATTGTTCTGGGCCCGGATCATATCGACCATTATGCAAAGGCCCTCGATCCTATGCTTGATCAAAACACCCTGTTGGTGGTAAGTTCGGATTTGTCCCACTATCGTAGGTATTCGGAGGCTGTTGCCAGGGACCAGGAAACCATCCAAATGATTTTAGATCTGGATGCTGATAAACTGTTAAAGCGTAATAATGCAGCTTGTGGTAAAATACCGATTCTTATTGCAATAAACATGGCCCGCAAACACGGCTGGCACCCGGTTCTTCTTCATTATTCAAACAGCGGCGACACCGCAGGGGATCACTCGAAGGTTGTCGGCTATGCGGCCATTGCCTTTTACGGAGGTTCATCTATGCAGAACAATACTGTTTCACCTCTGCATTTGAGTAAAAATCAGGGACAGGCACTGGTGAGGCTGGCCCGGCGGACCATTATGGAAAGACTGGGTCAAAAGACGTCCGGGGACGAGTCTGACAACCTGACGGACAGCTGTTTTCAGGAGATGCGGGGCACCTTTGTAACCCTTACAATTAAAGGCCAATTGCGCGGCTGTATCGGCAGTTTGGACGCCACCGAATCGATTTTGGACGGGGTCAGGCGCAACGCCGTCAATGCCTCCTTCAATGACCCCCGATTCTCTCCTTTGAAAGCCGATGAACTCGACCAGGTGGACATTGAAATCAGTATCCTTACTGAACCGCAGCCCATTGAATACCAGGATAGTGCGGATCTGCTCAGTAAGCTTCGCGTCAATGTGGATGGGGTTATTCTCCGTAAAGGATCTGCCAGCGCCACTTTTTTACCCCAGGTCTGGGAACAGCTGCCCCAGCCGGAGAAGTTTCTGTCCCACCTTTGCAAGAAGGCCCGTCTGACTGATGATGCCTGGAAGAACGAAAAGGAAAAGCTGGAAGTTTTGACCTATCAGGTTCAGTACTTTGAAGAGGAAAAATGAGCGTGCCATAACGCGGGTGGTCATCGCCACGGGCATTTCCTCTGTGGTGACCCAGTTATTGATTATTCGCGAATTTTTAGCCCAATTCCAGGGCAACGAGTTCGTCATCGCCCTGATTCTCTTCAACTGGCTGATCCTGGGCGGAGTCGGTACCATCCTGGCCCTCTGGGTCACCCAGCGCTTATGGGAGGCCACAGTCAACCGGCTGGGCTGGCTTTCCCTTGTTCTGGCCGGCCTGCCCGCCGTGCAAATTCTGGCCATTCGCCATCTTCGAGATGTTTTCTTTATTTACGGAAGCTCGGTCGGTTTTTATTCCACCCTGGCCTATACTTTCTTAACCATTGCGCCTTACTGCCTTGTGCTCGGGTTCGTTCTTCCCTTCAGCCTGTTTGTGATCAGGGTCGAAAACCCGGATTATCCCGGCACGCTTATCTATATTACCGACAATCTGGGGGATGTGGCCGGCGGTGCTCTGTTTTCCTTTGCCCTGGTTTATCTGGTCACCCCCTTACAGGCCGCTTTTTTTGCTAATCTGCCGTTACTGCTGGCAACCTATCTTCTCTTCCCATCCTCTTCCCGGCGTCATCCCGTTGTTTTTTTGGGGACAGGACTGACCTTTGTCATTCTGGTGTCCGGCATTCTTATGGAACCATCATCTCTGGTTCCGCCTGAAGGAAAACTGGTCCATTACAGCGAATCCCGTTACGGCCGGATCGAGGTCCATCAAAACAAGGAACAGTTCACCCTGTTTGTGGGAGGCAATCCGCTATTTGGCAGCCAGAATCTGAACATGGCTGAAGAAACCGTCCATTACCCTCTGGCCCAGTTGACTCAGGCCCAACACATTCTGTTGATTTCCGCCGAAGGTGGTATTCTGACCGAATTACAGAAATACCAGCCGGCCTCGGTGGATTATGTGGAACTCGATCCAGAAGTTGCCGCCGTCCAATTCAAGTTCGGCCTGATCAAAAAAATTCCCGGTCTTCAGGTCATTCATCAAGACGGCCGTGCCTATCTGGCGGACTCGGACAAAATTTACGACGCCATTATCGTCAATCTGACCGAACCTGACACCTTTCAAATCAACAGGTTCTTTACCGACCGTTTCTTTGCCATGGCAAAGAATCATCTCGCCAGGCACGGAATATTGAGTTTTTCCATGCAGGGATTTGATAACTACCTGGCCGAACCTCAACGCCAGAAACTTTCATCCCTGTATAATACCGTGACGGATCATTTCGAAAACGTCCTGTTGTTGCCGGGACAAAAGATATTTTTTCTGTGCAGTGCGCTTCCCATCGATACCGATATCCCGGAGCGCCTGGTTCAAAAAGGGATCAGCACCCGTTACATCAGCGGTTATTATTACGGCAACCTGACTTCTGAAAGAATCGAGCGTCTGAATGCGCTGGTGGATCCTGAGACCCCCAAAAACTATGATGAATTCCCCCAGTTGATGCGTATAATGTTTATACAATGGTTTGCCAAGTTTTCCACATCCCCGACCGGATTCATCGCTGTCCTGGCCGTGCTGTGCCTAATCTACCTGGTTCGTATTACAGCAGAGGAGTTTGTCCTTTTTTCCACGGGTTTTATAGTCATGGGCAGCGAAGTTCTGGTCATCTTTGCATTTCAGATCTTTTTCGGTTATATTTATCTTCAGATCGGCTTGATCGTCACCGTTTTCCTTGCGGGCCTTTTACCCGGCGCCTGGTTCGGCGACAGACTGCGCAGCCGGGGACGACGGACACTGGCGCTTTCCGATGCCCTGCTGATTGCCCTGATGGTCATGTTAATCCTGATTTTGAGAGAGTTCGGTGATCGGCTGCCGGTGGCTTTTTTCCTTGTTTTTGGTTTTGTGGTTTCGCTGATCTGCGGCTTTCAGTTCCCGGTGGCGCTATATTTGCGGGGAGGCGACGCTCCGGCAGTGACACAAACCTTTTCCGCCGATCTGATCGGGGCTGCCTGCGGCACTCTGGTTACCAATGTTGTATTGATACCCTATTTCGGAATAATATGGGCCGCGGCAGGATTGATCGGCCTTAAACTTTGCAGTATGATTGTAATGGTAATGATTCATGAAAAAAATAAGCAGACGTCATTTTCTATACTGTAGCGCGGGACTTTTTTGTACTGCCATACCGGCCCGGGCCTTCTGGCCTTTTTCAACAAAAACGGGCCAAGCAGGGGGACCCGTCGACATCCGGGGCAGGGTTTTCAGAGGAGATGCGCCGGAAGAACTGTGGGAATGGTCACACGAGGGGTTCCTTTATAAAAAGTCGAACAACAACAGGGTGGTATGCGGTATCTGTCCCAACCGGTGTGTGCTGGCGCCGGGCGATCGCAGTATCTGCCGTTCCAAGGTCAATATGGACGGTACCCTTTACAGCCTGACGTACGGCAACCCTTGCAGCGTGAATGTCGATCCCATTGAAAAAAAACCGCTTTATCATTTCAAACCGCGCTCAAAGGCCTTTTCCATCGCCACTACCGGTTGCAATTTTCGCTGTTTAAATTGCCAGAACTGGGAAATCTCACAGGCCAAACCACATGAGGTCCGCCAATACGAGTTTTTCCCGGCCGATGTGGTCAAAGCGGCCCAGCGCGCCGGTTCTACGTCCATCGCCTACACCTATTCCGAAGCCACCACCTTTTTTGAATACATGATCGACATCGCTCGTCTGGCAAGGGATAAAAGGATATATAATTTATGGATTTCGAACGGTTACATAAACAGGGAACCCCTGCTGGAACTGTGCCGGGTTCTGGACGGCGCCAATGTCAACCTAAAATCGTTCAGCGATGACATCTATAAAAAATTGAACGGCGGCCGGTTACAGCCGGTGTTGAACACCTTTAAAACCCTGCATGAAGAGGGAATCCATTTTGAAGTGACGAATCTGGTGGTTCCCGGATATACCGATGATGCGGACATGGCAAAAGAGATGTGCCAATGGATCCTTACGAACCTGGGACCTGATTATCCCCTCCACTTTCTACGCTTTTTCCCCAGATACAAACTCGACCGCTTGCCGCCCACCCCGCTTTCGACCCTGCTCCAGTTCCGCAAACTGGCCATGGGCGAGGGGATCCGTTATGTCTACGTGGGCAACGTGGTCTATCCTGAAGTAAACAACACATATTGCCATCATTGTAAAAAGCTTCTGATTGAGCGGATCGGATATCAAATTCCCATCTATAACCTGGACGGGAATCGATGCAAATTTTGCAAGACCGTCATACCAGGGCGGTGGGCTTAGTATACGTATTCTTAAATACGATTACGTATTATAATTAGTTTATTAATTCCATTTAAAAGTTTAAAGTGCCTAACCTGTCGAGAGCCTCTGGTCGAACGAAGTGATCTAAAGTGCCTAAAGTTATGGTATTCTGTCAATTTGATTATAATTGGCCTCGCCGTAGGCGAGTTCCACAACTTTAGCCCCGCCTGCCATAGCCACTTACCCGCCTGCCATAGCCACTTACCCGCTCATTGCTTAAGACAGCCAAAGAGTTAAAAGCAGACAGGCATTGGCGGGCAGGTGATTAACATTGTCTTCTATCCTCCGTCTCATTGCTTAAGACAGCTAAAGAGTTAAGAGCAGATAGGCATTGGCGGGCAGGTCACTTCAAACTTTAGGCACTTT
>JAUVVL010000235.1 GCA_030604635.1 Desulfobacteraceae bacterium
TTCGGCTTTGAGGCTCTCGACAAGCTCTCGACAGGTTAGTCACTTCACACTTATCGATTCTGTGATAAATAGCCCCTTTCAGGGGCAAACCAAAGCCTGGTCCTATGGGCCAGGATTCTTTACTATTCTTTCTTGGCCTTTGTCTTCTTTTCGGCTTTCCGTGCAAAACTGGCATTGTATTTCCGGATTACTTTATCGGTTATATCGATTGTATTTGGAGCATACAAAACAACGGATTTTTCAATTATAAGAAGATACCCCTCTGTTTTTCCGATCTCTTTAGCAAGTTCGACAATCTCTTTTTGAATATTTATAGTAAGTTTCCTATCTAATATCTGCCTTTCTTTTTTAAATTTTTTATCAAGCAACATAAAATCGTTTACCTTTATTTTGAACTCACGTTCTTTCTCTACGCGCTTCTCCCTGCTTATAACCAGCGCTTCACGCTCAATCCGTTCCTTGAGTTCTTCTATTTCGGCCTGTTTTTTCTTGAAGTCAGCCTCCATCTTTTTCCTCTGTTTATTGATTTCAGCACGTGCCGCTTTACCGGCACTTGATGTGACAAAAATTCTCTGAATATCGACAACACCTATTTTCGCGACATCAGCACCATATGAAGAAACAACAAGGAAACAAAAAGAAAAAATCGTTGCCACAAAAGCCGTTTTAAAGGTTCGCATTTTATCCTCCCTAAAAATTCGTCAAATCGTTGATTTATACCGGGGTTAAAAAGCCGTGCCCATAGTAAACTCCCAGCGCCCGCCTTTATTCTCGTCTGCCTTGGGATCGAGTATGTATCCACACTCAAGGCGGATAGGACCAATGGGAGAATACCATCTAAAACCGTATCCAGCGCTCTCTCTCAAGTCGCTCAAGTCGATATCCTCATCGTCATTATAGACATTGCCGGCATCAAAAAAGATAACACCAACAATACCTGCCTCCTTAGACAGGGGAATCAGATATTCAACGTTAAACTGCACAAACTTGTCTCCACCGATCTCGTTTCCATCTTCCTCTTCGTGTATGCCATGCCAGTCAAAGCCGCGCAAGGAATTCATGCCCCCCAGATAAAAACGTTCATAATCAGGGAGTATCCCATCCGGATTTTCCTTTACAAACCCTGTTTTACCATGCAGAAAACCCACGGTATCCTTGAACAGGGGTATAAACCACCCGGTTTCCGCCAGATACTTAGTAAAGGCAATATCTCCTCCAAAACCGGCATATTCCAGGGTTATTCGGTGATCCGACCCTTCCGTGGGATTAAAAATCCTGTCCCTTGAATCGTAGCGCAAAGTTGTGGATATGCTTTTCGTCGTAACTTTGGGGCCTACTTGGTCTACTAGGTCTTGGATCGATTGCGGAGCGTCAGAAGAGATAATTTCTATATCAGCAATATCGTATGTATATCTAAGATATGCCCGCACAAAATCATAAACAGGATAGCCAAACCTTACACCGCCGCCCCGGCTGTCTTTGTCGTATGTATCATAATCGGTTTGCCAGTTATACAGATCAAGCCCTGCTGACAAAGGAATATCAAACAGCCACGGCTCCGTGAAGCTCAGGTTATACCGGTCTGTCTGCCCTCCCCACTCGGCTTTCAACTGAAGAACCTGGCCCCGACCAAAAAGGTTCCTCTGGGAAATTGAGACCATGGCAAAAAGATGTTCGACACTGCTGTAACCGCCGCCAAAGCTGAAAATGCCGGTGGGTTTTTCAGTAACATCGATCTTCAAAATCATCTTATCGTCGGAACTTCCCCTGACGGTGTTAACCTTTACGTCCTCGAAATAATCAAGCCGGTAGAGGTTGCGTACACCCCGTTTTAATCTCTGGCCGCTATAAAGTTCCTGTTCATATACCTTAAGTTCACGGCGGATAACCTTGTCCCTGGTCTTTTTATTGCCGCTGATAATAATATTTTCAAAATAGACCTGTTTTACCTTTTCAACAACATAGGTAATATTGACGATCAATTTATCGGGATCTTTATCAATTCGCGGAGATATTTCAGCGAAGGCGTAACCTTCATCAGAGTAAAGATCCGTAAGCACCAGCATATCGTTACGCACAACTCCACGGTTGAAATAGGTTTCTCCGGAAATCTTCACTTTCTCCAGCAATTCCTCCCTGGATAAAATAAGGTCACCGGTTATGTCCACCTTCCCGACTTTAAACTGGGGTCCCTCATCAATTTTTATGGTAATATCTATCCGGTTTTCCTGATATTCGATTTGCTGTTCCCCCACCCTGGCCTGGATAAAACCGTTATTGTGATAAAAAGCCGAAATCACGGCGACATCAAGGTCCAGATCCGCCATGTTAAGGTCCCCGGACGATGTCAGCCACGAAAAGAAGCCCTTTTCCGACGTCTTCATCATTTTTTTCAGTTTCTTGTCGTCATAAGCGCTGTTACCTTCAAATATTATACTTCTTATCAGGAACTTCTCACCCTCTTCAATGACAAACTCCAGGTCAGCCTGATTGTGTTCGAGTTGACGGACATTATAAGTGACCTTGACATTATGATATTTCTTTTCTTTGTAAAGCTCTTCTATCCGCTTAATGTTGCTGCGGACCTTGAATATGTTAAGTATTGAACCGGTTCGTATGTCTATATTCTCACTGAGCTCTTCATCACTATAGACTATGTTTCCTTTGAAACGGATGTGTCGGATCGTCGGTTTTTCCTTTACCCTGAATATGATCACCTTGCCTTCGGGCACTTTTTCAGCTTCGATCCGGATATCCTCAAAATATCCCATTGAATATACAGCCTTAAGGTCTTCGGAAAGGCTCCTTGCAAGATAGACATCGCCCGGCTCTGTTTTGATAACCCTTTTAATGGCGTCAGCCTCTATACGTTTGTTGCCGGTAACAAGCACTCTGGCCACCTTTTCTCGCTTAAATAACTTCATGCCGATATCCCGGGCAAGCTGCTTCACGGTTCCGAGCAGATTCTCTATGTCTTGGCCTTCTTTAATAAAAATATAGGGCTGCCCCTCTCCAAAAGATTCTACCACCTTTGCATCCAGGCTGAATTTTTGCCCGATCCATGTCAAACTTCCACAGACAACATAGTCGGCACCGCTCTGAACGCCAAAATTCCGTATTCCATCGATACTTTCAGCCTTTTTTTCCCATGTAAAATCAAGCGCGGACTCGGGTTCCAAAACAACGGCCCCATCTTCTTTGAGGTGCCTTTTAATCACCTCCGAAATCTCGGCTTTCATATATGAAAGATCTTTCAGAGTGTGAACTTCAAATGGTAATACAACCACCCGGACTGTCTCCAGAGAACGTGCAGTATTCGGAAAAAAGCACATTATTGTTACAATGAGCAGACTCAAACGTCTCAGCATATATAATCTCAACCCGTTTCCACCAGTTGTCCGTCGACAATCGTTGCGCTTCGCGACATATGGGATGCAAGTTCCATGTTATGGGTCACCACAATCAGAGTCACGCGAAATTCGTGATTTAGCTCCAAAAACAGGTCGTGGACGTGCTCACTGTTTTTCCTGTCAAGATTACCGGTAGGCTCATCAGCCAGAAGAATAACAGGTTTGAGAACCAGAGCTCTGGCCAGGGCAACCCGTTGGTGTTCACCTCCTGAAAGCTTACCGACCCTGAAATACAATCTGTCTTTAAGTCCTACCCTAACAAGTATTTCCTCTGCGACCTCCCTGGCTTTTTGCTTACTCATCCCTTTTATCAGTGCCGGCATCATGGCATTTTCAAGAGCGGAAAACTCGGGGAGCAGATGATGAAACTGGAACACAAAACCCACGTACCCGTTCCGAAATTGTGCCAGCCTGGCATGATCAAAAAGAAAAACATCATCACCTTGAAACAAAAAAGTCCCGCTATCGGGACGATCAAGCGCTCCAAGTATGTGGAGCAGCGTTGACTTGCCGATTCCGGACGCTCCGACAACAGCCAGAGTCTCTCCGGCATCCAGATCAAGGTTTATACCTTTTAAAACATCGATGCGGGCACCACCGTGGTCGAAACTCTTGGATAGACCTCTAACAGACATTAAACGATCTGGAACAGACACCTTGTTGTAGTTCTCGGAGTTAACCATAACGGATCGCCTCAACAGGGTTGAGTCTGGACGCCTGGTGTGCCGGATAGAGTGTTGCTATAAAACAGATCACCATTGCTGCAGCGGCAATCAAAAAAACATCCAGAGCCTCAAGTCTTACAGGGAGGGTCGAGATATAGTACACATCTCCCGGCAGTTCGATAAACTTGTACTTTTCCAGTAGCTTGCACAGCATAAACCCCAGGCACACGCCCAGGGTAGTGCCCACGAAACCGATGATCATTCCCTTGAAGATAAAAATCTTTCTGATGCTGCTATCCGTAGCACCCATGGCCTTTAATATGGCAATATCCCTGGTCTTTCCCATCACCATCATAATCAGTGTGCTTGCAATGTTAAAAGCTGCGACCAGAACGATAAGCGCCAGAATAATAGACATAACCGTCTTTTCCAGCTTAAGCGCGGAAAACAGATTGTGATTCATCTGCATCCAGTCCTTGGCCCAATAAGGAAAACCCAGGCCCGCAACTATCGTTTCAGCTATATTCCTTGCATCATAGATATCATTGACACGCACTTCAATGCCGGTGACAGAATCTCCCATGCGTAAAATTTTCTGGGCCTCATTCAGGTGGATGTAAGCCAGGGATTTATCATATTCGTACATACCGGACTCAAAAAGACCCGCAACCTTAAAACGTTTCATCGCGGGCAGGTGCCCTATGGGAGAAATCATTCCCCGGGATGATATCATGTAGACCGCATCACCAGTGCCAACATACAGATTTCTTGCAAGCTCTTTGCCCAGAATAATACCCGGCGCTGAAGCGGTTGAGTTTTCTCCCTGATGCATCTGCTTTAGATTCTGCAAAGCTAAACTTTCCAGTATCTTGATTACCCTGCCGGCGGAATCCGGGTCTATGCCTCTCAAAACTGCTCCGTAAACTCCTGATGTTGAACGCAACATGCATTGGGAGTAAATAAACGGTGTAGCAGCTTCAACTCCTCCGGTGTTTATTACCTGTTCAAATATCTCGCGATAATCGGAAAAGGAGCTGCCGTGGCGCATCAGAACAACATGTGACTCAACCCCGAGTATACGGTGCTTAAGATCAGCCTCAAAGCCGGCCATGACAGCAATTACCACGATCAATGCCATGACCCCAACGGTTACACCAGCCATGGAAAGCATGGTAATCAATGAGAGGAAAGCCTGCTTATGTTTGGCCCTGAGATAGCGACCGCCTATGAAATATTCAAAAGACATACAAAATAATGGGTTATAAGTTATTGGTTTAACTTCTCAGTAAAGAATCCTGGCCCATAGGACCAGGCTTTGGTTTGCCCCTGAAAGGGGCTATTTATCACAGAATCGATAAGTGTGAAGTGACTAACCTGTCGAGAGCTTGTCGAGAGCCTCAAA
>JAUVVL010000012.1 GCA_030604635.1 Desulfobacteraceae bacterium
ACAGGTTAAAAGAAATCAATCCTGATATAAAGGTTCTCCTTTCCAGCGGCTACAGCATCAATGGTCAGGCGACCGAGATACTGGAACGGGGTTGTGATGGTTTTATACAGAAGCCTTTTAGTATTATGGATCTGTCACAAAAAATAAGGGAGATTTTGGACAACAAATAATCTTCCAACACTTCTTCAACAAAAATAGACGAGACCTTTGCAAAACGCCCCCTTTTGTCCAGGTCTCGTCTATTTTAAACAAGATGAGGACTTATCCATGATAAAAATCCGCAAACATCTGTTCAAAGTGCCTTGGAACCTGATGTTGATTACTATCGGTACTATTATTTCCGGCATCGGGATCAAGGCCATCACAGTACCCCACGGGTTTATCACCGGCGGGGCCTCTGGGCTTAGCCTGCTGATTTATTACGTATCAGACAAACTTACCCCCGGTATCTGGTATTTTATCGTCAACATCCCAATATTTATCGTGGGTTGGGTGTTCGTCAGCCGGCGGCAGCGATATTATAGCAGTAATTTTGAATCAGAAATTCAACCTTCCCATGGGTCGATTCTTTTTTATGTTTAACCTGACACTATTTTCCTTTGGCCTGGGGTTTATGAAGTTCGACCTGGTGCTCTATTCTCTTGCCATGAGTTTTGTGACCTCCCAGGTCATGGATTATTTTTTAAGTATGTTCAACCAGCGGAAAATGGTCCTGGTGATATCCGAAGAATCAGACCGGATTGCCGAGGCCATTTTGCATAAACTCCGTCGTGGGGCTACGTTTCTGGAGGGCATCGGGGCTTATACCGGCAAGCGGAAAAAGATTCTGCTTACGGTCATTAACAATTACCAGCTCAAGCGGATGGAAGAGGCGGTGTTCACCATTGACCCGGATGCATTTTTTATTACCGAAAATACCTTCAATGTCCTGGGCAAGGGTTTTTCACGCCGCAAGGTATATTAAGGTTGGCGGGATGTTCGTGCAGAACGTGCAATTCTTTATAAATTTCTGTTATAAGAAATTCGGATTAGGCCCTTTTGATATCAACCTGCTTCTTGTAGTATTGATAATACTTAAAGACCTTTTTGATATAATAGCGGGTCGCCTTGAAGGGAGGAATTCCCTGATATTGTTTAACCTTCCGAGAACCGGCATTATAGGCTGCCAGGGCTAGTGTGACATTCCCGTTAAATTGATTCAGCATTTTCTTGTAGTACCGCACACCTCCGTTGATATTGTAGACCGGATTGAAACTGTCTTTTACCCCCAGTTCAGCAGCGGTCTTCGGCATCAACTGCATGAGACCCTTTGCCCCCTTTTTGGAAACTGCTTTGGGGTTATAACTGGACTCTGCCATAATAATGGCTTTTACGATTGCTGGATCAACCTGGTGGCGGTTAGCGGCCTCGATTATGATATAATGGTATAAACATTCAGCTTCCATGCCTTGAACCAAAGGCAGGGTTTTTTCCGGCATGGTCTTAGTTTGACTCAGCACCGGTTCTCCTGGCTCCGGCTTTGCAAGTGTGAGCTCCCAATAAAGGGGAGGGCTCAAAACCACCAGAATCATTATAGCGGTTGTGAGCCAAAATGCCGGATTCTTATTTGGTGTGCCTATGGGTGAATACTCTTTCATTGTTAACCTAAACTACATCAAAGCCATATTCTTTTCAAGGTACTATTAGTTAGTGCTTGACCGAAAACCCTGGTTTTCGGTCAAAAACTCGAAATCCGAATTTCGCCTGATCTTATAAAATGGACGAAACAATGACAGAAATAAAAAATGTTCAAATGACAAAAACTTTGAATTCACAATGGGTTCGTTTAGGTCATTTTGTCATTTGGTATTCGAATTTGTTTCGAATTTCGGATTTAGATATTCGGATTTTGCCTGAACATGACTTTTCGTTCAGGACTAGTTAGGGTGAAAATTCATTGAGGCGCAAGATAAGACCGGCGGATTAAATGTCAAGATGCCATTGACGCAAAATTTGATAACGAAAAAACATATGGGAACCGTGGGAACCGGGACGTTAGTGCAAAATATGTAATATTTTTAATAGGTTGAATTAACAATAATGGCCGCAAGAAAAGTGGCGGTTGACATCCTGGTTCACTTTTAGTATTAATCTAAGTTTTAATTGTTATCGGAAAACTGATGTCACTATAAAAAGAACGACGCGTACAATAAAGGAAAGGAGCAAGACGATGTTTATCAGAAAAAGCATTGGAATCGTGGCAGTAATAGCCGCAGTGTGCTTTCTGGCTAGTTGTGCAGTAAGCCCGCCGAAGGTGGAGCCGGTTGTATCGCTGGGAGATCCAATGGAGCAGGTTAACCGCCTGGACAAAGACATTGGCAACGCCCGCAATAATCAACTCAATGTCTTGGCGCCAACCACCTTTGCCAGGGCCGAGGCCTTCCTCAATGAGTCTAAAAAAGTGCTGGATAATGGGGATGACCCCTCGATCATTCTACAGAAGATCACTAAAGGACGAGCCCAACTCAGGCTTGCTGAAGAGATGTCCAAACGAGCGAGAACCGTATTACCCGATCTCATAAAAGCTCGTGACCTTGCCCGCGCTGCCGGTGCTACCAACTTCGGAGCGGATTATGCTGAAGTGGAGAAACAATTCCTTGAACTTACGAAAGCGGTTGAAAGCGACAAGCTGAGTCGAGCTCGCAAGAATCAGCCAAAGGTCGCCGAATGTTTTCGCCAACTTGAGTTGCGAGCAATCAAAGATCAGACCCTCGGCGAGGCGCGTAAGCTAATCAAGCAAGCGGAAAAGGAGGGTGCACAGAAAACCGCGCCAAAGATGTACGCAGTCGCGAAAAAGAGATTGGCAGAAGTTGATGCATTCATTACCGAACATCCTTACCAAAAAGTGAAGATGCACACCATGGCCAGCGATGCGCTATTTCAGGCCGGGCGCGTTCTTCAGGTGACACGTCAGAGCCAAACGATTCGAACGATGCAGCCGGAGGATATCACGCTCTGGGTGGAAGAAATGCTACATAAGACGGCAAACAGGCTTTCTGCGCCTGATATGCGTGACAAGTCTATAGACACACAGGTCGAAAATATTCTCGGCTCGATTACCGCACTACAGGAAGATCGTCGATTCATGATGGATAAAGTGAAGACCCGGCAGGCAGAAATCGAAGCCATGAAAAAACAGATTGCCTCCTTAGAGGGGCGGACCAGGGAGGAACAGGCTGCAAGGGAACGGTTGGCCGCAGAAAAGCGGTTCAATCAATTGTTCAGCGAGGTGCGCGATTTCTTCAATCCGGATGAGGCAGAGGTTTACAGGCAGGGCACCGACCTGGTAATTCGTTTGAGGGCGATTAAATTTCCCGTTGGCAAGCACGTCATCATGCCGAGTAATTACACACTGCTCAATAAAGTTCAGCGGGCCATTCGCACATTTGGCGAGCCTGATATAGTCATTGAAGGTCATACGGACACCACAGGCTTCGAGATACGGAACGAGCACCTATCACAGAAACGTGCCGAAGCCGTGAGCTCGTATTTGGTAGCGAACGGGACCCTATCGATGGAGAAGATCACCGCCGTCGGGTACGGTTCCAAGCGTCCTTTGGCATCGAACCGAACCGCAGAAGGGAGGGCTATTAACCGGCGGATCGATGTAATTATCACACCTCATCCCCAGCGATTATAGTATCCCCTGTCACACCAGCGTGATTAGTTTGTGGTTCTATTAAGAATATTGGATGCCAATGATTTTACGCTTTTAAACCGCAAAATAATAGTTGCCCGCATAAGATCATAGACGTCCCGGAAGTCCCTATAAACCAAACCAACCCTTTGTTGTCTGTAAAATATTAACGAATATGGGATACCGGGTTGATATCCCATATTTCATTTCGGTTAGATATTTTCACTTTTCATGAATTAAAGGTTTTAGGCAAGAGCATCAACTGAAGACCGGAGTAGTCAGAATGATAATATATGATGCAATCATTGTGGGAGCGGGTCATAACGGGTTGATTGCTGCCTGTTATCTTGCAAAAGCCGGTCTAAACGTTCTCGTCCTGGAGCGGCGCCATATTATTGGCGGCGCCACAGTCACCGAAGAAGTTGTGCCTGGCTTCAAGTTTTCACGGCTTGCATATGTCAACTCGCTATTTCGGCCTGAAATCATACATGAGCTACGCCTCAAAACATACGGGTTCCAGCTTTTACCGAGAAATCCCTCTTCTTTTACTCCCTTTCCCGACGGTCGGTACCTACTCATGGGCCCTGACCGGGAAATCACGAAGCGCGAAATAGCAAAGTTCAGCAAAAAAGATGCTGAGGCATTTCCACGGTATGAGAAAATGCTCGAAAAGCTTGTGGCGGTCATTGGGCCGACGCTGGACCAGACGCCTCCGGATCCGCTTTCTTTCGACATCCGCTCATGGCTCCAGCTCATTAAGCTTGGTTTGCGGGTTCGTCGGCTCGGAAAGGATTTCTATCGTCTTGCGGCGATGCTGACAGGCCCAGCCTCTGCTTTCCTCGATGAGTGGTTTGAAAGCGAAGAACTCAAAGTGACGCTTGCAACAGACGCAATCATCGGAGCGATGGCGAGTCCTTCAAGCCAGGGAACAGCTTATGCCCTTTTTCACCATGTTATGGGTGAGACCAACGGTGTCCGTGGGGTCTGGGCCTACGTCCGAGGAGGCATGGGAGCGCTGAGTGACGCCATTGCCGCGGCTGCGCGTGATATGGGTGTGGAATTACGCACCGAATGTCCCGTATACGAAGTCGTTGTTGAGGGTGAATCGGCACAGGGAGTAATAACTGAAGCTGGTGAGGAGATCAGGGCCGGAATAGTACTTTCTAACGCAGATCCGAAAGTAACCTTCACCAAGCTCGTACCCAGGAATAAGCTTCCGAAGGACTTCGCTCGGCGTATTAATTCCCTCGACTTTTCGAGCGCGACGTTTAAGTTAAACCTTGCCCTCTCCGAACTGCCTGACTTCAAGGCCCTGCCTGGAAAGGAACCTGGGCCGCAACACCGGGGTACCATTCACATTTCTCCAACGTTAGATTGGATTGAGAACGCGTACGAAGACGCAAGGCGAGGATACCCCTCCAGGCGTCCCGTACTCGAGTGCACAATTCCTTCTGTACTCGACGACAGCCTGGCTCCACCCGGGCAGCACGTCATGAACATTTTCGTTCAGTACGCACCTTATAAGCTGGCAAAGGGTAACTGGGATGACGAAAAGGAGATATTTGCCGATCGGTGCATTGATCTTCTCGACGAATTTGCCCCTGGCTTTCGAGCTTCCGTCATTGCTAAGGATCCTATCTCCCCACTGGACCTGGAGAGGGAATTCTCGCTTACCGGAGGTAATATCTTTCATGGTGCCATGACTCCCCATCAGCTTTACTTCCAGCGACCACTGGGCGGGTGGGCAAGGTACCGGACGCCTATTAAAGGTCTCTACCTGTGTGGCGCGGGGGCTCATCCTGGTGGTGGCGTTATTGGAGCCTGCGGTCGCAATGCGGCCCGCGAGGTGATCCAGGATCGTTTGTGGTAACTTGTTTGCGGGTAAGGGCAGGATAATATTCTCATTTTGAGTTTTTAAATCTTTACAATCCAATCACTAATATGAAATTGGGGATATCCCTTAAATAATTCAATAAACTTATAATATTAGAAAATCGGAGGATAGGGATGCGATCCTTATTAAAGTCGTGGTCCCCAGCCACATTTATCCCTAAAAACCCATTTTAATTTTCTGAGCTCATCTGTAAAAATTTGCCGGAAACACAATATTTCCGCCTAATTTTCTTAACTCACCTTCACACGCGCAAAAACACAAAATAACCGCCATAAGTGCCTATAAAGTCTTGCAAAAGTGTCGCATAAGTCCCCATCGACCTGATAAATTAAATGGCTTAGATCATCTGCCCCCTGTAGTCATTTCAAACGAGGACAGATGAGGGATAAAATTGTGCTCTCAAATAAAAAGGATTTAGCAAGTTTTGCTAAATCCTTAATTTTACTGGTGCCGAGGGACAGAATCGAACTGCCGACACGGGGATTTTCAGTCCCCTGCTCTACCGACTGAGCTACCTCGGCAAATTTATTTATTTTATGAGACCGTTGCAAAACGCTCCCTTTTGCCCAATTTCTGTGTCAGGCTCAAATTTTAATCCTCAAAATACTCCATGTATTCCTGTGGTTAAAATTTTCGCCTTCCTTGAGCTTGAACAAAATTGAGCATTTTTCAAAGGTCTCTTTATTTGTTAAAATTAAAAGGAAAAGCTGTTATATTACTTTCGATACGAGCTTTTATGGCCATGCAATTTCAGTATGTTATAGACCACAAACACATGAAAAACAAAAATCTATATAATCCAAATTCAAAACGTATGTCAAGCGGTTTTCATTATTATATAAATGGCGGTTATTATGAAGACATGCAAAGAGACCGTTGCAAAACGCCCCCTTTTGCCCAATTTCTGTGTCAGGCTCAACATTTTGCACGAAGTGAAGCTTTAGCTTTATCCTCAAAATACCCCATGTATTCGTGCCTGCCCCGTAGGTCCGGAAGATCGTACGGGGTGGTTAAAATTTTCGCCTTCCTTGAACTTGAACAAAATTGAGCATTTTTCAAAGGTCTCGCAAAGACTGTAAATTTTACAAACCAATTGATGAAACCAATGGCAACTGTTTCGGGCACGAAGTTCCTGCTGACCAAAATGCTGAGGAATGCCCCCAAAAGGCTTTTCAGCCAAAAGATGAATAAAACAGGACCGCTCTTTTGGCTACTTCTGCTCGTTGCGGTTTATCAGGGCTTTGCCAACAAAAAAGGCGCCTGATTAAAGCGCCTTTTTTTTGAAAAAGTTGGTGGAGCTGATCGGGATCGAACCGACGACATCATGACTGCCAGACGGAGTCATGGGGTCTTTTTAACTCGCTATTTTTATTAAAATAAATAACTTATTGACAAACGTAGTGTATAAACAATAGAAAGAAAATAACCAAAAAAACAATTTTTGTCACATTTTGTCACAAAATCGGTCTAAGAAAAAAGTTGTCAAGAGATTTCTGAGAAGTTAGGATCGACAAAAAAGGGCCATGGACCGGATTGAGCTTGCTAAGAACATCTAAGCCTATCCTCAGAACTTGACAAATTACTACTTTGGTGGCATTTTTAATTAGATAAACAATATAAGGAAATGTGAGACATGCTGGATTTTCACGTAATAAAATTTATGTGTGTGATATTTACGCCAGAGTTTAACATTGCCAATTCTTTGAAACTGGCTAACGATGCTCTGGAACTATTGGGGGAGCGGCTTGATGGATCAAGTTCGGTATTACCAGTTCCACAAGATGCACCAGCTGAAATCCCCAGAGTTCAATTGACATCGAAGGACAAAAAATGGAACTTGACCATTTCTCTTGTGCGAACGGACTTTATTCATTCTCCAGCCATCGAGGACACTGAAGTTTTAAATATGGAAAAATTCAGCGCTATTGCGTCTAAATTCTTCTGTGGTTTTAAAGAAAAGAATGAGCTAAGGGTACAGAGGCTGGCTTTTATAACAGAAAGGATGTCCCTTAAGGGTGAAGCCAGCTATATTGTGAACAAGTTCTGCAAAGACGAATTTAAGGATAAAGGAGGCCCTTTTTCAGGAGTAGACGGTTTTCAAGTGCATTCATTTAAAAAATATAAACAATTTGGTTTTAATATTAATTCTTGGGTTAGATTTAAATCGGGAGGTTACTCTAAAGATTCTGAAAGCTCAGTACCGATGATTCTAATGGAAAATGATTTAAACACATTTGCAGTTAAAGAAGATCCAGATAGGTCATTCTCATTAGAAGAGATAGGGTTATTCTTTGAAAAGATTCCAAATCATTTGGAGGAGATTGTCAAATTATACTCGTTTTGAGGTATGCCCAGGAGGGTTAAAAAATGTTGAACATAGAAGAAACTAATGCTGCCGTTAGAGACAAACTCTTAAGAGACTATTATAAGGGCGATATCGAACTGGAAGAAGAGGATGATCTCAATAAGGAATCATGTAAAAACATATGGATTCGATGTGGTTACGTGTCTATAGGATTTATGGGAGACGTAACACCAATAGAGATTTCTCCTGCTTCTACATGCACCTTTTGGGTCAATTCTGGGACCAACTATAATATCCCTTCTAATCAAACTGTTCATAAGCCAAGTAAATTTTCTCTTGGGGACGCAAGCAACGTAGATAGGTTTGAAGTTGAACTCGAAGTCCCCTCTCACCAGAAAACAGAACTTCAATGGGTCGAATTTTGCCAGAGTCTTTTCCCTGGACATCGAGAACATAATCCAGAAGAAAGACAGGCTTATTCAGATTTCATCGATTCCTTCTTTGAAGAAGTTGAAATATGACTAAAAGCTTTGTGGACCTGATGAGGGAAACGTTTCCTAACATCTCCCCGGAAACCGGCACTAAACTTTATCAGTTAATAAGAAAGAAAGATCGTTATTTAAACTGGCTATTTGCCACTAGCGCTTTGGAGCACCTATCCCAAGGTGATGTACTAGAGGAAGTGCCTGTCCTTGTTCTGAAAGATGAAGGTAAAGCGCTAAAGCAGAAATTGCCTGTTATGGTTTTGAACAACACTTGCGATCTCCAACAGGATAACGGGACACCTCGGTCCAAATACACATCAATAGTTCCACTCCTTCCCTGTAACCAGTATCTCGAACCTTTCAAAGATAAACCTAACTATGAACTTGATTTGAAAGAAAATGTGATAACTTCCAAGTTCTATATATCAGCTCCGCCTGGCTACAAGAGGGATTATGTGGTCGATCTTAGTCTAATATGCTCTATAGACACACAATACCTGCAGAAAGGAATTCAACAGGGAATCTTAAAAAAGATTGCGTCTTTATCCGAAAATGGATATTACTATTTCTTAGCCAAGCTCACCTTGCACCTAATGCGAAGTGAATCAGACGAAGCCAAAAGAGAGGATTTAATCATCAACAACAATTAAAATAGGTTTTAGAATTATTGCTGGTTAGAAATCTACAACAGCAACCCGGTCGCTTCGGCGCCGGGTTTTTTTGTGCGATAAATTTGCAGCAACTATTTAGTCCTGGGCCTGTGGGAGATTTTTACATTTTTACCAGATTTAGCCTTTACTTTACGCTCATATGACACCCTGGCACGTTGAGCGTTTTCATCAAGCTCCTTCTTATAGGCGCCCGGGGTTGGCCATAATATTGCTGATGTCAGCAAGCAACTTGGACAGACATCATTCGATTAAGATTACCATTGATACATATTATCACTGGATACCTGGATCTAATAAATCAGAAGTTGATCAATTAGATTCTGAAACCGCACCTATTTGCACCCAGTCATGAAAATTCCACCAAAAAAGGGGTTGCTAATTTAGCTAACCCCTTATAATCATTGGTGGAGCTGATCGGGATCGAACCGACGACTTCATGACTGCCAGTCATGCGCTCTCCCAGCTGAGCTACAGCCCCAATTATTTAAAGCTAAACAAAAACTGTTGATTGTGTCAATATTTATTTTGAATGATAAGCAGGCGAGAAGGTGTTGACAAAATTGAAGACAGGCAATATTATTAATTATTTAAAATTTACAACATGTTGAACATACAAGATTTTCTTTAATCTGTATTATGCTTTTATTTTAAGACGACAAATTGATTTTTTAACAGGTACGGCGATGAATCCGAAAGACTTTATAAAACAACGGGGTGCATTTACTCCGCAGACCACAGAGACAGGAATGTTCAAAGAGTTTGAGGCAACGGAGCTTTATTGTCCGCGCTGTAAACGAGCAGTTTCTGTCCGGAAACGCCTTTTGCTTGTCCTGCCTGAAGGTGACAAGTATGAATATCGGTGCGCTTTTTGTGCCGAGTCTGTGGGGTCAAAGATTGATCGACGGCAAAAGCCAATGACGATCATTGTTTAGCCCTTATATTTCACGAATAATGACGAAAGTTATATATGATAGAAAGGAACTATATGCTCAGGTTAATGCGTAAAAAGGCCGGCAGTTGGTTAATCAAGATACTTTTAGGCGCAATTGTGGTTGTATTTGTATTTTGGGGGGTAGGAAGTTTCCGGGCACAGAGGATCGGCAGAGTTGCCCTTGTAAACGGAGATCAAATCACTCTGGATGAATATAGAGAGGCATACAACAATCTCATCGAGAAGTTACGCCAAAGATTCGGAAACAATTTGAATGATGAAATGATAAAGATGCTTCAGGTAAGGAAGCAAGCTTTAAATCAACTGATAGACAATAGACTTTGGGTTCAGGAAGCCCGGAGGCTTAAATTTCGAGTTTCCGACAAAGAGCTTGCCGGCGCAATCATGAAAATAGGCGCGTTTCAGAATGCCGGAGTATTTGATAACCGCCTCTATAATAATGTCCTGGGTCGTCTTAGAATGACCCCTGAAGAATTCGAGGTTGCTCAGAGAGAGGCAATGCTGATTGAAAAATTAAGAACGTTCATTACAAGTTCTGTCAAGGTTTCAGGAGAGGAGGCCAGGGAATGGTTCAATTGGACCAATGCATCGGTAAATATCGATTTTGTGTTGTTTGATCCCGGCAGTAATAAAAATATCAAGCCGTCCCAAGAGGAAATAAAGGCATTCTTTGAAGATCATAAAGCAAAATATAAAACAGATGCTATGGTGAAAGTCCGTTACCTGCATTTTGACCCGGATATATACCGGTCTGAGGTTACAATTGCTGACGAAGAGATAAAGTATTATTATGATGAAAACCAGGAAGAGTTTAAAACACCAAAAACTGTTGAAGCCCGGCATATACTGATAAAGGCCGACAAGGATGCAGACTCTGAGACTGTTGAAAAAACGAGAAGAAAAGCGTTCGATATTATGATGATGGCCAAAGGAGGTAAAGATTTCGCCGAACTGGCAAAACAGTATTCCGAAGGTCCATCCCGAGACAGGGGAGGATACCTTGGCGCATTCAGAAAGGAAGCAATGGTAAAACCCTTTGCTGACAAGGCTTTTTCCATGAAAGCCGGAGAGATCAGTGAACCGGTGCGCACCCGGTTTGGATGGCATATTATCAAGGTTGAAAAGGTAAATGAAGCATCTACCCTTTCTTTTGATGAAGCCGAAAAGAAAATACAAAAGAAACTTACCGATGAAAGGGCAAAATATCTTGCATACGACATAGCAGAGGCGGTTTCCGATGTTTCTTTTGAAGGTGACGACCTTTTACAATCTGCAAGAGAACGAAACCTGAACGTTTTGACCACAGATTTTTTTACAAAAAAGGGCCCGGAAAAGGGTATCAATAATCCAAAAAAATTTGCATCAACTGCTTTTAATCTTTCGGTTATGGATATTAGCGATATCCAGGATTTTGAAGACGGGTATTACATTCTCCATGTGATTGAGAAAATACCCGAAAAGATACCCGAATTCGAGAAGGTAAGAAAAGAGGTCCGGGCTGATTTGGTGAAGGAAAGGCAGGATGCGAAAGCAAGCAAGGACGCAGATGCGTTTCTTTCTGCTTTAAAAAGCGGCAAATCCATGAGCACGGAAAGCCAAAATTATAATTTAGCTCCAACAACCACCGGCTTGTACAAACGTAATGATTCGATTCCTAAAATTGGATTTGAGCGCGAAATTTCCGAGGCTGCTTTTAAGCTTACAAATGAAAAAAAATTGCCGGAAAAAGTCATAAAAGGGGGAAAAGGGTATTATGTTATTCAATTCAGGGAGAGAAAAATGCCTGAATTCGAAGAATTTTACAAAGGAAAAGCAGCTATAACGCAAAGATTGCTCCAGCAAAAGAAGTACACAACCTTTGCTGCGTTGCTGTCGCAAATCAAAAGCCAAAGTGATATTACCATTAAGGAGGGGTTTTTGGACTAAGTTACAGAAATGCAGACTATTCCCCGATTATCTTTACTAAAACCCGCTTACGTCGTCTTCCGTCAAATTCGCCGTAGAATATCTGCTCCCAGGTGCCAAAATCGAGCCGGCCTTCCGTGACCGCCACAACCACCTCACGCCCCATGATCTGTCTTTTCATATGCGCGTCGGCGTTGTCCTCGCCAACATTATGCCGATACTGCGAAACCGGCTCGTGGGGTGCCAGTTTTTCAAGCCATACTTCATAGTCATGATGAAGGCCCGATTCATCGTCATTGATAAATACTGAGGCTGTTATATGCATCGCGTTGCAAAGTACAAATCCTTCCTTGATGCCGCTTTCTCTTAAACACTTTTCAACTTGCGGGGTAATATTGATCAGCGCTCGCCGGGTCGGCACATCAAACCACAATTCTTTCCGATAGCTTTTCATTTGACGATCCTCCGTAAATATTATTTAGTCCAAATATTTAATTTACTAATAATCTATTGTTGATTTATTTTCAAACATTATATCTTATTGAGTTTCGATGTATACCCTAACGTTGGAAGCGACCATAAACAACACTCAAACAGCCAGCTCTTTTATATTTTATCACCAAAGGGCTCCAGAATTTATTGAGAAGTTACTTTTGTTGATTTTGCAACATTGATGCCCATGTAAAAAGTCCTTTTTACATGGATTAAGGAATTAAGGGATTAAGGAATTGCGAATTATTTAAAGACATTATGAATGCGTAAAATTGAATAATTCAGCCCCGCCTGCCGGCCGGCGGGCAGGAAGTTTTGACTTTTTACGAAACCATCAACATTAAGGTGTACTTAAAGATGAGCATGGTAATAGAAGGCATATAGTGCCTGAACGAAAAGTCATATTCAGGCAAAACCCGAATATCAAATGACAAAATTACTCAAACTAACAGATTGGAAATCCGATTACGACAAGTCAGGAAAAAAGAAAAAATCCCTCGTGACAGCCGTTGTCGCGAATCAGGCTGGAGAGATTTTTGACCTTGAAGGGTACGCAGCCGTTGGTATGGACGGTCCATCTTTGGTTCCCCTGGCATTTGATGAAACCATCGATATGCCTTTAGGCGGGGAACTTATGCTTATGCCGGATAGAAGACCCATCCTGTACAATATGGACAACCACCGTTTCGAAACCCTTGAGGAGAATCCATACGCACCCGGAGAGCCGATATTTCCGGTGGCCGCATTTAATTCGCCCGGATACGTAATTTCTTATGTAAGCGCTTACAGGGAGGACGAGGGGGCCGGATATCTGCCCCTTTTTTCATACGGTGCGGTGGGATGGTACAGGGGCAAGTTCAGATCCGCCGTGATACTTGTGGACAAAGAAAGACGGCAGGATTTGAGGCTGATGAAACCCGAAGACGTCATCGCCGGGATCCGCCAGATGAAGAAGAAAATGCCGGCTAACAGGCTAAGAGAGCATCTTGAAAAATGTGCACTGGAATATGGGTGTCCGGCCGGAAAGAATTTTTTTCTGGGAAGATACGAGGCGCCGCTGCCTACGTCCGGACATTGTAACGCCCGTTGCCTGGGCTGCCTCTCTCTTCAGAAAAATGACGGAATCCCTCACAGCCAGGACAGGATCGCTTTTACGCCGTCACCCGAAGAAATCGCGGAAGTGGCCCTTGAACACATAAGGAGGGTAAAACGAAGCATTGTAAGCTTTGGGCAGGGGTGTGAAGGAGACCCATTGCTGGCAGCCGACGTTATCTTGCCGGCAATAGGCTTAATACGTTCAGATACACCTGACGGCACCATAAACATGAACACCAACGGAAGCAGGCCGGATATCCTTCAAAACCTGTTTGACGCGGGTCTTGACAGCATCCGTATAAGCCTCAACAGTGTTAGAAAAGAATGCTATGATGCATATTTTCAACCAATAGGTTATGACTTCTCTGATGTAAAAAAAAGCATAAATATTGCGCTTCAACGGGGAAAATTTGTAGCCATAAACTACCTGAACTGTCCGGGGTTTACCGATACTCCGGAAGAAATGGACGCGCTGACGGACTTTATAAGGCGGTATCCGATAAATATGATCCAATGGCGGAATTTGAATTTTGATCCGGTCAGATATTTGAATATCGTGTCCGTTGTCGCAAAGCATGGAATGCCGGTGGGTATGAAAAATTTTTTCAGCCGAATTCGAAAATCTTTTCCGCATATAAAACACGGCTACTTTAATCCACCAAAGGAAACTTTCTCTAAAAAACCATGAAATGGATCAAAGTAAAAGTTCTGGAGTATTAGATAATAAATTCGGCTCCAACAACTTATTGAGAAGTTAAATGAAATGGATCGAAGCAAAAGTTATATTTGATGCCCATGTAAAAAGTCCTTTTTACATGGATTAAGGAATTTAGGAATTTAGGAATTACGAATTATTTAAAGACATTATGAATGCGTAAAATTGAATAATTCAGCAAGTTTTGACTTTTTACTAAACCATCATATTTGATTATTGAGAAGTTAAATGAAATGGATCGAAGCAAAAGTTATATTTGATTATAAAGATAAACAATTGGCCACAGATCTTATTTCAGATGTGTTTTATGACTTCGAGCTACAGGGCGTAGTGGTAGAGGAACCGGATGTAGAACCCCCGGAAGGTTGGGGGGAAGATGCAATAAAGCCCGAACATTATGCGGTGATCGGTTATTTCCCCGAAAATGAAAAATCTGAAGAAAGATGTCAGGTTTTAAAAGAAAGGCTGGCAAGGCTCGAAAAGGAAAAAGGCATTATATGTAGAATTGTTTATTCTGACATGAATGAACTAGACTGGGCTGAATCGTGGAAAGCCTATTTCTGGCCGGAGAAGATCAGTGCAAACATCGTGGTGAAACCTGCATGGCGTGAATATTCCCGGGGTCAGGATGAAATCGTTCTTGAGATTGATCCGGGTATGGCTTTTGGTACTGGTACGCATACCACCACGAGTCTGTGCGTCAGCATGATTGAAAAGTATCTGAAAAGGGGAGATTTTTTTCTGGATGTAGGCACCGGTTCCGGCATCTTGATGATCGCGGCTGCAAAACTGGGCGCTGGAAAGGTCTGGGGAACAGACAATGATGAAGTTGCTTCAGATGTTGCCCGCAATAATTTGATGCAAAACAGGATAGAAAAGTCAATGTTCAAAGTCATAACCGGCAACCTTGTTGATAAGATGGCGGAACGGTTTGATCTTGTTGCCGCCAATATAACATCAGATGCGATTTTGACCCTGCTGGATGACGTCAAAAGGGTTATGGCAGACAATGGTATATTTGTTTGTTCAGGTATTATTGAAGAGAACAAGGATATGGTTATGGAGAAGATGGAAAATCTTGGTTTTGAAATAATCGAGATACTTACAAAAAAAAATTGGGTTTCAATAGCGTGCAGTCTTCAATAAAGAATCCAGGCCCAAAGTACCCGGCTTTGGATTAAGCCACGGCGATAATTATAACCGCAAAGGTCGGAATATTTTAAAAAATGAGCACGCGTTTTAAAAGTATCCTTATTATTTCCGATATTGAGGGTAGCTCCTGTTGCTGGAATTATAGGGCATCATCATTTATGACCAAAGCCTGGCGTCGTGCCTGTGTCGGAATGACACAGGATGTCAATCAAGTAGTTAAAGGACTCTTTGATGCCGGTGTTGAGCACATAATAGTAAAGGACTTCCACAGAACAGGTTATAACATTATTCCCGAACGGATCGACCCACGGGCGCAGGTCATTTCCGGCTACAGGCTCGGACCGGTGCCCGGCATGGGAGACCTGAAAGATGCAGAAGCGATCATGTTTCTGGGCATGCACGCCGCTTCGGGTACAGAGGGATTTCTGGCCCATACCTTAACTTCACGTATTAGTCGACTGGAAGTTAATGGAAAGCCGATGCCCGAGGTGGAGTTTTTTTCCGCATCTCTTGCTCCCCATGGTTTACGCCCCATTTTCTTCTCGGGCTGTCCTGTTGCCTGTCACCAGGCCCAAGAAGCGATCAGGATGATCAACGTCTATCCTATCGATAAAACCACCGGTTCGCAGGATTTTGATGCCGATTCATGGCAGGCCGGTCTCGTGACCGCAGCGGTGGAGTCACTCAACAATTTGTCAACGGAACCTTATACGCCGGCGGGTCCTTTCAATGCAGTGATCACTATGCGGGATGGTGAACTGACGGCTCAAAAAATTTCGCGAAGATGGGGCTTCCGTCATCAAGGCACCCGAATATTTATCGATACAGATGACATCCACCAGCTCTATAGAGACTTGATAAGACTCTGTTACCTTACCCCCCTGATTGAGAAGATGATACCCTACTGGCTTTTACTGTATGATCTGTGGGGTCGTATCGGCCTGGCATGGGTGCGGCGGGGGGTCAAAAGAAATTTTTAATAATCCTCTCTTAGCAGATGCACATTTCCGATATGGACATTTCGCAGGCCCGCCTTTTCGGCAGCAGCCCGGCAGCGGAGCGCGTGGGATTGCGATGTGGTGGGAAGATCGCTGAGGTAAAATTGCGGGTAAAATGCCAGCAGGCTGTAAGGAATTTCCGGGTTAAGGTCTGAAATAAACCGGGCGATTTCTGCCACTTCGGGTTCATCCACGTATCCCGGGACAAGCAGGGTGCTGGCAATGAGTAAAGGCGGCTTCGGCCTTTGTTCTGTCCATGCGGCCAGGGTCTGGAAATTCTCTATGGTTTTTGTATTTGTAACACCGCAAAGGGAACGGTGAATGCCCTCGTCCCAGGCCTTTAGATCGAACTTGATGCATCCGCCTGACCTTAAGGACAAATCAGCCGCCATTGTCAGGAAAGGCTCCTGCATGGCACCGTTTGTTTCCCAGCATATTCGCATGATGCCGCCGTTGGCTTCTTTAATGGCAATTTTTGAAGTCTTTATGGCATGAAGGATCTGTGGCGTCGGGTCGCCGCCGAAATAGCAGATGCAGGTGGTTTTTTTGTCTGCGTTTTTGGCGAGTCTTTTCGCCGAAATCTTTTTGGTAGAAAATGTCTGCGTCTTAAAATGATAGTTCTGACAGTACAGACAGTTAAATGCACAGGCATGATAGAATACGGCCAGATTCCTGTGGCCATGCTCTGGACCTCTGGAAACAGAATATTCGGGATATCCGCAGGCGGTACCGCCGGGACAGACAAAATTACCGACACAGTTTGTCGGAAGGGGATCGTAGTAGTAATACAGATTTCCCTCGTGAGGCCTTCCTCCGCAAATTTTGCCGTTTTGCACTCTCCGCAGACCGCAAAAACCTGTTCCCCTGTCAGGAATTCGGCATCCGTGAAAGCAAAATCCGCAGGGGATGCCGTCTGCTGCACGGGGGGGATTCTCCGGAAGGCCGTATGCCCTTCGACTGTGCTGGTGAACCTTTTTAATTTGCGGCCAGACAACCTCAAAATGGGCCCTGATACAGTCGGCACAAAAGCCGATGGTATTTGAGATGGTCACAGCGCTTTTTTCGCAGTAATTACATGTACCCATGGAATAAAATTATAATTGATATTTCATCGGTTTTCAATTAACTTCTGCTTTGTGCCTTTTTTCTGGCAAAATCTTTTTCACCACGAAGATTTTCTTTTTACCTTTATTATCCTTCGTGATCCCTGCCCGACGGCTGGCAGCCTGCCCGACGGCTGGCAGGCAGGTTCGTGGTTAGATGAGGTGTCAGGAGGTCATATTTGTCCGAGTTAGATTACTTGTTTGCAAGTATGGCCAGTCTGTTTTATCGATGAAATGGTTTATTCTTTTACCGGGTTTATTTCTCACGGTTTTTGCCGTTTGCCCGGCAATTGCCCAAGGTCAGGAGATATCAATGATCGACATCGAAAAGACCGTTGAACGATTGCAGGATCACCTCAAGACACTCACGAAGACCATTGGTGAACGGAGTGTCTCCCTGCCTGAAAACCTCAAAAGGACAGAAGAATACATCGAAACATTTTATCAAGACATCGGCCTGCCGGTACATTGCGAACCGTATCAATACCGGAATTTTACGGTTGCCAATGTCGTAGCGGAAATCTCTTTTTGTGAAAATCCCACCAAACGCTTTATCTTAGGTGCCCACTATGATTCGGTAGCCTGAACGGTGGGTGCTGATGATAATGCCAGCGCAATTGCCGTCCAGCTGGAGACTGCACGGCATTTAAAAGAGCTGAAAGGGCATAAAGAACTGGACCTGGCCGTGGAATTAGTTTCATTTGCGCTGGAGGAACCTCCGGTTTTTGGTACACGGTACATGGGAAGCAGGGTTTATGCCTTAAAGGCCAGGAAAGAAAAAGAACAGATAGACGGTATGATCTGCCTTGAGATGGTGGGCTACACCTGCCATGAACCGGGATGCCAGAGCTATCCGTTTCCGTTGATGTTTCTCGGCTATCCCGAACAAGGAAACTTTATAGGCATTGTGGGCAATTTAAACTCCAGAGGTTTTACAAAGGCTTTATTCCGGGCTTTCCGCAGAAACCCGGAACTTCCGGTGGTCGAGCTAACCGTTCCATTTGGCGGATGGATGCTTCCTTCCGTGAGACTTAGTGATCATTCTTCCTTTTGGGATCAAGGTTATAAAGCTGTCATGATTACGGATACGGCATTTTTTCGCAATCCCCATTATCACCTGTCATCAGATACCATGGAAAAGCTGGACTACGGCTTTATGGCCGAACTGGTCGAAAGTTTGCTTATCTTTTTCCGTTCTTATAATCGATGAGCAATCAAAACACACCCTTTTCAACATGAGCCATCAAATATTGCTGGTCCTCTTCAGTAGGTGCAAAGACCCCGACATTTCCCAGGCGTATATTCTTTAGCCCGGTCGCCTTTGCCCGGTTATAAGCTTCTATCATTTCCTTTACGGTTGGACTTTTATAATCCTTCATACGGTATTCAGGGAAAAAAGCAAGAATGGTAAACGGAATTGAGTTGTCGACTTCTTTAAGACTCAGGGCAATGCTTTCAAGCTCGTCGGCTTCGACCAGACCGGGAATGTAGAGTGACAAAACTTCCAGTACAAATCCCCGCTTGAGAATTTCTTCCGGCAGCCTCAAAATAGTGTCATTTGAACATCCGGTAAGCCATTTATGTTTATCAGCGTCATAAGCTTTCATGTCGAGCCAAAAGGCATCCACACCGGCATTCTTTAAATAATCGAGATTTTGCGGGGTGAGCCCGTAACCATTGGTTTCGATCAATACCCAGAGGCTGGTGTGTTTATGGATCAAGCGCGCACACTCTCCATAGAATTCCGGGCAGCAGGTCAGATCACCGCCTGTAAAACCTACGATATTGCGCACAGGTCCAAATCCCTGGGGACTCAACACAATCGATTCAGGACTCAAGATGCCGGGACACGAATTCGATCGCTTTCCGAAAAGAACGCAACTCCCGCAGCATCGACAGGTATCATGGGCATGCCAGGAAGTTGCTCTGGCCTTAGGCTCCACCAGGGTAACCAACTTCTCATATGCAATGGCTTCTTTTAGAATTTCCTTAGGCGTGTACCAGGCGCCATCCTTTATTTTACTGAAATACCAGGAATGACATTTGCGGCAGGAAAAGTTGCATCCAGACTGATAAATGGAAAGATAGTTTTCGGGACGCGACAGATGAATGGAGGTAATAAGCCGATACGTTTGGTTGTTTTCATATTTTAATGTGGCCTGACAAGCCAGCGCACGTTTTCCTTCGGCCTCGACCAGACAGCTTCCAGAAGAAAACCCTTGTTCTTTTATCTTGCAAATATGGGATTTCACCTTATCCCTAACTACTAATCCGAGCGTTTTGATTTAGACATGTCCACTTTATTATGCTCGCCTTAGTAACATAAATCATATATCACATCTTCCAGTTCTTTTATCGATATTTGATCCACAAAGGGATTGCCGATTTTGTTGAGCAGCACGAAGTATATACTGTCTCCTTTGCGCTTTTTATCCTTTTGCAAAGCATCAAGCACCGTTTTTCTGTCGGCTTGAAGTCTGGTGGGGAGTTTCAGTTTTTGAAGCAGTTTCTTGATCCTTTCGGCATCTTTAGCCTGCAGGTGACCTCTTTTTACGGAAAGAGCTGAAGCCATCACCATACCGGCACTGACAGCCTCCCCATGGGGGACTCCGGTAGTTTTTTCAATGGCATGTCCGAATGTATGGCCAAAATTCAGTTTGCGGCGTTCCCCTTTTTCCTTTTCATCCCTGTTTACAATGGCTGACTTTATTACGACAGAATCATATACCAGCTTTTCTATCACCCCGATATCTGGGGCTAAAGCTTCTTGATAATGTTCTTCAAGATACGCAAACAGATCGGGATCTCCTATGGCGGCATGCTTTACAATCTCGGCCATACCGCATAAAATCTCTTTTTCCGGCAGGGTATTCAGGAGATTAAGGTCGCAGATAACAAATTCGGGTTGATTGAAAACGCCGATCATATTTTTGTATCCTTCGAAATTGACACCGTTCTTTCCACCAACGCTGGCATCAACCTGTGACAGCAGGGTTGAGGAAACAAATCCGAACCTCACGCCGCGCAGGTAAGTCGATGCAACAAAACCGGCGATATCGCAGACAATACCGCCGCCGATTCCGATGATAAAGGTTGAACGGTCAGCCTCAAGTTCCACAAGCTTTCCATATATGTAACGGACCGTATCTAGGTTCTTGATCTTTTCATTGCTTTCGATTTTTATGACTTCATAGGACGGAAAATCTTTCTGATATAAGTGCAGGACATTCTTGTCTGTGATAATCACAGCCTTTCCGGCTGGAATGTATCTTTTCAGATTTTGAAGCCGCTCACCGACCAGTATGGTCGAAACACCTGTGCTGCCGTGAATCTCAAGGGTTCTCACCAGGTTTACCCCGCATTTCAAATTTTGTATTATTTTTATAACCCTAAGGTTTTTTTACCACATCATGCAAAAATCGCAATATTTATATCCGCTATTGCAAACAATTCTTGACATTTATCAAAGAGTGGAGTAGTTGATAGATGAAAAAATTGTGGGTTAGGAATTATATCGATGATAAAACTTTGTATCAATAGGTTGCAGAACGTTTTTGGGCGCTTCTTTTTTAATTTTAGAAGCGTCCATCCGGTTGTATAACACCACAAGTTAAACACCCCGGATGGACCATTGAGCAGGTCTGTCCGGGGTTTATTTTTAAAGCCCCGGGAGATGATTCTCGGGGCTTTTTTTTATTGGTTATGCACGTTTTGACAGTCTCGTAAAAAGTCAAAATTGCGATGGCAAAGTAAAAAGCTCCAAATTCAAGGCGCGCGAATTTCGTGTCATCCCGCTAACGCGGTACCCGAAGGGTGCGTACTTAGCGTACGCCGAAATGACAACGAAATGAAGCGTAACGCAGTCCCGCTCAAGCGGGATTTACGAAGCCATCACGTTTTAGGTGTAAAAGGATGGGCATCAACGCTAAAAAAGGAGCCAAAGGAGGTTCATTATGATTCTCGTACTGGAAAAGGGGTTCACCCAAGACCAAAAAAACAAAATCAGAAGCATTCTCTTCAAAGAGGGGTGCATTGTTCGCGAAATGTCCGAGTCCGGCCAAAATATAATTGGGGCTGTGGGCAAGGTAAGCCGGGACGTCGATTTTTTCGAGCAGTTACCCGGGGTGGCCAAAGTGATATCTATTTCCACGTCGTTCAAACTTGTGAGTCGGCAGTTACACCCCGAAGACACCCTTGTTCAGGTTGGGGATGTGGCAGTAGGTGGGGAACGGATTACAATTATCGCCGGACCTTGCGCTGTTGAAAGCAGGGACCAGGCCCTGACCATTGCCCGGGAAGTCAGAAGGTATGGAGCTGTCCTGTTTCGCGGAGGAGCCTTCAAGCCCAGAACCTCCCCTTATTCATTCCAGGGCCTGCAGGAAGAGGGGCTCAAAATTCTGGCCGAGGTTCGGGAAGTTACAGGGCTTGGAGTTGTGACCGAAATCACTTCACCTGCGCAAGCCGATATGATGATGAAGTATGTAGACGTCGTTCAGGTTGGGGCTCGGAACATGCAAAACTTTGAACTTTTGAAGTGCGTTGGCCGTATCGGAAAACCGGTTGTTTTAAAGAGAGGGCTTTCATCCACCATTGAGGAATGGCTCATGTCAGCCGAATATATCCTTTCTGAGGGAAATGACAACGTTATTCTATGTGAACGCGGAATTCGAACCTTTGAACCCTATACCCGTAACACCCTTGACCTGTCTGCCATTCCTGTGCTTAAGAATCTTACCCATTTACCGGTAATTATCGATCCCAGCCATGCCACCGGTATCCGTGAGAAAGTCAGCCCCATGGCGCGTGCCGCCATCGCCGCAGGTGCAGACGGCCTGATGATCGAAGTGCATCATAACCCGGACGAGGCCCTTTCGGATGGTCCCCAGAGTCTTTATCCAAAGCAGTTCGGACAATTGACGCGAGACATATACGTGATCGCACCGGTTATCGGGAAGCAGCTCGACTTTGACTATCTTGATAAGGCCACCGCAGTTGAGCACCTGGGTAAAATCAACGGGACGGGAATGCAAAGGGCCGCATTTCTGGGAGAGATGGGGACATTTAGCCATAAGGCTTGTACCCAATATTTTGGGACAAAGGTGGCAGCCGTGCCCACCCCTTCATTCAAGGCGATTTTCGAAGCGGTTAAGAAGGGCGAAGTCGATTTCGGGGTGGTGCCTTTGGAAAATTCCCTGACCGGCAGTATACATGAAAACTATGATCTTCTCCTGGAATATGATCTGAGGATTGTCGGTGAGATCACACTTCGTATTATACACCATTTGATCGGCCACCCGGGAGCTGGGATTGATTCCATCAGTCGTGTCCTCTCTCCCCCTATGGCCTTTCAGCAGTGCCGCCAGTTTCTGGATCGCCATTCAAGTTGGGAACTGATTCCGGTCAAGGACACTGCCGGGGCTGTTAAGGAGATCAGCCAAGCAGGGAATCCGGACGATGCAGCAATTGCCAGCAAGGAGGTCGCCGAAATTTACGGGATGGAAGTTATAGAGGAAGGGGTTGAGACCAATCCAAGAAACTATACGCGCTTTGTGGTTATTGGCACAGACCAACTCGAAAAAGGGCCGCGGCGCAAATCGTCTTTTATCTTTGCAACCGGCAACCAGCCGGGAGCCCTCTATGAGGTCTTGAAAATATATGCAGATAACGGAATAAACCTGGTGAAGCTTGAATCACGGCCCATCCATGGAAAACCGTGGGAGTATATGTTTTATGTGGACCTTGAGGCTGATGCTGAGTCAAAATCGTTCAAACCCATACTCGATTTGCTTGCTGATAAGACAGACTATTTTAAGGTTTTGGGCAGTTATTGAGGCTATCGAAAGACTACTGATGATTTCGATGTTGACAGCACAATAACAGGCGGATAAAATTTTTATAGTTAGTTTTTCCAGTAACCATTAGTGAAAGGAGAAAGGTATGATACGAAAAGCTACTTACAAAGTTCGCGTTACCCGGAGGGAAGCCCTCCACGTCCACGATGAATTCGGGCACTCGTTGCAACTGGTTGAATTGGAGGGTGAACCGCTTCGCTATGAAGTAGGTGTGGCAGGTGAATTTGTCTCCCGCCGAAGCGTCAACTTCCATGACCGCGTCGGAGGCAGCGGTCCCATGCAAGGTTATACTGTCACCGACTTTCAGTACGGTTCGGTCTACAGCCGCTTTGAAGGCTACCGTGACGGAGAATCAAAGCTCACAACAGGTACGTGGAAAGTTTATAGAGGGACTGGCAAGCTGGCTAACCTCAAAGGCGAGGGTAAGTTCGAGGTCAAAGCAGGAGAGGTCCCTGGCGAATTCATTCTCGAGATGGAAGGCGATTATGAGCTCTGATTAAGCAGAGTTCCGATTATATTAACACCTAAATCCTGCAAGCGTCGAGTTTGCCGCCCCGGTGAAATCGGCGCTCCCGAAGGGTGCGTACTTAGCGTACGCCGCAATGACAACGAAATGAAGCGCAACGCAGTCCCGCTCAAGCGGGATTTACGAAGCCATCAAGATTGTTTGTGAAGGTTTTAGGTAATAATGAAAGCCGCTTTATTCACAGGCTTTTTTTATTGTCATGTACTCAAGCGCAAGTTGTGAATAACTTTCTGCGGTTTCCCTATGTTTTTCAGCAGAAGCTTTTGACAGCTCCTTCTTTAACGTAGCCGGAATACCGGTCATAAGATGATAAGGTCCTACGACCTGGCCCTGTTTAACCACGGAACCTGCTGCAACAACAGAACCGGTTTTTACATATGCGCTAGTGAGTACAACGGCATTAATACCGATGACACAGTTGTCTTCTATAGTGCAAGCGTGAATAACTGCATTGTGGCCAACCGTTACATTGTCTCCGATAATTGCAGGTTTGTCAGGATCGGCATGTACAGTACAGTTATCCTGAATATTGGAATTTTCGCCCACTGATACGGCGGCCCTATCGCCTCTTAAAACAGTGCCATACCAGATACTTGCGCCGTCTTTTATTTCCACATCTCCAATAACCGTAGCTGTAGGCGCTATGAAAACATTTTTTCCGATTTTTGGCTTATGACCTTTATACTCAAGTATCATAACATCATCCCTGATAGAAATTGAAGCTCTGTAGATCGACCCACCCGAATTTCACATAAAGAATTTATCTGATTTCATCCCTGATGCTTGCAAATGGACGAACCATACTCGGGAAATATCCGGGCTGAATCCCCTACTTGTCTTCTGCAATTGCAAAGGCATCCTTATATCCGTTTTTAATTATGATTTTTTCATACGCTTCCGCCTCTTCCAGGGTCGAACATATGCCCACCCGCACCCTGTAGAAGGTGTCATATCCGTCGTAATAGGTTGTTATATGCACATTTTTGTATGATCGATTAAGTCTTCGTTTCAGTCTCTCAGCGTTTTTCCGGTCACTGAATGCACCGATCTGAATTGTAAAACTTCCCTGATAATAGTTTACAGGGACATAGGATGGGCCTGTGCTGCCCGCCGTCTTCGGCTTAGAAACAGCACCGAGTGCGACGATTTCAACCGGAGCCGTACCAGAACCGACAATTCCAAGTTTTTTTGCGGCTGTATAAGAAAGGTCGATAATCCTGCCGCGAATAAAGGGACCCCGGTCGTTAATTCTGACATCAATCTTCCTGTTGTTCTTAAGATTATGCACTCTGACAAAAGTGCCAAGGGGTAAAGTTTTGTGGGCAGCTGTCATGGCATACATATTATAAATTTCGCCGCTTGCCGTCTTTCTGCCATGAAACTTCCTTCCATACCAGGATGCTTTTCCGCGCTGGCTGAAAGCCCGTGCATGCGCCAGCGGTTTGTACCAGTTTTTTCCGATTTTATAAGGTTTGGAATGTCCGGGAGGTGTTGGAGGAGGTTTAACCGAGGAACACCCGTAAAAAAGAAGCAATGCCAGGCCGCTGTATGCAAGTAGACGACAAATTACATGAAAACGTCTTTTTGTTGAGTTAAAGGCCATAACTATTTTCAAAACATCCTGCATCGTAACTTCTCAATAAGTGATGGGGAACAAGATGATAAAGGGCTCCAGAATTTATTGAGAAGTTACCCTGCATACTGTAGATGAAGTGGAAATCAATTTTGGAATGACAATTGTTAACAACAAAACGAGCGTTTGTAAAGAAAAGTTGTAAAGTGAAAATCCGAAATCCCTGGCCCAGACCTGATTTGTAAAGTTCGAGTGCACGGACTCTGTTTGCGAAATATTACAGTTAGAACAACGTATTCTATGGAAGTCGCGCCAGGGCGGACCGAAGTACGCGCGAAGCATCCCGACGGGGATAAATACGAAACCCTGCCCGACGGCCGGCATGCGGGAATGACAAAAATGAAAATGCTCCAATGAATTCGTTTTGGTCATTTTGCCATTTGGTATTCGAATTTGCTCGCCCTGTTAAATATTTATCCTGATATTTAATCGGCTTTTTGAATAAAATGCGACTTTCCAATCTATACGGATATCATCTTGAATGATTTAACAGGGTAAAGAATTTCGGCCA
>JAUVVL010000314.1 GCA_030604635.1 Desulfobacteraceae bacterium
ATCGCTCACATCGGCTTACGAACTCTTGCTCGGCCCGGTTCCAAAACAGTAAAATTTTCCAAGAGATCAGAACCATGTTCTTCAACTAATAGAGTGACTGTTTCTCCAAGTTTTGAGCGCACATTTCCGGGAAATCGAATAAATATTACACCTGCCATCGTTTCCCTATGAGCAAATACCCACTCTCCAAAATCTTTATCTTCTGTTAAAAGAATACGCTTGTCTTCAACAGACGTTTTAAGGACTGTTATATCAGAAGCTGAAGAGAAAGGACTCCACAACCGAAACAACGTGAGACCTTTGCAAAACGCCCCCTTTTGCCCAATTTCTGTGTCAGGCTCAACATTTTGCACGAAGTGAAGCTTTAGCTTTATCCTCAAAATACTCAATGTATTCCTGCCTGCCCCGTAGGTCCGGCAGATCGTACTGGGGTGGTTAAAATTTTCGCCTTCCTTGAACTTGAACAAAATTGAGCATTTTTCAAAGGTCTCAACGTCATATCCGGCAGATCTGAGAGATCTGACAATAACAAAATCACAGCTTTCATCTGCCAAGAATTTAATATTTTTCTTGCTCAAGATTTAAGTTCCGGTATCAAGGTATATGGCTAATTCATTGGCCAAGTTATCAGCGGCATAAATAAGTGCAGCCTGAATATCTTCCTTTTTAAGGTTGGGATAACCATTAAGTAAATCTTCTGCCGATGCTCCTTCGCCCATCTTGCGCACAATTAGCTCAACGGGTATTCTTGTTCCTTTGATAACCGGTTTCCCCAACATTATATCAGGGTTTATATCTATGCGATCATGATAAATTTTCACTTCTGTCTCCTCTTATTAGATTTTGGGTCTTGGATTTGGGGCTCTTGGGGACGTCCATTGTTAGAAGACAAGGGGGGCAAGTCTTCATTCTTGACACATTTTTATTTAATCTCTGAGATTTTTCTTTTAAGCTTTTTGTCATCTCTTATAGCATGGCTCCGCCTCTTCAATTACCCTCAACTTTTCGGACAAGCGATTGAGAATAATAATAGGGGAGCTTCACAAACAAGATATTTTTGATAATTTGGCGCTCTCGGTTTGCCCATGAAATTAAGATACAAAGGAGTAAAACTACGAATTAGATATCATTCCATACATCTTCGTTTTTATCTGCCAGCACCCGGGCTGCAAATCCGGTATCTTCCTGAAGTTGCATCAGGTATTCCGATTCCCGGTTGATGTATTTTTTTCTTGTATTCAACGGCAAAACAATAATTTCCACTTTTTCCCCAAACTCTTCCGGAACGGCAACAGCTTGGATGTTTTTACGGTCAACTATTTTCCTGATGATCTGCATGACTCCCCCTTTCATAAAAAAACTTAGCGCCATCCTGGAGGCCTTTTTGACCCCGGTTAAATAATTAAACAAATTTAACGGGGCAGGCAGGATCAATGACCTTGGGGACATAGTTGACTACGTTGACTTATTTCCTCCCTATCAGACACGGATCAATAGGTGCAGGGCGCGGAGCGCCCCGGTTAATGGCGCAGAGCGCATGGGGCATAGCGCAGAGAGCAATACTCAAAGAGATTGATACTGGATGATTATTATTTTATACGTTTGCTTAGGGAACTCCGGGACGCTGGTGAAATATTGACATTTACTTTTTGGAAATAGGATAAGAAAGGTAATGGATTTGCATATGTTTTAGATATTCAGCATTCTGGGAACTTAATTCTCTAATCCGATGAATTCCCCAGCATGTTTTTCGTACTACTATCCAGCTGCAGCCCTGTGTTTGTAAGAAGCAATTCCATCCAAATACCACCACCAGTGTGATGGAAGAATGTGCGCTCTCCTCCGCATCTCTGCTAAATCTGCAACCTCTGAGATACGTTCTTTTAAAGAACCGGTCACTTGCAGCAGCCGGCGATCCAATTCTTCCAGAAGCGCTTTGTCCGGCTCAGCAAGAAGAGGCTCCCTTGATGCAAGGCGACTGCGAACATCCAGAATTTCAAGTGCTTCAAATCCGCTCACATCCAAGTGTTCGATTGCTTTGGAAATAAAATCCATCATGTGTTTGCTTTTTCTATCCATTGTAAAATCTCCTCTATACGACCCAAAAAAACGAAGCCGCGATGTTCCAGATACTCATCTATATTTTGAGGGGGGAAAGCGGTTTCCATGAGTCCGTCCCTTCCAAAAATAACAAGCCACTCATTTCTTGTCGTAAATCCCCGTACAACATAATAATGTGTACCCATGAAATCATAGAGATACACGACATTCTTTTCATTTCTCAAAATATTATAAATGATTTGTTCATAATCAGCTAAAGTGCCTGACATGTGTTTCATGCGACAGCGTTTCTTTAGATGAACGATGTCTTTACCAGGTTTCCAGCGAATTTTGTTGCTAATTGCTCTTAGGGCATCAACAAGGGCTACCCGTTCTTCGTCAGATAAAACCTTTCCAAGCTCAACTATTTCGTCCATTTTCTCTTACCACTTTACACTTTTATATACTGCCTTTTAATCACCAATCCTTCAATCCTCTAACCAAATTCTTTACTGCCTGCATCTCCATTTCCACCCTTGCTTCTTTCGCGTAAGGGATGAGGGGACGTTGTCCGGCTCAGTGCCAACTAAAATCTTACCCCTTTCGATACATTGACTTACACTTGGGCCTTGGTAATTACACAAAATCTTTTTTTTAAATTTACTGCTTTATAAGCTTTAACCCATCTATATATTTGAAATCTTTTAAGTTAAAAGTAAATAACTTTATTTCAGAAGTCATTGCTGTTGCAGCTATTATTGCATCAGGAATTTGTAAGCCGTGGCTTTTGCTATCTTTCTATTAATTTAATTGCAGATTCTGAAATATCAGTATCAAAATGCACTATATTTAACGCTTGTAAATGCTTTTTGATTTTATTCAATTCCCTTTTGTTATGAGCACCGAAATACAATTCCATGACTGTTACGGAACTAATGGCAATATTTTCTAATCCAATGCTTTCAATAATATTTATTGTTTTTTTGTTGCCTTTTAAAATCTCGATTATTATATTGGTATCACACAAAATCATGATATCCCTCTCTGCCATGATTTTTCCCGTAAATCACTTAATGAAATTTCTCTGCCCTCCCAAATTCCAAAAAGCTTTCTAAAATCTGAAGTTTTTCTTGCCCTGCTCTCTTTTTTAAGCTCTTTAATTTCAATAAAGGAAAGTTCCTTTAATAGACTTATTATTATTTGCTCTTTTGATTTATCCTTGATATTTATTAGAATCTTTCCCATCATTTCCTCCAATCATTATCCCAGGTTCAGGTTAGTGCATGCGAGGGGACGTTGGCACTTTGTCACTTAATGCCCAGCAAATCCCACAACCTCTTAAAAACAAAGGGGTCGAGTCCATGTGAAATCGGCCTTGCCGTCACTTCGGTCCCGGTGAAACAAAAGAAAACACATGGTTTCACCCCGATGGAATAACCACAAAAAATTGATTCCATTGGGCAGGCCCCGGTTAAACAAAACAAAAACGGTTGAACTGGGTAAACCCCGGTTAAACAAAAGAAAATACTGGTTTCACCCCGGTTAAACAAAACAAAAACGGTTGAACTGGGTAAACCCCGATGGAATAACCACAAAAAATTGATTCCAT
>JAUVVL010000181.1 GCA_030604635.1 Desulfobacteraceae bacterium
CGAAGCCTCACCCCATAAGCAGTTCGGCCTTGAGTCGTTCGACCATGAGGCTCTCGACAGGCTCACTGCCGAAAGGTTCACGCCCACCGATAAGCTCGGGATCTGCGACATGCCGGGCGTACACAAGCGGATCAACTCTGATCCAAAAAGCTTGCGCTTTTTGTCCAGGTTATCCGCGCCGTTGGGACTCATTGATAAAATATCAGATCTATTGACTGAAAAGCTCTCTTTTGTTATCTTTTATAAATTGGAGGCTACTATTATGAAAGAAGAACAATTGCTCGAACGAATCGTACTTAACCCAAAAGTCATGGTAGGTAAGCCTGTCATACGGGGAACTCGTTTAACTGTCGATTTCATTCTTAATCTCTTGGCGCACGGGGCTACAGAGAATGAGATTTTGAATGAATACAAAGGCCTCACCATTGAAGACATACATGCTTGCTTCCTTTTTGCCACCAAGTCCCTCAAGAACACTGAATTTATGCCGCTGGGGGCGGAGCATTCCTAATGCGATTCCTTGTGGATGAATGTACAGGTCCAGCTGTTGCAGAGTGGCTTCGCGATCAAAAGCACGAAGTATTTTCGGTTTTTGAAGAGGCAAGAGGTATGGATGATGATGACATTATCCTGAAGGCACTTGAAGAAAATTGGATTTTGATCACAAATGATAAGGATTTTGGAGAAAAAGTATATAGAGATGGCCGACTTCACAGGGGTATCATCTTACTTCGCCTTGGAGATGAACGATCTCAATCAAAAATCGAGGTACTATCTCGTCTTCTCAAGACATACCCAGATAGACTGTCAAACACATTCGTCGTAGTCACAGAAAAGCAGGTCCGTTTTGCACGAAGGTAGATTAAAAGGAGACGTCCCAATCGGGTAAGGGGGAGTCTTTCTCTCCCCCTCCCCACACCACACTGCATGCGGGTCTCCCTCGACTTGCTCGGGACAAGCTCACCGGTGCGGTTCATAAAGCCTATCGGGCTGTCGCCGGATAATGAATCCGCCAGGCGGACAGGTCACCCCTAAGCAGTTCGGCCTTGAGTCGTTCGACCATGAGGCTCTCGACAGGCTCACTGCCGAAAGGTTCACGCCCCCCGATAAGCTCGGGATCTGCGACATGCCGGGCGTACACAATCGCTGGAGTTGTCGTTCCGCCTAATAGCCGGAAATGCTCCGTATTCCCGACATTAGGCGGAACGCAGCTCAGTTCGCCCCGTTCGCTTTCTATGATCGTAATTAATTTAAAAGGCTTGCATTTTTAAGATAAAGGCCATACAGTCTTACCAGTAAGATAAATAAATTATAGAGAGGCATATTATGGCAAATGTATCAACAACAAAAATGTCCTCTAAAGGACAAGTTGTTATTCCCGAAAAAATACGGAAACAACTCAATTTAAAGGCTGGGGCTCAATTTGTCGTTGTCGGTGAGAAGGATGTTGTTATTCTTAAAAACATAGCGCCTCCATCCCTTGATGAATTTGATGCTCTAATTGCTGACGCCAGAAAAAAAGGGAAACAAGCCGGATTAAAAAGGTCTGATATTAAGGATGCGATATTTAAAGCTCGAGGGAAGAAAAAATGAAAATCATCCTTGATACGAATGTTTTCATATCTGGGATATTTTTTAGTGGCCCTCCTTCTCAAATCCTCAAGGCATGGCAAAACTCAAGACTACAAATTGTACTTTCGCAAGAAATCCTTAACGAATACCAACGTGTTGCTGAGTCTTTAGCAGCTAAATTTCCAACAATCGACATCTTGCCGATTATTGAACATGACTCTTCGTTCAGGCACTAACTACTTTCCACCACCTCATAGACCTTTTCAAGGGCCTGATCCAGTTTCTCGGGCTTTGTTCCGCCGGCCTGGGCCATATCCGGCCTGCCCCCGCCGCTGCCGCCGACGACAGATGCAACCTGATTAATAATATTTCCGGCATGAAACCGATCCGTCAAATCCTTTGTAACCACGGCGATCAGAAGCACTTTGGAACCGGCCAAACTGCCGAGGACAACGATACCCGATTTTATTTTATCCCTTAATCTGTCGGCCAGATCTCTAAGTGCCGCCGGATTGTTAACCAAGACCTTTCTGGCCATCACCTTTATGCCGTTTATGGTTTTAATCTCTTCTTCAGCCTCCCCGACCGACAATGATGCAATCTTTGCCTTTAGCTGTTCAACCTCTTTTCCCAGGGACTTCTGAAGGGATAATATTTTCTCAATTCTTTGGGGAACAGCATCGGGCTGTTCTCTGAGCATGTTGGCGGTGTCCTGTAAGACCTTCGAGTTTTTCTGGGTATATGCCAGGGCGGCTGACCCGGTCACCGCCTCAATCCGCCTTACACCTGAAGCCACGCTCGATTCATCAATGATCTTAAAAAAACCGATGTTGCCTGTAAGATCTGTATGGGTTCCCCCGCAAAGCTCTTTGCTGAAATCACCAAGTGAAACAACCCTGACCCGGTCGCCGTACTTTTCCTCAAAGAGTGCTGTGGCATCTGTTTTGAATGCTTCTTCAGCATCCATCTCCGCAATCTGGACAGGAATGTTTTCACGTATCCGTTCGTTCACCAGGGTTTCAATTTCATTCAGGGTTTCAAAGTCTGTCAGAGAAAAATGAGTAAAATCAAAGCGGAATCTGTCCGGAGCTACAAGTGACCCTGCCTGTTTTACATGGTCACCAAGGACCTTCCGCAGAGCAAAGTGGAGCAGATGGGTGGCAGTGTGATTAAGTTCAGTAGCATCACGCTTTGCCCGGTCAACGTTAAGGGTCACGGTTTCCCCTTTTTTAATACTTCCTGATATGATTTTGCACTTGTGGATAATAAGTCCGGTCGGATCCTTAATGGTATCTGAAATCTCCATATCAAGATCATCACCGACAATCCTGCCGGTATCGCCGACCTGCCCGCCGGCTTCGCCGTAAAAAGGCGTAACTTCGGTTACTACCTCGACCATCTGTCCGCTTGTCGCCTCTTGAACTTCCTGTCCGTCCTCAACAAGGAGAAGGACTTTCGAGTCGCAGGAAATCTTATCATAACCCACAAACTCGGGCATTACGCCTGCGGCCGAAAGGTTTTTATAAGCATCGCTGATTTCGGCAAAGGCTGCTACGGATCTCGACCTTTCACGCTGCTCTTCCATGGCCTCATCAAAACCTTCCATATCAAGACCCATCTCTTCATCCCTGACCACATCTTGAACAATATCGACCGGGAATCCAAAGGTGTCATAGAGCTTAAATATTAGATCACCCGGCACCCGGGTCTGACCTTTGGCCTTTAGATCGGCAAGACCGTCGTTTAAAATCTTAAGACCGTGATCCAGGGTTTCTGAAAACCGGATTTCTTCGTTTTTAATAACATTAGTGATAAAAGCCGCAGCTTCCAAAAGGTCGGGATATGCGGGTTTCATAACATCAAAAACAACACTGGCGGTTTCATGAAGAAAGGGACGGGTCAGGCCTATATTGCGCCCGAAGCGGATTGCTCTGCGCATGATACGGCGCAGCACATACCCTCTTCCTTCATTGGAAGGGAGTACTCCGTCGCCGATGAGAAATGCCGCAGCCCTGCTGTGATCTGCAATGACCTTCATGGCCACTTCTGTTTTAGGCGACTCTCCAAGCTTCTTTTCAGAGAGGTCTTCGACCTTCTCCATTATCGGCAGTATAAGATCGATGTCATAATTGGTAGGCACATTCTGGACTATGGAAACTAACCGCTCAAGTCCCAGCCCCGTATCGATACTGGGCTTTGGAAGCGGTGTCATCTCGCCTGAAGCGTCTCGGTTGAACTGCATGAAAACCAGATTCCAGATCTCAAGATACCTGTCACATTCGCATCCGATCTTGCAATCCGGCTTTCCGCACCCGAACGCCTCTCCCCGGTCGAGGTGTATTTCCGAACACGGCCCACAGGGGCCTGTATCACCCATTGCCCAAAAATTGTCTTCTTCTCCAAACCGGGCAATCCGATCTTCCGGCACACCGATGTTCTTGTGCCAGAAATCATTCGCCTCGTCATCATCAAGATATATTGAAATCCAGAGTTTATCTTCGGGTAACCCATAACCGTTGGTAAGCAGATCCCAACCAAACTCTATAGCTTTTTCTTTGAAATAATCCCCAAAGGAAAAGTTGCCCAGCATTTCGAAAAAAGTATGATGCCGGGCTGTATAACCAACATTCTCAAGGTCGTTATGTTTACCTCCGGCCCGAACACATTTCTGGGATGTCGCCGCTCTCACATAGCCCCGATTCTCCTCTCCTAAAAAAGAGCGTTTAAACTGCACCATGCCTGAATTGACGAATAACAACGTAGGATCATCGGAAGGGACAAGGGATGAGCTCCTTACGATCCGGTGGTTATGCTTTTCAAAATAGTCAAGAAATTGCTTGCGTACTTCATTGCCAGTCATAAATCACTCCATTTACGGGTTTCAGGCTAATCATGAATCAATCCTAGCGTCTTCTTGTTTATTTTGAGAAAGTCCCAATGCTTCTTTGACTTTGATTAATGCTGTATTATAAATCTCCTGATTTTCCTTGAAGAATCTCTGGACGTTTTGACGCCCCTGGCCGATCCGCTCTCCTTCAAATGAATACCAGGAACCGCTTTTTTCAATGATACCGGCTTCAACACCTGTGTCGATAAGATCGCTTACCTGCGATATGCCTTCACCGTACATGATATCGAATTCAGCATCCATGAAAGGCGGCGCCAACTTGTTTTTGACAACGCGCACCCTTGTTCGATTTCCCACAATATCCTGCCCGTCCTTGACCGAACCGATGCGTCGGATATCGAGTCTAACCGAACAATAGAATTTCAGCGCATGCCCTCCGGTTGTTGTCTCAGGGTTGCCAAATACTACGCCGATTTTCATACGAATCTGATTAATGAAAATAACCGAAGTCTTGGTCTTGCTGATTATACCGGTCAGTTTTCTCAATGCCTGGGACATGAGCCTGGCCTGAAGCCCCATATGGGAATCCCCCATCTCGCCTTCTATTTCCGCCCTGGGCACAAGTGCGGCGACCGAGTCGATCACAACGATATCCATAGCACCGCTTCTCACCAGCATATCTGTAATTTCAAGTGCCTGTTCTCCTGTGTCGGGCTGGGCAACCAAAAGTTCGTCACAATTGACACCAAGCTTCTTGGCATATTTAGTGTCGAGGGCATGCTCGGCATCGACAAAAGCGACAATTCCGCCTTGCCGCTGCGCCTCGGCAACAGAGTGAAGCGCAAGGGTTGTTTTGCCGGATGATTCCGGACCGAAAATCTCGGTCACCCTGCCCCTGGGGATCCCCCCCACGCCAAGCGCTTTGTCTAAAGCAAGGGAGCCGGTCGGTATAACAGGCACATCGATAATTGGACTGCTCCCCAGCTTCATAATAGACCCCTTGCCGAACTGCCGTTCTATTTGGGCCATGGCGGCTTCTACTGCCTTTTCCTTGTCCGGTGAATTACTCATAATATCCTCCTTATCAATCACCATATATTTTGTTTAAGCGATTAAAAATTCAACATCGATAAAAATTGTTTCGGTTTTTCTGTAATTACTGCTCTAAAAGCTCCACAATCTTCAAACGCGGTTTTGAAAAATACATAACTTTTAAATCAAAGATGCATCCACCAGTTTTGTATAAACAGCTCCTGTGGGTTTCAGCTCACTTTTGAATAAAATGATCCTGTCAGCAACAAATGTTTCCGATTCAAACCTTACAAGTTCATTCAGTGCATCACTAAATCTTTTTGGATCGATCTTAGTCTTAACCCGACCCAGCGTAAGATGACCTCTAAATGATCTATTCTCCTTGGGAAAACCGATTGCCTCTAATTTTTCATCAAGTGTCTTTTGCAATCCGACCAGCAGGTCGAGTTGGCCTGAAATGCCAACCCATATGACACGGGGGCGTTTGATACCCGGAAAGGTGCCTATCCCTTTTGCTCTGAGTGTAATAGGCGAATATTCCTTCACTGATTCAAATATTGCCTCACCAACTTTTTCTATATCAGCCTTCTTGACGTTGCCTAAAAATTTGAGGGTAAGATGGATGTTTTCCGGCTTGACCCATCTGATTTTAAACCCATAAGACCTTATGTCTTCCTGAACCTTGCTGATCGAAGAAATAATTTTTTCCGGGAGTTCAACAGCTATGAAAGTTCGGATGGTTTCAGACATGGGAAATTGACTATTTACAATTGCCTATTGAATATTGGATCCGCCGTTAGTTTTTACTTTTCATTTTTTATTTTAAAATTGTAAGAATTCCTTAAATCTTCAATCTTCAATTAAAAATCTTCAATCAAATGAGGGTTGAGAAATGAAACCGCGAAAAATTTTTACCACAAAAAGTACGAAATTCATAATTAAGGGACTAAGTGCTCTAATTCGTAAATTCGATGACGTATTTTATGTCAAAAGACCTGTCCTGGATCCGCACAAATATAGGCGGAGAAACCCAAAAGTGCCTAAAGTTTGAAGTGAGCTAAAGTGAGCTAAAGTTGTGGAACTCGCCTACGGCGAGACCAATTATAATCAAATTGACAGAATACCATAACTTTAGGCACTTTAGTTCACTTTAGGCACTTTAAACTTTTAAATGGAATTAATAAACTATTTATAATACGTAATCGTATTTAAGAATACGTGTACTAAGTTGGTAACGTAAACTGCGGCTCCCCGATAATGAACTTACCCTTTAAAATCCATTTTTTCAATAGTTCGGCAATCTCACGAGCCCTTACCACGCTGGATAGCGGCACGGTCGATACATCCTCGCCCTTGAATTTGATATGACCGCTTTTCAGCTCTGCGTAACTGACCTGGCCGTAGCTTTTTGAAATACCGTTAGCATAATCATATCCATAATCCACGATCTGGGTAAACAACTCATCATCTGATACAGCCGTGTACTGAACAATCTCTTCATTCAATATGGGAATGGGGATACCCAGACCGACGGAAAGTGAACATCCATAGCCCTGGAGACTCACGCCCACCAGCCACTTGGGACTCATCTTTTTGAGATCTCCCATGACCCAGAGTGTTCCGGCAGGAGTAATGGGAACACCTCTTTTTGTTCTTTTTACCGAAGGATTGTGCTGGGTGCCGTACCAGGCAACATATCCCTCTGCCCCCCCCAAGAAAATCCGGGTCCCAAGACCGATTGTCTTGTAATAAGGATCATTAAAAAGCGGGCTTAGTTGTCCGGCCGAGCAGTAATTTGCATTGGCCGCCTTGGGTTTCAAGGCGCCCATGTACGTATAAACTGTTTTATTGGTCAGGTTTACGGCGCAGTTATAATTTTGATACCCGTTTCTCGGACTACATAGTGTGGCTTGGGGAAGTTTGCGCAGAGAAATCTCCTTTTCGATCATCCGGTTCGGATAGCAGTCTGTTCCGTAACCTTCGGCCTTTAAATGAACATTCTTTCCTGCAACCATGTCCTGAATCACATGACCGCCGCCATAGTTAAATTCCCCTGGATAGACCTTGTTCAACGGATCATCCTCACATGGCTCTGTAACCCCTATATAGCAATCCACTGCAGCCAAGCCTGCATATGCAGGCACATTGTTCAGCCAGACTTTGTAGGCCTTTATCCTCGGAACAGGGTGCCCGAAATTTATAAACGCACCTGATGAACACATGGGGGCAAAAGTTCCGGTGGTAACAACGTCAACATGCCTTGCAGCTTCAACCGGCCCTTCCTCTTTAACAATATCAATGATCTCCTCGGCGGTAACCACAACAACTTCCCCGGATCTGATCCTTTCATTGATCTCCTGATATGTCTTGTTGATCTTATATTTTTTCATTGCCGACTACCTCTGTTACGTATCCATCAAAGTAAAGAATCCTGGCCCATAGGACCAGGCTTTGGTTTGCCCCTGAAAGGGGCTATTTATCACAGAATCGATAAGTGTGAAGTGACTAACCTGTCGAGAGCTTGTCGAGAGCCTCAAAGCCGAA
>JAUVVL010000199.1 GCA_030604635.1 Desulfobacteraceae bacterium
CCATTTGAGTTTGGAGCAAAAACAGAAAGCCTGGGAACTGATAGAACAGTTCCTGAATCCTAAAACCTCGGAGAAGAGTGTTACCCTCTCTTTGTAATTTTGTTCGAATTTTTATTGTCCTATAACATGTAGAGAGTTGGAAAGTAATTAGAGCCTCTAACTTTGAAAGGCAACTGTTTTGGCATTAATAAACTCGAAAAAAAAGGAAGTTCAGGTAAAATTAGTCTATTACGGCCCTGGTCGTGGCGGCAAAACGAGCAACCTTCAATATATTTATAATAAATTCCAAAATCAAATTCAAGGCAAGTTGACCTCTGTAAAAACACATGGCGATCGAACCCTGTTTTTTGACTTTCTTCCCTTAGAAATCGGCATGATAAAGGGATATAACGTCAGAATGCAGTTTTATACCGTGCCGGGTCAGGTTAAATACGAGGCTACCAGAAAGTTGGTATTAAAAGGTGTGGATGGTGTCGTTTTTGTAGCAGACTCCATGCTCCTAAGACAAAAATTTAATATTATTTCCCTCAAGGACCTCCAGGAAAACTTGTCCGCCCTTGGCAAAAACATTTTTGATATTCCACTTGTCATTCAGTATAATAAAAGGGATCTGGGCAAACAGGGAATCCATCTTTTGCCCATTGAAACACTGGAAAAAAGCCTGAACAGACAATTAAAGGCGCCTTACTTTGAAGCCAGCGCCGTTACAGGCTTAAATGTCGTTGAAACCATGAAGAAAGCAATATCTATAACAATAGCCTCATTAGAAGGTAGACTGTAACTTCTCAATAAATTCTGGAGCCCACTGGTGATAAAATATAAAGTGCCTAAAGCGCGCCTTGCGATTCGTCCATATATATTGATATAGGCGATGCATCATACCAAACCTGACTTCTTGAGTATAGAGTATTGGTGATCGGCCTTGGCCTGGGTTAAGGATATTGGTTTTTTTATAAATGACAGAATTCCGCACCTTTAGCTCACTTCGTTCGACCAGAGGCCGTTCGACTTTAAGGCTCTCGACAAGCTCTCGACAGGTTAGATCACTTAAAACTTTAGTTTACTTTACTTATTGAGAAGTTGAAAAATCCGTTCCCATGTTGAATAAAGAGTTTTTTAATTTTCTCGCTGCCCAACTGTCTTTGGCCCTGGGACCCATAGCTGAGTTCTTGATCGAAGAAGAAATTCATGAATTTGGTGATGATCCGGCAAAAGTTCCCAGGCGCAGGGCAGCCGAACTGGTTAATCTGCTTGCTCGCCAGATTCCCCGGAAGGAAAAAAGGGTTGCTTTTCAACAGGCTATGATACTAAAAATCAAAGAAACAAACCCGTGATTATTTAGCCTACAACGTCATTTATTAATATAGTTCAGGTGGCAGGGAGTTATCGTCTTTAAGACCGCTCCATGGGTAATCAGATTCCAAATCGTGTGAACTCGCACACACCACACGCTTTTACATCTGATCACCCATTACGCTCAATGGAGGGCAACTTTTCGATAAAACTCCCCGACACCTCATATAGTTAATAATTTAGCGTCTATCATTGATGGTTATAATGTGATCTTCATTTTGTTTATGCTCAATTGATGTGTAAACAATTTACCAAGGAGTTCCTCAGGCATGATTACAATTTGTAAGGAATGCGGGAAAAAATACCGAATAAACCCTGAAAAAATTACTGAAAAAGATGCCCGTTTTAAATGCAAGGATTGCGGACATCTGATCACCGTTCATAAATCGACCCTTGCACCCGAAGCTCCGAAGCCGGATGATGTGCTTTTCCCCTCAACTCCTCCCGAATCAAAACCCGAAAAGCCTGTTGGTAAAAAACCAGTACCCCCGCCTAAGGCCGAAAGAGTTGTTAAGAAAAAAAAGGTTCCTAAAGTCATACGGCTAGGAAAAATTCGGTTTGGTTTGACGGCAAAACTTTTTATCATGATGATTATTGTAAGTCTGGTGCCGCTTACAATGTTCTGTGGTATTACTTTAAATCAGTCTAAAGATAGAATGCGAAATGAAGCCAAAAGAAATGCAAATCAGATATCGATTGGTATTGCAAAACATGTTGACGAGTGGTTGGATAAAAATGTGAGAATGACGAAGACATTCGCAAGTATGAGAGATATGATTTCCATGAACAGATTTTTGCAAGAACCATTACTTAATACCATCCATAAAGTTTATCCCGGGATCTATCTTTCGCATACTATCGCTCTTAACGGAATGAACGTTGCCCGAAATGACGGTAAGCCATTTATAAATCATTCTGACAGACAGTACTTCAAAGACGTCATAGGCGGTAAAAGAGTCGCCTGGCAGACTCTGATTGATAAATCATTAAAAAAACCTGCTCTTATTCTGGCAGTGCCTATAAAAAAGGGCGATAAAATCGCCGGAGTCTTAGTTAATGCTATTAGTCTTTATGATTTATCAAGGCGTGTAGTAACCTGGGCAGGAGGCGATACCGGATCTGCCTTCCTGGTCGACGAAAAAGGTAAAGTTATTGCCCACAAAATCGATGAATATGTACGCAAACAGAAAAATTTAAGACAGCATCCTTTGGTTGCAGCATTCAAGAGTGGTAAAAGAGGCTCTGTATCTTTTACTAATAAGGAAGGCAAATCGATACTGGGTCATGTGAGGGGGACGGCATTTGGCTGGATATTAGCCATTCAGCAAGAAGAAAGCGAAGCTTTTTATTTAATTGATCATCTAATGTCTTACGCCTATCTTCTTCTCAGCGTAACCGTTGTATTTGTCTTTATTATTGCCTGGTTCTCAGGAAGGGCTTTGTCACGACCGATAATTAAATTGACCCAAGTCGCCGACCGGATCAGCGTGGGTGAACTTGATGTTGAGATAAGTACCAAAAGAAAAGATGAGATCGGAAATCTCGCCGAAGCCATTGCCCGAATGCAGGACAGCATTCGTCTCTCAATAGAAAGACTTCGGCAGAGGCGATAGATACTCCCGGCAAATTAAAAAAGATTTGAGGAGGTGTAATGATAAAAAAGGTGCTGTTTGTAGACGATGATCCGATCCTGTGCCACATAATCCAAAAGAAGTTTACGAGGTACAAACACTCTTTTTCCGTTATCACTGCCGGAGACGGTCTGGAAGCTATAGAAAAGTTGAAGGAAAATACTATCTCACTTGTGGTTACAGACCTGAAAATGCCAAAAATGGACGGTTTAACCCTTTTGGCCCATCTATCGGAAAAATATCCTGACATACAGGTCATCGTTCAAACCGGTCATGGCACACCGGCATCGAAAAAGATTGCTCTGGAAAGAGGTGCCGCCGGTTATATTGAGAAACCTTTAAATGCTGAGGACCTTGGCCAAAAGATTATAACCTCTTTAAAAAAGGAATCAGAAGGCGGAACTCTCCGGGCCGTAACCCTGGAAGTGTTTTTACAACTCATCGAGATGGAGCAGAAAACCTGCACCATCCGTGTCGTCGAAAAAAAATCCGGCAAACAGGGAACGATCTTTTTCAGAGACGGCGATCTGCTGGATGCCAGGTTTAGTGTCCACCAGGGCAAGTCTGCTGCCTACGAAATACTCTCCTGGGGTGAAGTCGCCCTCTCTATTCAAAATGACTGTGCAATAAAGAAAAAGAAAATTGACGGAGACCTTCAGGCCATACTGATTGATGCCGTGCGCTTGAGGGATGAAGCTGGTGAGAATGAAGAACCGACTCAGGAAACCAAGGGCGCTGAAACAGACATTGAGGAATCGGATCCCAAAGCCTTGCCTTTAGAGGATATTGTCCGGAACAAGCTGAAGAAAGTAAAGGGAGGAAGTAAATATCTGGCAGATATTTATCAGGACAACTCTTGGAACGACCTGGTAACACGAGCTTCAGAAGTCGGAAAGTTTTTTATGGCCGGAACATTAAAATCCTGTTATATTGACAGGGGTGAGGCAACAGATTTTATCCTGTTGCCCGGCAAGGAAATCACGGTGATTTCGGTCGATCCAAAATGCTCCCGTGACAGGTTCCTTCGGGCCTTGAACATGTAAAAGCGGTTTGCGAACCGTTTCCGGCGGGCAAGACAAATACATCCAACCAAAAAAGATATGAAAGATATTTTTAAAGATATTTTTGACATCGATGACGTTCAAGGCGTCATGTTTCTTCCCATTAATGGAAAGCTTGTTTTTAGTGAATTTGTATCTCATCAGCCCAAAAAAATTGGAGCCATAAACTGGCTTCCCTTTATCCATACATTAAACGGAATCCGTGAGGCCGAGCTTGTTTTTGAAAACAGCAGGTTCTATCTCCGAAGGGCCGGAATGGGGTATATTTTAGTGGTCATGGGGGAATCCGGCCTCACCGAAATGGTCCGGCTCAGCTGCGATGTACTTATTTCCTCTTTTGAGCAAACCAAAAAGAAACATAAAGGACTTGAGCACTTTTTCAAAAAAAAATAAGGGCTATGCCGGAGTAAACCCTATAATAATTTCATCTTTTTTTAAATGCCAGCCCTGTTGTTTATGCAACGTTATGGTAGAGCCTGCTGAACAATATCGGAGGTTTTAGACCAATGAGCGCCGTCAATGAGAGCGAAAAGATAGATATCGAATCAATAATAAAAGAAGCCGAGATTTACAGATCCCAGGGATTGTTAACAGAATCCCTCGAAATGTATGAAAAAATTCTTTCTGTCTCCGCTAAAATCGACCCGAATACCCAGAATGCCATCACGAAAAAGATTCATCAGCTAAAAAAGGAAATCGAGCATCAAGATGATCCGTCAATCTCCTCCCAGGACATTTCCCTCCTCAGGGAGACCTGGGTTACCAGGGAATCTGCTGATGATATTCTCATCAGCGTTGCGTCTTTCAAGGAATTGGGCCTCATTAAAGAGGCTGTTGAAGAATACAAAAAGCTGTTTAAACTGGATTATCCCACCGCCGAAATAATTCCCAAGATGGCGGAATGTCTTTTTGAAATCCATTCCCCGTCAAAAGTCATCGATCAGATTGAAAAGATTATCGTTGAAAATAATTTAAGTGACCAGGAGAAAGCCGATATTAATTTCATGCTCGGCATGGAGATGAAGAAGAAAAAGCATATGGATCTGGCGCTTGAATTATTCGACTCTGTCAAGAAAATCGATCCGGAATATGAAGGATTACAAACTCAAATTGAGCGGGCCCAGAGCAGCCGCACTTACGATTCCAGATATAGTTACCTTCTGGAATCCAAAATAGTTAACGCCGGCCAGTTACAAAATGCCCTAGCTCTATCCAAAAAATCAAATAAGAGTGTGGAATTTATCCTTATGGACCAGAGCAGGCTTGAAAAAGAAGATATCGGCAAATCCCTTTCATTTTTCTACAAGTGCCCCTTCATAGCCTTTGATCCCGATATGACCGCCCCTTACGAACTGTTAACCAAACTGAAAAAGACTTTTCTCCTCCAGAACAGCTGGGTTCCGCTGAGCTGGGATATGGCAAGCGGAGTCCTCGAGATTTTGATTGACGATCCTTTGAACCTTGTAAAAACCGACCACATATCAGCCCTGATGAAAACCAATAACATTAATTTCTCGGTCGGGATAAAAGAGGATATCGAACAAATTATTAATAAATTTTTTGATCCGAGCAGCATGCCGGAAGCCTCCGTTGAGGAGGATACTGATGACGCTTTTGACATGATGCCCGAAATCGACTTTGAAGAAGATATAGACGAAGATGAAGTGGCCGATGAGGTTGATGAATCCTCCAGTAAGGTCGTACGAGTGGTTGATCAGATTCTCATTTCAGCATACAGAAAAGGTGCCTCCGACATCCATATTGAACCATCTCCCCAAACCAAGAAGACCAGTATCCGCTTCAGAATTGACGGGGTTTGCCAAAATTTTTTGCAGGTGCCGATTACCAGTGCCAGAGCTATTCTGTCAAGGATCAAGATTATGAGCTCACTTGACATCGCGGAAAGGCGTCTCCCCCAGGACGGCAAGATTAAATTTAAGCGTAAGGGTGTCAAAACTTTTGAGCTCCGACTTGCCACACTTCCCACTGCCGGGGGATATGAAGATGCTGTATTGAGAATCCTGGCCGAATCCGGCGCCATGAAACTTGACGATATGGGTTTGACTGAGAGAAATCTGGAAGTTGTCAAAAAAGCTGTTTCCCAGCCTTTCGGTCTGTTTCTGGCGGTAGGGCCCACCGGTTCCGGAAAAACCACCACCCTTCATTCGGCCCTGGGACATATCAACAAGCCGGGAGTCAAGATATGGACGGCCGAAGACCCGGTAGAGATCACTCAGATCGGCCTGAGACAGGTTCAATGCCAGGCCAAGATCGGCCTTGATTTTGCGAGGGTCATGCGGGCATTTTTAAGGGCTGATCCGGATATAATTATGATCGGCGAGATGCGGGATGAAGAAACCGCTTCCATCGGGATTGAGGCATCACTCACCGGCCATCTTGTGTTTTCAACCCTTCATACCAACAGTGCACCTGAAACCATTACGCGGCTTCTGGACATGGGACTCAATCCTCTGAATTTTTCCGATGCCTTTCTTGCAGTGCTGGCCCAGAGACTGGCAAGAAGGGTATGTAAAAAATGCCTCAAAGAGTATCAGCCCTCTGAAGAAGAAATTAATGATATTATTATGATGTACGGGAAAGAAGCTTTTGAATCCTCCGGGCTTGAGATCACGCCGGACTTCGTCCTTAGCCGCGGCGAGGGTTGTGAGGCATGTAACGGGACCGGATATAAAGGAAGAGTCGCTTTACATGAACTGATGGAAGGCACAAAAGAAATAAAAAGAATGATCAAAAGCGAGGCAAATACCGAAGAACTCTTTATCCAGGCGTCCAAAGACGGCATGACCACTCTAATTCAAGATGGTGTTATAAAGGCATTAAAGGGAGTGACAGATATATCCGAGATACAGCGCGTTTGTGTTGCTTAGTACATGTATTCATAAATACGATCACGTATTTATAACTTGGTTTGTTCATTCTATGTATGCAAAAGTGTAAAGTGCCTAAAGTGAACTAAAGTGCCTAAACCTGCCCGCCGGCAGGCAGGCGGGGTTATGGTATTCTGTCAATTTGATTATAATTGGCCTCGCCGTAGGCGAGTTC
>JAUVVL010000331.1 GCA_030604635.1 Desulfobacteraceae bacterium
AATTGAAAAGATTCTCCTTAGACAGCTATTTTTTGTGATAAAATGATAGGTCTAAGCCCAAAAATCGTGCCTAATAATTTAAAATATTATATCATTTTAATAGCTTGTCGTGGTCAGACCCCTATTTTCTCTTTCGTCACCCAATAATTTACGAAACTCATCCTCAAGGTCATTGAGAGCCTCTTTCATTTCACCCCGCATTCTTTCAAAAATTTCATTCCACTTCATTGCGTCACCAGTGCCTTGCTGAAAGTCAATGGTATATGCAAACTCATTGAATGTTTTAACAAGCTCCATATCAATAGCTTCCAACTTTTCTGCTGTAGCCTTAGGTATATAAATAATTTTCTTTGAATAATATTGCCTAAGAGCTAAATGAGCATCCGATGCAATTTTTCGCCTCTCTTCTCTTGGTTTACCACCAGCTGGCTCAAAGATCTTTACGTAATCTTGAACTGTAATATAAACATCTTTAAGAAGCGCATAAGCACCTGCAATAATTTTCGCTCTATCTTCATGCAGCTTTGAGAATTTCACATGCCGTTCGGCAGCAGTAATACTTAGGCTTGATTTCAATTTTTCGGTTTCAATATCTGTTTGTGCTTTCAACTGTGATTTATGAGCTTCCAATTTTTGGTCGTATTCGCTCTTTATAGCATTTTTAAGCCTTTCCGAAATCCATGACTTCGTTAACAATAACAGAAGGATAGTTAATATGGCACTAACTGATGCTGCTGTTATGACTTCAAGCAAAAAATCTGAAAACATATCCATAACCCTTTAAGGCAGCTAACCGTTTCACCGGCGCGGCGGAGCCGCGTCGGGGTGAAAACGGAGGTTAAGCCTACAACCATGGCGGATGATGGAACTCGATACTATTTGACGACTTAAGTTTATCCACCGCTATTTTTGCTCTTTTGTAAGATGCCTTATGCAATTTGGGCAAATCTTCTAATACCTTTTCGAAATTCGTAAATGTTTTAATCTCTTCCTTAACTTCAAAGGCATAGTATAAAGGCGGAAGGCCATAATGTTTCTTTTCTTCTTTGTTCATCAATACAAATGCTAACCCATTCAAATAGCCTTCAATATATGCAACACTTTCATAAATCTTATTTTTAAGCTTTTCTTTCCGCCATTCAAGATAAGGTTTAAATATTCCGTTAAATTTAACTGGGTCTGAATAATCACCACAACTTTTAAATGCGCAAATGCGATCTAGGGCATGTATCATACCATCTTGATATGTCGCAGCATAGATGATTTGAGGATGATCAAAACAAGAATATTTTTTATGTAACCGTTTATGCTCTAAATCAACAAGTAAATTGAGATGATTAGCAGCAGAGTATATAGAATCGGGAAGCATAACTTTCTTAGCAACAAGATACTGTTTAATCCGGGATATAAAATACTCACCATCTGTAATAATTGGAATTAAGCCTATCTGTTCAAAATTTTTACACTCATCTTTGAACGGCGTAACAATAAAGGCTTGTCGTTGAAACCCCTTCATTTGTTCAGATACAAAATCATAAATACTAAGAAAATCATGGTCAGTTAACGAATAGCCTATAAAAACTACAGTTTTTGTCGCAAGTAAGGTCTTAAGAACACTACCAATAAGTCCTTTGTGAAGTCTTTTTTTGCACGCCTCATAATCACTAGATGTTGCGACAATTGAGCCATAATTGTTTATAGACCCGTGAATCTTAAGTACTCTTCGTTCATCGATTTCCCAAAAAGCTAAATCCTGGTCTGAAACAAATGGGGCCGCGTTACAAACATCTTCGAAATAAGTGTCCCAATTCGTAGTAACAATTGTATTTAAGGGGAATAAAGTAGCAAGACGTGTATGGAATTTCGTAGCATTTCTATACAATTCAGGGAACGATTCTATATACTTTAGCCTCTGTTTAATCTTTGAAATAAGTTTAATCCTACCATTTGATTGGCTGCAATATTCTTCCATCAGTTCTGGGAACAAAATATTATCATCTTCATACCCCAATTCACTTTTTATAGTATCATGGAAGGTATAATAGAGCACATTCCTCGATTCAGTGCTTATACCTGCACCAGCAAACAAAACGACATTTTTCGACATAAAATCATCGAGCAAATTGTCGGGGCATGTAAATTCATGCCTGTGCTTGCTAACAACACAATCATCTTTATTAAAGGTTTCTTCCATATCAACAATAGGCATAACGAACCGGGTAACAGGATGGCTTTGAGCGTCCAGCGAGAAAGCCAGTCCTCGTTCACCCGGAGGTTATGGCATTATAATAACCGTAAAAAAACGTATAGGATCAAATATGTTATTTATACTTTTCCAAAAAGAACCATAACTATCCCGACAACGCCAGATATTATTCCATATAAAAACCACTTCCACCATGGTCTTGTAACAGTTGGTACATTTATCGGTTTATCGTCAAGATAGATTCCTGATTTGTCATAACCTAATGCCTCATTGATATTTTTGATTATTGAGACTACCTCTTTTCTCCTTAGATAGTCATTATAGAGTAATTTTGATGCTATTACTGCAAGGACAATGTCTATAAGGAGAATCCCAAATCGTGCAAATGGATCTTCAGGTCTATTAGTCGCCAACCAAGCACCAAGACCCAATTGAAGCGTAATGTAGCCAATAAAAATTTGAACATCTAACTTTGTCATTGATCTAAGTAATTCAACATGATCGTTGTAACGAAGCTTCAAAGCTCCAAATTTTTGTTCTTCCGACAAATCCATATCGTGTATCCTGATAGAAGTTTGAAGGCATAACGCTGGCGGTCAGTGGCAGACAGGGCTTACACTGGCCTTCGCTAAATGTGATTATATCTTATTGCCACCGACCTTTCGAAGCGGCCCGGCCCTAGCTGTCCACTGAACTGCCAGGTTATGCGTCAATTTCTTTAATTAGATGTATTGCTTTCCAGCACAAGAAAATTGTTGCTATTTGTGCTGCTTCCTCCACACCCTTTTTTTCATATGCCAGCTTAAAAGCCTCGCTTTGTTTTGGATCCCAGTCGAATTTGAAACCAGATAATTCCTCTATGGAAACCTTATAGGAATCTTTATGAGCGTATTTATTTCGAACGTTATTCAGAGACTTAAATGCAGAAACATAATTCTCTGGCAAAAGTCCAAGTGAGCGTGCAAAATCAATCTTTAATTCAAAACTTAACCTCATGTTCGACAGTCGTAGGTTAATTTGGGGGTTAATTTAAGTCCATTTCGACATTAAGTGCCTGAAATTACACATGGCAACCCAAATTCCAATCCCAAAAGTTGTAGGCACACGATTTAAACA
>JAUVVL010000246.1 GCA_030604635.1 Desulfobacteraceae bacterium
CAAAATAGCAAATTTTACCTGTGAGTTAAATAATATGCGCATTTAATAGGCTTTTATATACAGGATAGCACCTGTTCTTTCTTTACGCTCACTTATGCACGAGTTTGACACGGTTTAAAACCGGATTGCCTGAATGCGATAATGTTTTCAAAGGGCTAAAATGTTACAATATTCGTTATTTGTTAATCGTCAATCGAATAACCATCAACCAATAACTCAAGTGCCGATTTCATCCGGATCTTTTTTCAATATCTCACCTTTAAAAATAAATACCTTTATACCGATAACTCCATATGTTGTATAAGCATCAATAAAACCGTAATCTACATCAGCCCTTAAAGTATGTAAAGGTACGCGGCCTTCTCTATATTGTTCGGTTCTCGCCATCTCGGCGCCACCCAGACGGCCTGAACAGATAATCTTGATCCCCTCGGCGCCAAACCGCATGGCTGACGAAATGCCGCGCTTCATGGCACGCCGAAATGCAACCCTTCGTACGATCTGAAGTGCAATATTTTCAGCAACCAGCTGGGCATCGATCTCCGGTTTTCTGACTTCCTGAATATCGATAATGACTTCGTGGGACACTATCTTTTCGAGCTCTTTTTTGAGCAATGCTATTTCCGCACCTTTTTTTCCTATGACAATACCCGGCCTGGCCGTAAAGATGCGGAGTCTGACACGCTTGGACGACCTTTCGATTTCAATTCTGGAAATACCGGCATGATAGAGTTTCTGTTTTATAAACTTTCTGATATTATAATCTTCCAGGATATATTCAGAGTAATTCTTTCCAGCATACCACCGTGATTCCCAAGTTTTTACAATACCCAACCTCAATCCTATCGGATTTACTTTCTGGCCCAAGCTTTTACCCCCTTTTCTATATCGAATCTTAAGCTAATATGACCGTGATATGGGCGGTCCTTTTTAATATGCGGGTACCCCTGCCGCGTGCCCTTGCCCTGAAACGCTTCAACGTAGGCCCCTTGTCTGCGATGATGTTGCGAATGACCAGTGAATCTAAGTCTATATCCGGATACTGATCAGCATTCGCTACAGCACTTCGGATAACCTTCTCAATAATAGCTGCTGCCTTTTGTGGCATAAATTTGAGTGTCTCCAGTCCGGCTTCAACAGGCTTCCCCTTAACAGCACTAATCAGCATGCGAACTTTCTGAGGAGAAATGCGTACATATTTTGAAACAGCTTTAATTTCCATTACTGTCATTACCTTTTCAATCTTGATTTCTTATCAGCGGAATGCCCATAATATGTCCGGGTAGGTGAAAATTCACCAAGCTTGTGTCCCACCATGTCCTCTGATATAAATACAGGAATGAATTTTCTTCCATTGTGAACTGCCAATGTAATACCAACCATCTCAGGAACAATTGTCGACCTTCTAGACCATGTTTTGATAACCCTGCTGCTCCGAGTCTCTTGTGCTGCCAGCACTTTATTTAATAGTTTTGGATCAACATACGGACCTTTTTTTAACGACCGCGGCATAATTTCTCCTGCTGTTTTTCTCCTTAATAATTATTCTCCGACATTGAAAACAAACATTTAACTGTGCGATAATATTTGGTCACCCTCCCAAGGCATGATTGATATCGCCTGGAAGAAAAAATCTTAATTCCGGTGCCAAAGAAAAATGTTAATTCCTGTACCGGATAATCATATCTATTTCTTTGTTCGCTTTTTGACTATATAGCGATTACTTTTCCTTTTCTTGCGGGTCTTAAAACCCTTTGAGGGAACACCCCACGGACTGCACGGGTGCCGCCCGCCGGAAGATCTTCCTTCGCCTCCACCCATTGGATGGTCAACCGGATTCATGGCAACACCTCGAACCTTTGGTCGTCTGCCGAGCCAACGCTTGCGGCCTGCTTTGCCCAAAGATATATTTTCGTGAACCACATTCCCGATCTGCCCTATAGTGGCCTTACAGTTTAAAAGGACCATTCGAACTTCCCCTGACGGAAGCTTAATCAGAGCATGCCGATCTTCCTTTGCCATCAACTGGGCAAATGTTCCTGCGCTCCTGACAATCTGCCCGCCTTTTCCAATACGCAATTCAATGTTATGAATATGCGTTCCCAGCGGTATATTGCTCAGCGGAAGCGCATTGCCGGGTTTAATGTCGGCTTCGGGCCCTGAAATCACAGTGTCACCAACCCGGAGATTAATCGGTGCCAGAATGTACCGCTTTTCACCATCCGCATAGTGCAGAAGCGCAATTCTTGCTGATCGATTCGGGTCATACTCTATGGTAGCAACCGTGGCAGGAATTCCGATTTTATCCCTTTTAAAATCGATAACCCTGTAATGCCGTTTATGACCACCCCCGCGATGTCTGCATGTAATACGTCCGTTGACATTACGGCCGCCTTTTTTCTTGATAACCCTTAGAAGACTCTTTTCGGGGGTTGTGCTTGTGATCTCGTCAAATTTTGAATATGTTTGAGCTCGCCTACCAGGAGATGTAGGTTTTACTTTTTTTATACCCATTATATGCCCCTTTAAACTCCTTCAAAAAAATCAATACGTTCACCAGGCATCAATGTTACAATCGCTTTTTTCCAGTCCCTCCGTTTTCCTACAATCCGGCCTCTTTGTTTGGTTTTACCCTTAACCTGCATTGTTTTTACACCGACAACATTGACATTGAAGATATTTTCAATAGCCTTTTTAATCTCAACCCTGTTCGCTCTGCGATCCACCTCGAAGGTTATCTGGTTATTAACCTCTTTTTGAATGCTGGTCTTTTCAGTGATCAAAGGGCGTTTAATTATATCATGCGGAATCATGCGAGCAGCCTCCCTTCAATACCCTTTATCGAAGACTCAAGTAAAACCAAACTCTTGTATTTAAGAATGTCGTATACGTTCAACCCTTCGATACTCAGAAGTTTTACGTCAGGAACGTTCCTTGCTGAAAGCTCAAGGTTTTCATTCTTTTTGTCGGTTATAATCAATGCATTATTCATGTTCAATGCGTTCATAACCTCAACAAATTCCTTGGTCTTAATCTTGTCGAGATCAAACTTGTCAAGCACAACAAGACTGGCTTCCCTCAATTTGACGCTTAAGGCCATCTTTAGCGCTAGCCTTCTTACCTTTTTAGGAACCTTGTAAGCGTATGACCTGGGGTCAGGGCCAAAAACAGAGCCGCCTCCTCTTAAAAGCGGTGCCTTGATATCACCTCGACGCGCACGGCCGGTCCCTTTCTGTCTAAAAAGTTTTCTTCCGCTACCCCTGATATCGCTGCGATGTTTAACAGACGCAGAACCGGCACGCCTGCTGGCCAGTTGCATCGTTACAACCTCATGCAAGATATTCGGTTTTACGGGTACATTGAATATGGTATCCGAAAGATCCGTCTGCGAAACTTTTTCCGCTTTACTATTAATAACGTCTACGACAGCCATAATATTCTCATTAATATATCTATTTTGCGAATTTGTGCTTCTTGATTGAGACCACACCAGACACTGAACCCGGAAGCGCGCCCTTTATCAGCATAAGATTCTCTTCCGGCCTTATGTCGACAATTTTCAGATTTCGAGCCGTTTTACGTTCATTTCCATATTGGCCGGGCATTTTCTTACCTTTTATAACTTTTCCCGGCGTGGCACTGCAACCTATGGAGCCCGGGATCCTGTGGCTGTGACTACCATGGGTTTTCTTGCCGCCATGAAAACCGTGCCGTTTGACCACACCAGCAAAACCCCTTCCCTTGGTGGTGCCGGTGACATCGACACGCCCTCCGATCTTGAAAATATCCAAACTTATCGTCTGGCCGAGGCTGTATTCACCAGGATCATCCACGGGAACTTCACGCAAAATTGCAAAACGGGCTTCCCCACTCTTTTTAAGGTGTCCTTCCATCGGCTTGTTTATACGAGACTCTTTTTTCTTACCAAAACCCAGTTGCAGTGCATTATATCCATCAGTAGCGATTGTCTTGATTTGGGTAACAACACACGGACCGACCTGCACTACTGTTACCGGCATGTATTCTCCTTCAGTGGAGAACAGTCCTGTCATACCCAATTTTTTTCCTATCAATCCTCTACACATGACTCAAACTTATTCCTCAATTCTTGTTAAGCAACATTTTTTGCCTAAATTTGATGGCTTCGTAAAGCCCGCCTGAGCGGGACTGCGTTGCGCTTCATTTCGTTGTTATTTAGGCGTACGCTAAGTACGCACCCTTCGGGTACCGCGTTAGCGGTATGACACGAAATTCGCACGCCTTGAATTTGGTCCCGCCCAGGCGGGATTACTTTGCCATCGCAATTTTGACCGGTCTGCTCCCCGCCGCGAAGCACTGCCGCAAGGCAGAACCCCCGCCATTTAGGGCGGGGAGCTTCACTTTTTACGAGATTGTCAAATTTCTCATAAATAATTTAGTATGCTTACATATTGATGGCCGCTTCTTAAACGAATAAGACTCATGCGAAATTCGGGTTAGCCCTGGGAGTTTCTTTGGGCTTAAAATCTATGTAATTAAGCCCGGATATTTCATGAGCGAGTCTGCCCTAAGGTACAGAATGGAGTTCGCCGTTCTGTTAATGAAATATTCGGGCTTGGGATTTTAAACTAAATCAGCCAGCGGCGGAAGGAATTTAAGATGAATTCCTTAATCCCCGAATTATCCGATTTTTCTGCGCTATAGTTTTATCTCTACATCCACGCCAGGAGAAAGATCGAGTTTCATCAAAGCGTCCACTGTTTGCTGAGTCGGCTCCAGAATGTCCAAAAGCCGCTTGTGTGTCCTGATTTCAAACTGTTCTCGAGACTTTTTATCAACATGTGGGGACCGCAAAACACAATACTTATTGATCCGAGTCGGCAGTGGTATCGGCCCGACGACTTTTGCTCCGGTCTTATTTGTCGTATCTACAATATCTGCTACGGACTGATCCAGAAGCTTATGATCATATGCCTTGAGTCTGATCCTGATTTTAGTATTCATTATCATTATTATAGATAGTTTTTCTCTTTATTCGATTATTTCGCTCACCACTCCGGCGCCAACCGTCCGTCCGCCTTCCCTGACGGCAAACCTAAGTTCTTTCTCCATCGCTATGGGAGTTATAAGCTCTGCCGAAATCGTCACATTGTCTCCG
>JAUVVL010000211.1 GCA_030604635.1 Desulfobacteraceae bacterium
GGAAAGCGCTTTCAGCGCAAATCAGTTTTTATTTAAATTGGTAGTGCCAAAGGCACATACATTAACTTTAGCTCACTTTAGCTCACTTCAAACTTTAGGCACTACCAGGTTACTACTTTTGCAGGCATAGCCAGACCATCTCTGACTCCCGCGGAGCGGGATCTGCGACGTGGCACAAAGGACCAGGTTTTTAAGATCAAAATAAAATTATGGCCCAAACAGATCAACATAAGATAATTATTCTCGAAACAAATCAGGCGCGTAGAGATTATTTAAGGTCGATAATCTCCGGATGGGGGTATATCCCATATAGTTTTGACAAAGAGACAATATGCCTTGATAACCTGTCACCGCTTAATCCTGATCTGGTTATTTCAGGACCCCTTTCTTCGGAAAAAACCTTTAGGTTTATTAATACGCTCAAGATGAGAAACCGCAGACTGCCTGTTTTGATTATTTCAGGTGATCATGCTGTCAAGGATTTTATAAATACAAACGGCTTTGCTGATGTGTTGGTTGTAAAGGCACCCATTGAACCATCCGAAATAAAGAAAACAATAAGCAGGATTCAGGAAAACAGTTTGAAGAACAAAATGTCTCAGGATTGTCCATTGATAATCGGCAACAGTCCTGAAATGGTAAAGATAAAAAAGATGATCTCCGAATTGAGCTGTTCTAAAGAGACGGTTCTTGTTAAGGGAGAAACAGGAACGGGCAAAGAGCTGGTGGCAAGGGCCATACACTCCTGGACGGGCGGTAGGAACAATCCATTTATAAAAGTTAATACTGCTGCGCTTCCTTGCGAGTTGTTTGAAAGTGAACTGTTCGGAGACAATACAGGAGCTTTTACAGGTGCCCATCAGAACAAAAAAGGAATGCTTGAAGTTGCGAACACAGGAACTATTTTATTAGAAAAGATAGGGAAGATGCCTAGTTCACTTCAAGCCAAACTGCTCCGGGTTTTAGAAGGGGAAAGTACTTCAAATCCTGCCTCTGAAACAAAAGAAACTGTCGATTTCAGGATTATCTCGACAACCGATGCTGATCTTGACTTGTTCGTTGAAACAGGGGAATTCCGCAAAGATCTATACTACCGCTTAAACGTAATTAGCATTGAAATTCCACCACTCAGAAATCGCATCGAAGATATACCCTTGCTGGCCGTTTTTTTTAATGACAAGTTTTGTTGGGAGTTTGGCAAGAGCCATTACGATTTATCGAATAAAACCAAAAACATATTTAGCTGTTACCACTGGCCTGGAAATGTTAGAGAACTTAAAAACGTGGTCAAAAGTTCGGTTTTGCTGGGTAATGAAGAAAGCATAGTTAACAAACTTTGCCTGAATAATCCAAAGCATGAATTTATGGATTTTATCGATTGCTGTGAAGATATTTATACACTCGCAGAACTTTCAAACATAACAAAATATTTAAAGAATTTAAACAAAGTGTCTTTAAAAGATATTTGCAGGAAATTTACAGTACGAGCAGAAAAAAAACTCATTAAAAAAGCCCTTGAAAAAACAAACTGGAACCGGAAAAAGGCTGCAATTCTGCTCGATATCAGCTATAAATCCCTGCTGAACAAAATAAAAACTTATAACCTAACTTGAGGAATTTGCCTTACAAATGCGGTTTATATTCCACCGAGTTATAGCCTGATTAGTAAGGATATTAGAAGAGCGTATGGTCTGATTCCTTGGTGTTTTAATGAAAGAAAGGTTAATAACCCATGTTCGATCCAAACGCAGCCACAAGACCTGACTATATTTTCGAAATAATTTTAAGACGCAGGTGGTTTGTAATTATTCCATTCTGCTTAATTATGATAGTTGGCAATTACCTCGTCCTCACACTACCGAGAATCTATCAAGCAAGCACCCTAATTCTGGTGGAGCCGCAGCGGTTGCCGGCCAATTATGTTCGGTCAATTGTTACGGATGATATTGGTTCAAGAATCAGCACCATATCACAGCAGATATTGAGCCGGACTAATCTTGAGAAGATCATCAATGACCTTAATCTGTTTTCCGGGCCGGAATTTGAAAAAATGTATTCTGAAGACAAGGTCGCCAGCCTGAGAGGGCGTATTTCGATTGATGTGTCAAGAGGCAGAGGGAGAGGAGCAGGTACTCAAACATTTTCAGTTTCCTATAAAGGAAAAGATCCTGACAAGGTCTGGGTAGTAGCCAATGCTCTGGCCGGCTATTTTATTGATGAAAATCTTAGGGTAAGAGAAGCTCGCGGGAAAGGAACCAGTGAGTTTCTGGATGCCGAGCTTAACTCCATGAGAGAGCGACTTGTGGATGTTGAGCAAAAGCTTAAGGATTACAGGGAAAGAAACATGGGCGGTCTCCCGGAACAGCTCGATAGCAACCTCAGGATACTCGATAGACTTCAAGATCAGTTAGGAGATAAGCGGGAAAACCTTTTGGATGCTAAAAACGGGCTTGTTGCCATTGAAAATTTAATCGCGCAAGGCAGTAGTTATCAGACAACCCCCGGTGGAAATGGGACAAGGCCGGAGTATACATTAAGCCTTGATCAGCTGAAAAACCGTCTAAATGAATTGACATCGCGATACTCCGACCAACATCCGGATGTCATCAGGATCAGAAGTAAAATTGCCAAGCTTGAATCCGTGGAAACTCCGGTCCCGATTACCGCAGAAATGAGACAACGTGAAGCTATAAAAAGAGAAATAAAGATTCTGGAGATAGAAATCGCTGACACAACTGACCAGATAAACACTTATCAGAAAAGAGTGGAAGATACCCCCAAAAGAGAGCAGGAGCTACTGTCATTAAGAAGAGATTATGATAATATAAACAAAATATACAATTCCTTGTTGGGAAGAAAACTGGAAGCTGACCTTGCCGTCAGTATGGAAAAAAAGCAAAAGGGAGAGCGGTTCCGCGTCATCGATCCTGCCAAGCGCCCGCTAAAACCAAGCGAACCTGACATGAAGAAGCTATTTTTATTGATCTTAGCCGCAAGTTTGGGAATCGGGGGCGGACTTGTTTTTCTTCTGGAATATTTTGACGAATCTTTCAGGAGACCGGAAGAGATAGAGTCTATGTTCGGGGTTTCTGTTTTGGCCGTTATACCTGCCCTGAAAACGCCGAAAAGCATTAAATTGAAAAGATTGAACCAGGTTTCGAGTGTCTTTTCCATCATGATTTCTTTTGTTCTTTTTACAGGGTTCGCCATATTATCTTTCAAGGGGGTAGAACCGACTTTAGAATTTATAAGAACCTATATTAATATATAGGTGCGACTAAAGACCTGACCAACCTAAGCTCTGTGGTGAATAAACAAAAAAGAGGGAGATAAAAATTGGGTAAATTCTTCAAAGCATTAGAAAAATCAAAGGGAGAACTCAAGGCAACAGCGATAGCAAAGAACAGCATTCAAGAAGTCATCCCCCCCGTTGATGATTCTCGAAAAGAAACACACTCTGCGGCCAGTTTGGAAAAAAAAGACCATCTTACCGATATCTTGCCTGGCGATTCTTTAGCTTCTCCTAAAAAAGTCAAACCAATAAGGAAAATACGGTCGGAAACGGTGCAAGATAAAGTTGATGATTATCTTAAAGAAGAAAGCCTGGCAAAATTGCCGAAAAAAGCAATTAAAACAGCCTGGGTGAAATATGAATTAGATGAAATAGACCCAAACCTGGTCACATTTCATCAACCGCAATCTGTTGAAGCCGAGCAGTTTAAAAAATTAAGGTCTAATATACTATTCCCTCCTGGAGGCAATCAACCGCCCAAATCTATCCTGGTTACCAGCGCTATTCCGGGAGAAGGAAAATCCTTTATCACTGCCAATCTTGCTGTTAGTATTGCCCGGAATATAGACGATCATGTTCTTCTTATCGATTGTGATCTCCGCAATCCCACTATCCACAGTATTTTGGGGTATGACAATGTACCCGGGCTGAGTGAATACCTCGCAAAAGGCGTGCCTTTATCTTCATTGCTTCTCAAGACAGCAATAGACAAGTTGACTATTCTACCGGGCGGCACACCCCCTGAAAATCCTTCTGAGCTTTTGTCTTCAGAGCAAATGTCGCTACTAATCAAAGAAGTGGGAAAAAAATACAAAGACCGCTACATATTAATTGATTCTCCCCCAGCGAATCTGACGGCTGAAACAAAAGCCATAACTAAACATGTTGACGGTATTCTAATCGTTGTAAAATACGGGGGTACGAGCCATAAACTGGTTGAAGCCCTGATAAAAACCGCAGAAAAGGACAAGATACTCGGTGTAGTTGCCAACCGCTTTGATTTTCAAAAAACTGATTATTATCACTATGCCAAGTACCATAGACGAAAAAAAACCTATGGGAAAAGTTGAGCAGCTTATCCGTCAGGGCATATCATAAACGGATAGCGGAAAAGAAAATTCTTTGTGAACAAAATGTATGAGGGCTCAAGGCTCAATGCTATCCGAAAAATCTTTACCCCGTTAAATGAACTATTTAACCGGGTCTGTCAAAAAGTCCGCCCGAAGGGCGCTAATTTTAAAAGACCATGCTGAGAATATTCAAACAATATTATCCCATACGAAATATATTTTTTGTTATTGGTGAAGGTTTGATGATATATGCTTCTTTTATATTTGCGTCATGGATAATTCTTGAAACTGAATCATTTCATTTTGATCAATGGCTATGGCTCAAGATCCTTCTGGTCACCTTTGTCTGCCAGACATGCCTGTATTACAACGATCTTTATGATTTAAAGATTACGGACAGTCTTATAGAACTTGGCATACGTTTGCTTCAGGCCCTTGGCGCTGCTGCAATTTTTCTTGCCGGCATTTTCATTATTTTCCCTGGAACAATTATCGGTCAAGGTATTTTTGTGGTAAGCATCGGTTTTATTATTCTGCTTATAGTATCCTGGCGTCTCTGCTATATGCAGGTTCTAAGTCACGGTATGTTTGATCAGAAGATCATTCTTCTTGGTTCGGGTGATTTGGCACAAAATATAATAAATGAAATTAACGATAAAAAAGATTGCGGATATTCTGTGACTGTAAACGTTAGGGGATGTTCCGATAATACAGATTTTACAATTGATAAAAACATATCTGCAACAATCTACAAAAAAGACTACAACGGCCTATGTGAAATGGCAAAAGAGTTGAGCATCAGCAAAATTGTTGTAGCTCTGACGGATAGAAGGGGGACATTTCCTTCGAGAGAACTTTTAAAGTGCCGAGTTGACGGAATAGATATCCTTGAAGGAACCAGCTTCTATTAGATGCTTACCGGCAAACTTATTGTTGAGCAAATTAATCCTGCATGGCTTATTTTTTCGGAAGGTTTTCACAAATCCCGTATCAGGCGTTTTCTAAAGCGTACCACAGATCTGCTGTTATCCATTACCTTGCTTATTCTACTCTTGCCTGTGATTATCATAACCGCTGTTATAATTAAGATCGATTCAACGGGGCCGGTTTTTTTTTCACAGGAGAGAGTTGGGGAAAATAGAAAAACATACATGGTTTATAAATTCCGCTCAATGATTGCAGAGGCCGAAAAACATAGCGGACCTGTTTGGGCTCAAGATGGTGATGATCGGATCACTCGTGTTGGAAGTTTTATTCGTAAATGGCGTATCGATGAAATACCTCAACTCATTAACGTGCTAAAAGGAGACATGAGTTTTGTGGGCCCGCGCCCGGAGCGGGAATTTTTTGTGAAAGAACTCGAGGATATTATACCATATTACGGAGAACGTTTTACGGTAAAACCCGGTATTACGGGTTGGGCGCAGGTAAGTTATGGCTATGGAGCATCTGTGGAGGATGCCATTCAAAAGCTTAACTATGATCTTTTCTATATCAAGAATATGTCTACTTTCATGGATTTGATGATAGTATTGCGTACTATAAAGATTGTACTCTTCAGTAAAGGCGCCAGGTAGAATTTTATATCAGGAATAAAACTAATTAGTGTCTGAACGAAAAGCCTATAAGTTCAACAAAAACATAGCATTGTAGTATTTTAAGTGGGTAAAGATTTTCCAGGATTAAGTATTTTTTACTTGCATTATAGACTCAAGGACGATATA
>JAUVVL010000279.1 GCA_030604635.1 Desulfobacteraceae bacterium
GGGTTCAATGGATAAAGGCTTTTTATATAACTATTTAAATCTAATGACAATTATAGCCATACCTACAAAAATTGTAGGTGATGCTACATTTTTTGTGGTTCCATATTCCATTATTCCACTATTCCATCGTTCCAACACCTCGGAAAGCAGACAATGGTTAGTAAATGATATATATTTTTCCCGCCTTGGCGGGATAGAAATTCCGAGACGTTATTATTTTTGGCATAAAAAGCATAAATTTCAGAACTAAGAAACTAATACGGAGAGATGTCCGAGCTGGCTGAAGGAGCACGACTGGAAATCGTGTGTGCTGTTAACAGCGGCACCGAGGGTTCGAATCCCTCTCTCTCCGCCAAGTAAAGAATCCGGGCCCAAAGGACCAGGTTTTCTATGTTTAAATAAATGAGGTGTCGGGGAGTTTTATCGAAAAGTTATCCTCAATTAAGCGTAATGGGTGATCAGATGTAAAGTCGTGTGCTGTTTGAGGGTATCATACATCCTGTTAAGGAAACTTTCTTTATGTCCTATCTAGTACTTGCACGAAAATACCGTCCCCAAACCTTTGACCAGGTTGTAAAACAGGACCATGTTACCCGGACGTTGTCCAATGCTATCTCAGCCGGTCGTGTCGCCCATGCAATACTCTTTTCAGGACCAAGAGGGACCGGAAAGACAACTGTCGCACGTATTTTGGCAAAGGCCATGAACTGCAAGGATGGTCCTGTGCCTGTTCCATGCAATGAGTGCAGATCATGCAAAGAAATCACTTCAGGAAGTGCTGTCGACGTGTTTGAAATTGACGGCGCCTCAAACACCGGTGTTGATCAGATCAGGGAACTGCGTGAAAACGTCAAGTACATGCCTGCGCACAGCCTTTACAAAATTTATATTATTGATGAAGTCCACATGCTCAGCATAGCCGCCTTTAACGCCCTTTTAAAGACTCTGGAAGAACCCCCGTCCCATGTAATGTTTGTTTTTGCCACAACAGAGCCTCGCAAGATTCCTATAACGATCCTTTCCCGGTGCCAGCGGCATGATTTCAGACGTATAGATGTTGAATCAATTTCAAAGTATCTGGAAAAGATCTGCACGAAAGAAGGTGTTAAAATAGCCCTTGAGAGCTTAGGCCTAATTGCGCGTGAAGCCGGCGGGAGCATGAGAGACGGCTTGAGCCTTCTTGATCAGTCGATATCCTGCACCCAGGGGACGATAACACATGAACAGGTGCTCGATATACTCGGTGTTATCGACAGAGAAATTATTTTCGATATTTCAAAGGCTGTCTTAAACGGGGACATCCCGAAGGTTCTTGATATTTTGGATGAGATTTACAGCGGCGGCCATGATATGAAAAAGCTGTATGCCGATCTGATTGAACACTTCAGAAACCTGCTGGTCGTCAAGATGGGAAAAAAAATAGACAAACTGGTGGACATACCGTCGCATGAAATAGAACTGATGCTTGATCAGGTAAAGGGGGTTTCCGTAACCTTTTTAAATCAGATTTTTGATTTGCTCTTCCAAGAGGAGGTTACCATAGGACATTCAGCACAGCCGAAACTGGCCATTGAAATGGTTTTTATCAAGATGTTTCAGATAAAACCGGCTTTACCCATTGATGTCCTCATTGAAAAGCTTGATAATCTTAGAAAAGATATTGACGAAACTCGGACCGATTTTCGTGATACTGAAAACAAACCTGTGTGTCAGGATGACACGGAAGGTTCGCAAGTAACATCAAGCAAGGCAACAGGCACAGCAGAATCGATAACGCCTTTTGAAAAAACGCCTTTTGATCCGAATGAAAATATTGACAGAACATGGAAAAGGTTTTTATCAATTCTTTCAGTCAAGTATCCTTCTCTGGCTGCACTTCTGACAAATTCCACCATGAAAAGGCTGGCGGATCAACGTCTGGAGATCGAAGTGAACGGCAACGATTTTAACATAAACATGGTCATGAAAGATAAAAACACAGCCATTATCAAAAAAGTGTGCAAAGACTTTTTCGGCCAAGAGATGGACGTGATTATTACGGCCGAAAGAAGACAAAACAATGAAAACCAGCAGAAAAAAAGCCGTGATAGCCGTTTGAAGCAGGAGGCCTTAAGCCACCCTCTGATTACGGATGCAGTAGAAATTTTCAACGGCAAGGTTGTTGACGTTAAGATTTTGTAGGAGGTATTGTAATGAAAGGCATGGGAAACATGATGAAGCAGGCCCAGAAGCTTCAGTCTAAGATGTTAAAATTACAGGAAGAAATGGCTGAAAAAACGGTTGAAGCAAGTTCCGGCGGCGGTATGGTTAAGGTTGTAGCCAACGGCCGGCAGCAGCTGCTATCAATTCAGATAGAAAAAGAGGTTGTTGATCCGGATGATTTGGAAATGCTTCAGGATCTGATACTTGCAGCTGTTAATGACGCTTTGTTAAAATCGCAGGAAATGGTTACAGGAGAGATGAGCAAGCTTACCGGTGGGATGAATATACCGGGATTGATGTAACCAATGGTCCGAATTTCTGCTAAAACATCAACATTATTAAATTGAAAAAGTTGTTACTGTGAGCCATTATCCATCATCGATTCAGAAATTGATTGAAAACTTTTCCAGGCTTCCGGGTATAGGAGAAAAAACCGCAGAGCGTCTCGCAATGCATGTACTCCGTGCGCCGCGCAGTGAGGCTGAACAGCTTTCCCGCAGCATAAAGGGGATTAAAGAGAAGATTAGATTATGTTCAATGTGTTTTGCGTTTAGCGACGCAGATATTTGCAATATATGCAGTGACCAGAAAAGAACTTCCTCAATTCTATGTGTGGTTGAGCAGCCACCCGATATGGTTGCGATTGAAAAATCGGGTTCTTTTGCGGGCCTGTATCATATCCTGCAAGGCGTACTGTCTCCCATGAACGGTGTCGGACCTGACAGTGTCAGGATCAAAGAACTTATCTCAAGGATTGCCCAGGGGAAGATCAAAGAGGTTATTCTTGCCACAAGTACAAATGTCGAAGGTGAGGCCACTGCCGCCTATATTGCAGAACGTCTTGAAAACTACCAAGTCAAAGTTACGCGAATCGCATCAGGCGTCCCAATGGGGGGTGATCTGAAATATGTGGACCAGGTTACCTTGAAAAGAGCCATGGAGACCAGGCATGCCGTCTAATCCCGTAAAACCTTCAGATATTTTCAAATGCCAGCAATGCGGTGATTGCTGCATAGGTTATGGTGGGACCTTTGTAACCAAAAAAGAAATCAAAGCCATAGCCGGTTATATAAATACCGATACAGAGAATTTTGTTGAGAATTACTGCCAGATTTCAGGGGGAAAGCCGGTTCTGGCCCAGGGCAAGGACGTTTACTGCATATTCTGGGACGGACTATGCACCATTCATCCGGTTAAACCCCGCATGTGCAGGACATGGCCTTTTATTAAAAGCGTATTGGTTGATATAAACAATTGGCACATCATGGCTGGGATATGCCCCGGCATTCGTACGGATGTGCCTGACAGCGAAGTGATAGAATGTGTAAACAAAGAACTTTCAAAGAATTTATAAAAGCTTCCAGTTTTTTAGATCTGAGAGTTTATAAACATTATTCCCTGCCCTGTCCGATATTATCATGCGGAGAATATCCCTTGTTTCAAGGTCTTTCAGACCTTCAAATAATGACTCCCTGGTGCTGTTCCACATTTCGGAAAGATTCTTGGTGGAAATAACCGTATCAGCGTCCGCCAGGCTGCAACATAACAGGTATGCTGAAACCGCCTCAACCGGAAGCCCCAGGTCAAAAATCTTCTGGTTCATGGCCGGGGTTTTATTTTGCGAATTCATTTGTGCTCCTTGATTATATGTTGAATTACAGGACCATTGAATGCTTGATGCCCATGTAAAAAGTCCTTTTTACATGGATTAAGGAATTGCGAATTATTTAAAGACATTATGAATGTGTAAAATTGAATAATTCAGCCCCGCCTGCCAGCCGGTGGGCAGGAAGTTTTGACTTTTTACGAAACCATCAATGCTTGTGGGACACGTTTTTTCAAAAAATTAGATTAATACTATTATTTAATATCGGAAATCAATAAAAAATACTTAAATTATAAAATGATCGGAATATTCGACTCAGGAATAGGCGGGCTTACAGTTGTAAGGTCAATAATGGAACATCTTCCAGGTTATGACATTATCTATTTTGGCGATACTGCGCGTACGCCATA
>JAUVVL010000129.1 GCA_030604635.1 Desulfobacteraceae bacterium
AACCCAAAGCAAAGATCCTGAAACTGATAGCTGATCTTCAAAATATTTTTCAAAGAACCATAGAACCGATTCGTCCCGGAAGAAAATATCCTCGAAATCATAAAGTGTCGGCGAGAAAATTCTTCCTGAATTATAAACCGATCGGTTAAGTTAATGACATTGGGTAGGAAGGTGTAATAAGTTTATAAAAACTAGGGAGTTTTGTCAAACTGGAACATATCGGGAGTATAGCAGAGGGTGATAAAGTTTTTATTTGCAAGGCAGGCCATCTTTTCATAATCTGTTCAAAACCCAGAACTTAAACAAGGAGGTTTATTATGGAAGAAACAACCCTGATACCCACATATTTTCTCATAATTGGCTCAATATTGGCGGCTCTTATCGGTGCCCTCGTTTCATCTGGGATTATCGCTCTTGCCGGTCTGTGCCAAAGAAGTCAGCAACGAAAAGCCCTGCTGGTAGCTTTTACCACCGATCTGGTTGAAAGATTTATGCGGGCCACGATGTATTACAACCAAAACAGGACAGGTTCTATTTCCTATTCGGCACTATACGAAGCTACAGACCCGAATATGCTTGCAAAACTGGCTGAAGTCATAAAGGATCAAGACATAATGCACACCATTGTTAAGCTAAAAGGGAGTTATTATCAAATTCAACGCCACGTCCTTGAGGCTTCCAAATTTGCGGCAGAGCAAACTTTGCAAAAGGTTAAATACGAATATCTCAAACAAACTCTCGGACCTGAAGCCGACCGTACAATTAAGGCCAAAGAATATTTGCAAGAAGTTAGCACTCGTGCACACGGCGCTCAATCTATAGCGATTGTCTTCTTTGACTTTGATGATATGCTCGCCAGGACAAAAACCTTGATAAACTATGCAAAGATGCACGCTGGCGGCCTCTCTATGGCTTCTTTAGAAGCGAAGTTTAACGAAAGATTAAAAGAGAAAGAGGAAATTGATAGCCGGGTGAAATAAGTGGTGTGTTGGTATTTGAATTGATGGCCGGGCAGGGGATTTTGGATATAATAAAACAGCTGGTCTTGGGCTGTTTTTTTTGGGGGTTATTAAAAGTCTCTGTAGTCTATGTCATCCGGGATATCCCAGTCGGAATCTTCGTCCTTGCCTTCTGAGCGCCGGCGGGCCCGGGCGGCAAATTCATCGTATGGCATATCGCCACTGCCGAAATCGCCTAACAAGTCCTTATAATCGTCAAATTTATCCCTGGCCTCTGGCAGGATTTTGGGCAGATTGGTGCCGATAAATTTCAGCAAACGATTATCCGGCTGGTTGCCGATCCGGATATCGTGATAACCGAGAAGGTTTTTGTCCCGGGCTAATTCGGCCAGCTCCCGGTCGGCTTCAGGGAGAAGCTGGGTATAGGTTTGGTGGAAAAGAACACCGCAGGGGGAAAGCACTTTAAAGGTTACGAAGGGGATCCGCCGGCCGACCAGGACCGGAACGATATCAAGGGTTACGGCCTTATAGAGAAGGTCGGCTATTTCTCTGCGAGCCGGATAAAGCCATTCCCGGACGTTCTTGGCTTCAATTCCGGCCCAGCCGGCCTCCTGGTGGCGGACAAGGAAATCAAGGCGCTCGTCTCCATCCAGGCTGCGGCCGGAGAGGGACTGCGGGGGATCTTCTTTTTTATAGAGCTGGTCGTCGTCGTGTTCGTCGAGGTTTTTAAAACTGCCGAAATGGTCAAGATTGTCCTGCTCGAGCAGAGCTCGGTAGATTGCGATTTCCAAACATTGCCCGACGCGTGAGCCTATTTTCCCATACTGTTGGTGGATTGGCAGCTGTTCGGCCAGCCGTTTTTCCACGATGTCTTCGGGTGTATCTTTTAGATGATACCAGGGAGTCTGGTCGTCAATCCGGATAACGACTCCGGCTTTTATAAGCTGGTTGCGGACCGGTGTTAGGACGTGAGGGTTTATGCGCTGGTTAAGGGGGCCGGCGTCAGAGATTTTTTGCTCCAGGGTGCGGGACGTTGCGATCCCGTGCTTTCTCAAGATGCTCAAGATGCGTTTTTTGGCGAGCTCCTCCCGGGCGTTGTCCAAAATTGGCCCCCTGTTTTACTACTTATTATTTATATATATATAGTAGTATGGCTAGCTGGTTTGTAAGGCAAGCTAAAACTTTGACAAAAAAACAGCCCGGGGTCGTCAGGCGGGCTGTTTTTTTGGGGGGTGGTGGAGTTTAAACGATATCTTTAACAGGATGACTACCGAGATCCTCTGGATATTCTTCAAGCAATTTTTTTTCGCGAAAGGTCAAAACAATCTCGCCAGTTGTCCTCCGTGCCGTCCAATACTGGCCTTTGAGTTTTGGTACCGGATCTCCGATAATGTCAAACACCACCGAGCCTTCATGGAGAGGACTACGATCAGTGACTGTTGTTAGTGGTCTGCTCGTATAAGAATAAGATAGTTGTTTGATTTGACTGTCACCTTCAAGCTTAAAGGTTTCGGAGTAACTATAACTGGTCATTTCTGATGTTCTCATAACGCAACTAACTCTTAAAAAGGTCTGCTTTATAGTTAGAATAGCTGGTATTAGGGCTGGCGAACTGCCCGTATTCGAGTCCTCCCAGGTTGTCTCTATATTTCCTTGCCAGGTACCGTTTAAGTTTGGGAAGGGAACGAGCCATCCTTTAAATATTCTACATTTCCATCCCCATTTTAAAAATAATCCAATAAGAATAAAGTCAATTGTCGCCACTTTCGGTAGAACCTTAAAGAAATCGACCAGCTTCGAAAGGTCTAATCCCGAAATACTTGCAATTGAAAACCACGCGATCCCAGAGATCACAAGGAGTGAATAAATGGATGATTTTAAATTAAGATTCCTCATAGTATTAAGTAAAACCGATGTAATCCCAAGCGTCGGAGATGAATTGGTGGGCCTCTTGGCGAGTCCATTTTTGGGAGGGGCCGAAAAGATATTTTAGATCACTTACTTCACCCCACTCAGAACATTGATCATCTTTCATCGTGTTATTAAATAAAAACATAAGACAAGCTCGAACGTCGGATGTCCAGGTGTGATGCCCAAAATTATCATTAGGAACATTCCATATTAAACATTCAAGAAGGAATCCCATAATTTGTTGGGCTTGCGCATTACCATTATCAGCCATTTCGTTACAGAGTGATTTTGTAATACGAACGAGCGATTTGAAACGTCTATTTGTATCTGTGTTCTTGGAAACACCATTTTGATAATGCTGCTCCGGCCAATTAATAACTTTGGGCGGCCGGCCATTATCGGGTCGTAATTCAACTCCAGAAAGATATGAGCCATCCTTGGGGTATCGCCGGTGCTCAAAAAATGGCGCTACGTCTGCCTCAACACGGTAAGAATTTTCTTTGAGGTCGAATGCTTTATTGCCTCGCTTAACTGAATCACGACCGAAGTAGCCCACAAGCGCTTCTTCTACCTCGTTTTTAAATTGTTCATAATGATATGTAGCTGGCTTTATGCCGAAATCACCCATTTCGTATCCTTTTGGAAGCTTCATAAAAAAAGTGTCATTACATAAAATACCAATATCAACGTCGCTATCCTTACGGACGTTTGTTCTGTTTTTATATGAACCCTGTGGAAAAACCTTAATATTTCTCTGTTTTAGTTTGTCACTTGAGGCAATTGCGTTTTTAATAGCTTTTTCAGCATTTTCACACCGTTCTTGTTCTGTTCTTCCTGGTGGTGTTGCCCACGAACTAAAAATATTTTCCCAATTTCTAGGCATAAATATAATACTCCTAATTATTAAATAAAGCCCCTATTTATAGGGTGTTTTTAGTTTAAAGGATGGGTTGGATTTTGTCAATGGGGGTGTCTGAGGGTTGTTGTTGGGCTGGTTTGTTAAACGGGATAGGGAAGAGTTGTGTTTAAAATAAATCCTCAAGAAAAATTCTCAATTTAATTGCGGCTCCTTCTGCATCGGTCATCTGAATTTTTAACTTATAAGAGTGTTGGGAACTGTCAACCAAAAACTTATAATTTATTATTTCTTTATAAATCCTTTTATTACTCAATAAACCCTCTGCTTTGCCCAATAATGCTTTTGTTTCTAAATATTCACCGTCTTTTATTATCTCCGGCTCTCTGTCTAATTTTTGAAATTTTCTTACAATGGATAAAGGCAAAATTCTTCTTAATAACAGTATGCCAGCACTCGGTTTCCCATGGCTGTAATTAAAATTAAATTCCTGACACAAAATTTTTAAATCGTTCGGTAATTTATTAATTAGTTCTGAGGGGAAAATTATTTGCTTTAATCCCTTGTTAATTTCATCTTCAGATTCTTGATTTTTGTCTTCTCCTGGAAAAATTAATGCGCCCTTTGTTTTATTCTCTCCTATAACCCTGCTTTCATCGCCTAATGTAGACTCTTGTGGCCGTATTAATTTTTCTAGTTTATATAAATCTTTTTTGGTTTTTTCTGTTTTATATTTTCTACGCTTGAGCCTATCTCTTTTTTCTTTCCAGACATCTAATAAACGAATACTCAATCTTGATAAATTTTCTACCATTTCATCATTTAAGTTTAGGTTAATTTCGTCCGGTTCACCAGCATAACAAAGGTTTGGGTCATCCAAATTTAAATTATATCGGTCAATTTGATCAGCTATTTCGTTATATGCCTCCAATAAGTCTTCGAGTTCTTCTTTTGCACCTTTATTTTTTTCTTTCTTTATTAACTCTTTTAGCAGGGGTGTAAACTCACTAATAGCTAAGCTAAAAAATTTGATTGTATCAATATAAAGCTTCATAATATTGTGGTATTTTGGGCGAGGTAACTACTTTATAGCTTGTTTAATCCATTTTTCGGCGAGTGGAAAATCTTAAATCGCCCAGCAAGCCGACATCTTTTTCGGCTTCTTCAGGCGGAACAATACCTAAAAACTCCCTGTATATTCTTTCTTTATATTCAGGACCGATTTCATTAACTGCCGTAATAAAAGCTTTGTATGTACCGGCTCCGCCGATGGTTTCCCAGAATTCTTCTCCGATCAAGACGGCTTTGTCTTCCTGCATATTGAACCATCTGGCCGGAAAGCTCCAGGCGTAGTCTTTTCTCTTGCCATAGGGGTTGTAAGGTAGGGCGTAATAGGCTTCGTCTATTATTTTGGGCTCCATGCTGTAGAGCTTCAAGATTTTTTCCTTACTGACCTTGGTCTGGTCGCTGTTGGGAAGTGGGGCTTTAAGTTCAAAGGTGTATTTTCCGCCAGTGCCTCCCGGTCTTCTGTCCTCTACGTAAACATCGCATAAAACAGACGTGGGGATTATATCTTTGCTTTTTCCTGCTAAAATATATTCAAGCTCGGCGTCCCAATCCGGTCTGACTTTTTTAGCGCCTTTTTTTGAATGTTCCAGCCTGTTTAAGACTTCTTGAATCCGCCGAAGCCTTTCGGCATTGACATTACCGGTAATCATCTGGTCGGTTACCCCATAGCCCAAGCCGGCATTAGCGGCGACAACCGCCAGTTTTTCCCAGACCTTGCCAAAGGGAGTTACAAACCTTCTCTCAAAATGCGAGCTTTTAAATATTTCATCCGGCACCAAAGCGGCATATAACGGCTTTTTAGCGCGATGTTCGTCTTTTATAAAGGGGTCTTCAAAGAGTACCCTGTTCATAACCCTCTCCATAAGGGCCTGGATAACCTCTTGAATTTCATCCTTCATCTTATCTTTTTTATTTGTGTTATTTTTACACATAAAAATTCCTTAATAATAAATATATAATTATCTTTTTTTCCAGATAAAAACAGATTCGTAAAATTCATTAGCCCTTCGACCGGTTCGACGATTAACATGCCTTTTGACTATATCTTCAACCTCAACACCTGATAGTTCGGCTATTTTTTCGTATAAGTTTTCTTTATCTCCGGCCACTACAATCATACGACCGCCAGAAGGCATAGAATCAGAAATTCTCTTGAAAACCTTGGCTATATTGTTTTGGTAGTCTTCTTTGGCTTTTAGACTGGCTCCGTTGGCCTTGGGGCCGATCTCCAGGCTGCGCTCATCTTTCAAGCCGAGCAGGTGATAGGCGTAGACGTGCTGTTCGTGGTAATCGATTAGGCCGACATAAGGCGGGCTGGTTATGACCCCGTCTACGGGCGGGATTTTCAGCCGGCGGCTGTCGCCATGCTTAATTGAAATGGCCGCGTCAGTACGCAGCTCGGAGAATTCTTTAATCCGCCGGACAGTATCTATGCTGTAGCGGTTAATGAATTTAAAGGCTTCTTCAATGGGCTTGCAGATTCTTGAGTGCTTATAGCAGTAATAGGGCTCTCTTTGCGGCTCTTTGGGGAAATCCAGGCCAAAATGAGTGGTCAGGCGGGCTGACCTGGCGGAGCGGGAAAGAATGATTTTAAGCAGGTCTTTATATTTATAACCACCAGAGTCTATCAGCTGGCGGTAAGTGAGTAGTTCGGATAAGGCCTGGGGAGCGAACCAGTCTTTTAGATATTGGCTGTCTGTTTCTGCAGGGCTTTGATTTGAATTGTTGTCGTCCCATATTTTCAGCTGCTTATCGTCGGCCTTGGCGCAAAGCCTCGCTTTTTCGAGAATGTCAAAAATTTCTTCTTCTGCCTTGGATATATCATATTTGGCGGTCTTTGCCCTGCAGAGCAAAATATTGAAGACGGATATATCGTAGCCGATTGAGTTTATGCCTAACTCATTGGCCTGTACCAGGGTTGTTCCGGAGCCGACAAAGGGATCTATCACGGTTTGTCCCGGGGTAAAATATTTTCTTAGGAAAACTTCGATTAATTGGGGTATGTATTTTCCCAGGTAAGGATGGAATCGATGGACGTGCTTTGTTCTGGCTTTTTCCGGCAGCTCCTTTTCGCTCCAGTTCAAATTCAGGTCTTCTATGGGCGTGTCAGGAGTAACCTCGCTTGAATCGGTGGGCTTGTCCGCTTGCGAATATATTTCAATCCTGCTTTCTTCGTTGGTCAGCAATCTTTATTTTACTCCTTGTTCGGGTGATGACAGAAGTTTAATTGACATCTCGTGTAGCATATAAACGGGCCTGTGACAAAAGGTTTGTTGGCTACCCTTTTGGTTTTTTGGGCCAATTTCTTACTGTAGACTCGGCTATACCGAGATTACGTCCAATTTTTCTAAATGACAAGCTTTTTTGCGGAGTGTTTTGGCCTGTTTAAAAAGTCCTGGTGACTTTGGCGGCCGACCTAAACGCTTGCCTTTGCGTTTGGCATTGGCCAGGCCGGCCTTAACTCGCTCGCGGATAATGTCTTTTTCAAACTCAGCCACTGCTCCGATAATTTGAAAAGTAAGGTTGCTGGTTGGGGTGGAGGTGTCGAGCCGGTTTTCGTAAGAGATAAAGTCAATGCCCAGGGCGCCGAGTTCGTCTAAGGTGGTGATGCGGTCTTTGAGAGACCGGCCTATCCTATCAAGTTTCCAGACAAGAAGTATGTCAAACTTTTTTTTGCGTCTGTCATCATTTGAGTAAACGCCGGCCGCGTGGTGTTGGCGCCGGTGTAGCCGTGGTCAATGTATTTGTTATATATTTTCCACTTGGAGCGCTTGACGTATTCCCGGAGTTCGTGGAGCTGTGAGTCCGTGGTTTGACGGTCTATGGAGACTCGGGCGTAGATGGCTACAGATTTGGGCATTATTTACGATTTGTCTCTTTCAATTATTATAGTTTTTATGACAAGCGGGCCGAGACTATATGTAATAAAAAAGGCTGCGAGTCCAATAATGATATTGAACGGCGGAGGGAAAATTCCGCCTAAGAATATAGAGGTTATTGATACTAAAATAGTAATCCATTTAATTTTGGGATTTTCCTTAATAATTTCTTGCCGGCGTTCTATTATTGTCTTCACTTCATGGCCGGTAATGTTAAGTTTCCCCGGGCGGAGCGCTATGGTTATGTTTTTTCCTGTTTTCCAGCACTTTGGGCAAGGACCGGTATGGTCGGGAGATAGCGGCTCGTTGCACCATTTACAGGTTGTTCTTGAAGTTGTTGTCATAGATTTACTTGATTTTGGGGTGAGCAAAAAACCCCTCTAAATTTCGCTTTTTAAAGCTCCTGTATTTATTGTATTTTTGTCATACAAAAAAACAGCGCAAAAAACAAAAGATATCTCACCTGTTGACATCGTTTGGCTGCTTGGGTATGACAGGCATAGAATTTATGCCTGAAAGGAAATCAATATGGATATATCAGATAGAATGGCCGAGGTAGAGCCGGTTAGGCTTGGTCTTGACAGTAAATTTAAGTTTGAATGTCATAAAGGGGTCAAATGCTTCACCAAATGCTGTCGCGGTATTAATATAATATTGACGCCCTATGACATTATCAGGCTCAAGAATCGCCTACAGCTCTCATCAGAGGAATTCTTGGCAATATACACAGAGCCGCAGCTATTGGAAAAAACAGACCTGCCGGTTGTTGCCTTAAAACTGATGGATGATGATATTCAATCTTGCCCCTTTGTCACCGATGATGGCTGCATCATTTATGAAGACAGGCCTACGACATGCCGTTATTATCCTCTTGGGGTTGCTTCTCTGAGCCACAAAGAGGGTGTAGACAGTGACGGATTCTATTTTTTTGTTCATGAACCGCACTGCCTTGGTTTTGAAGAGGAGAAAGAATGGACCGTCCGTGAATGGCGCAATGACCAGGGTGTTGATATTCACGATGACATCAATGCAGGTTGGACCGATCTGGTTGTGAGAAAAAGATCTTTTCCGCCAAATTTAAAGCTTGTCGAAGAGAGCAAGAAGATGTTTTTTTTAGTCAGCTACAACATCGATAAATTTAGACAATTTGTTTTTGAAAGTTCGTTTCTGGATCGCTACAACATCGACGATGAAACTGTTGAAAGAATAAGGAAAGATGAGATAGCCTTGTTAGATTTTGGTTTTAAGTGGTTGAAAGACGTTCTGTTTAAAGAAGGGAGTTTTCAGTTAAAATAGGATGCGGCTGCATTATGAGTGACGAAGTGTATCACAAGCTGGCCAAAGTACTCGACACTCTTCCAAACGGTTTCCCAGCGGCGGAAAGCGGCATAGAAATCAAGCTGCTCAAGAAGATATTCCGGCCGGAAGAGGCCGACCTTTTTTGTGATTTGCGGTTAACCTTTGAGACCGCTGAGCAGATCGCCGAACGCACCGGGCGACCTTTGGAGGGTCTTGAGGAAATGTTAACCATCATGTGGAAACGGGGCCAACTCTTTGGCGTCGATCTTGGTATCAAGGTGTTCAAGATGGTTCCATGGGCCTTCGGGATCTATGAGTTCCAGCTTCCCCACATGGATCGTGAGCTGGCCGAGATGTGTGAGGAGTACATGGAAGTATACGGCCAGCAGTTCTTCGAGAACAAGCCCCAACTCATGCAGGTGATCCCCATCGAAAGAGAAATTTCAGCCATGCAGGAGGCCCTGCCATACGAGAAGGTCTCCTCCATTATTGAAAATGGAGAATCATTTCTCCTGATGGAATGCATCTGTAAGAAAGAACAAGGACTTTTGGACAATCGCTGTGAAAGCCCCTTGGAGGTTTGTTTGGGCATTGCTCCAGTGCCCGGGGTTTTCGATAAACCCCGGATCGGCGGCAACATTTCCAAGGAAAAGGCCTATGAAGTGCTCCGTAAGTCCGAGGAGGACGGCCTGGTTCACCTGACCTGGAACGTGGAGAGTGGCCACTTTTTCATCTGCAATTGTTGCGGATGCTGTTGCGGGGTTTTACGTGGGATAAATGAGTTAGGCATCCCCGCGTCAAGGGTCGTCAATTCCTACTATTACGCTGAAATTGATCCTGATGAGTGCGATTCTTGCAGTATCTGCGCGGACGAGCGCTGTCAAGTAAATGCCATCGAGGAAGATGAAGATTCCTACCAAGTCATAAGGGATAAGTGCATCGGCTGTGGTCTTTGCATAACCACCTGTCCTTCGGAGGCAATTCAGCTGGTCCGAAAACAACCGGAAGAATTGGAACCTCCTCCCAAAGATGAAATGGCCTGGTATGAGGAGCGCGGACGCCAGCGTGGGGTAGATTTTAGTGTTTATAAATAGACCCCCTCCTTGGACAACTGATATATTTCGGCAATTGACTCTGCCTTGGTCCCGGGAAAAATGAAGTCCAAAATTTGCGAAGTTTATAAACGAAGTCCCCACATTTTGTCCCGGATTGAGTTGAAAGATTAGGGGCGAACCCGTCTCTAAAACCTGCCTTTCTGATGTTCCTTGTATTTCAGAATTTGACATCAACCAATACTTTTTGATAATGAAGTGATTACGTAAGTTAATTTCATGGATAGATAGGAGCTGTTCGGAAGG
>JAUVVL010000241.1 GCA_030604635.1 Desulfobacteraceae bacterium
AAATTTTAACCACCCCGTACGATCTTCCGGACCTACGGGGCAGGCACGAATACATTGAGTATTTTGAGGATTAAAATTTGAGCCTGACACAGAAATTGGGCAAAAGGGGGCGTTTTGCAAAGGTCTCCTTATAAAATGGACGAAACAATGACAGAAATAAAAAATGTTCCAATGACAAAAACTTTGAATTCCCAATGGGTTCGTTTCGGTCATTTTGTCATTTGATATTCGAATTTGTTTCGAATTTCGGCCATTTTATAAGATCAGGCGATATTCGGATTTTGCCTGAACATGACTTTTCGTTCAGGCACTAATTATTCGCGGTTTAAAAAGTATATTAACGCAAAAAATATCAGCAAAGAGATTATTCCGAAAACCAGATACCAGCGGAAATATATTGGCCGTTCAACAACATCTATTTTACCTTCAAAATGCTGCGCATAATGAATCCCCTCGTGGTTATATTTTACAACCACGTCGTATGGACTGCCCGGCCGGATCGATTTGTCGATTGTCAGGAGAATCTCGTCGGTCTTTTCCTCATCCGTGGACAGGGTATAAAATCTGTTGTGTTCCATGGCCGTGCAGCCGGCCGGGAAAAAAAATGTAACCACGGGTTTAATGGCACTTTGATATCCGTTCTTCATCACCAGACCCATCTTAACGTTGGTCTTCAAAAAAGCCTTGGGATTGAAAAGCGGGTCGCGCAAAAACACCGACAGCAGGGGCATATAATCCCTGACCGTATCCGGTCCATAGGAAATTTCAAAGAAATGATATGTTCTGTGAGGCTTGCCGCTCCGTTCCTCAAAATTAACCCGAAGGATCGCAACATACTTTCCCGGCAGCAGCTCCGGTTGAATATACCTGCTTTTAAATCGGATTCGCCCGGCCGGACGATTATCACCAAGATTATCAAATCGTTCGGCCCATTCACCGATAAATATAGTGGACGATACATTATAGGCAGTAGCGGTTCCCGAATTTATGATTTCAGATTCAATAATTATATCTCCGCTCTGTTCAATATGGTTGCGGCAAATGATCTTGGTCCTGATTATTCCGCCATATCCTTTACCAGGTATTGATAAGAACAAAAAAATCGATAAAATTATTGAAATTTCAAGTCTTGTAGGCCAATTTTTGTTCATCATTTCAGTTTATTTCGACCTTGAAAACCTGGTCCTATGGGCCTCCGGCTCGTAGAGCCTACGCCTCGTAGAGCCAGGTCAGAGTTAACCGGCTATGGCAGGCGGGTAACAATTAATTATTAATTGTTAATTATTAATTATTAACTGTGAAGACAATGTTAATCATAAGTGGCTCTGCCAGAAGAGACGGTGCAAAAGTTTGAGGTGACCTGCCCGCCAATGCCTGTCTGCTCTTAACTCTGTTAATCATAAGTGGCTATGGCAGGCGGGACTAAAGTTTAAAGTGACCTGCCCGCCAATGCCTGTCTGCGTACAACGCACAGGCAGGCCTGTCTGCTTTTAACTCTTTGGCTGTCTTAAGCAATGAGCGGGTAAGTGGCTATGGCAGGCGTGGCTAAAGCCCGCCCCTATGGGCCAGGATTCTTTACTATCACCTGCTTACTCCGTATCACCAACTGCTTGTCCCACAAACCACTCATCCGGATAATAGTTCCAGACATATTTTTTTATCTGTCCAATCAATTTTTTTCGCACCTTGCCGGATTCCAGTGACAGGGCCTTTTGATAATGCCGGCAACTCCTGTTCCAGGCAGGCTCCCATTCCGGATTGGCCGGATCAATCGTCTTTGAGCGCATGACCCAGTAATTCCCCATTTCCACATGCAGATTGGGATTCTTCTCTCCCGCAAAATAGGCCGCCCTTTCCATGGAAATATCCGCCGCCGGGAGCCATCTCCGGTGATAATCATGCGCTCTCCACAGGTAGGTATATTCCCACCCTAAACGCAGATGAAATTGTGCGTTGAAAGGATTCAAGCGCACCGCCTTCTCAAGCACCCGAATAATCTCCATCTGCCGTTGGTCTTGTTTTTTTGGGCTCTCCTTGCCGGTTTCAAACTCTTTTTCACGCTCTTCATTCCGGATTCTCATCAATTCCCGGGCCATCTTAAACCAATATGCTGCATTGTATCTGTCCCACTCAATCGCTTTTTTTATCTCTTCCAGAGGCGGAGTCTGGTCTCTGTTTAATGTGGAATTGGTAACCGTATTGCAATAGGCCTCGGCCACAAAATGGCGCATTGTCCAGAACCCGGTCCAGATAATAAGACCCGATATGAGGACCAGCGCCAGAAAACCTTTATATTTTAGGGGCAGAGTACGATAACGAAAATGTATTTTTCCCCGCATATGACGCCGATCCAGGTGTAGGGCGCTGTAACCGATGGCCATGATGGCCGCCAGCACCAGGCAATTTGCCGGAATATGAAGATTAAAATCCGAATACGAATGCACCGCCACGGCTGTTATAACAGCCACAGGTGTTATCCCGAGGCAGATCGCGTACGGATCGGTTCTTCGTCTCCAGAGTTTCATCGCCCGAAAAATATAAAGGAATATGCCGGTCAGTAATAAGCACAGTCCAATGATGCCTCCTTCGGCTATAAATTGCACCCAATCATTGTGCGCAAACCGGAAAAATTTTTTCTTATCCTGGGCAGCCTGGTACTTGGGATAGACATACTGAAAACTGCCCAAGCCTGTGCCGCCCAGCCGATAATCGTCAAATATTTCCAGCGTCTTTTGTGCATAACGAGTTCTATCTTTAAAAGAAGCGTCAAAATATTTGAATCGTCCCAGGGGATATTCAACTCCGATGTGAATGGCATAGGCCGACGTCAGAACAAACAGTACAAGGACGATAATGCCTTTGCGGCGATATTTTTTTCTTGATACAAGCAGCAACCCCATCACGAGCATGGAAATTGCAACCGCAATCATACCGCCCCTTGATGCCGAAAAGATCAGGCCAATGCCCACGATAACACCGCTGAAAACAATAAAAACTCTTTTGGAGAATTGCTGCTCAACCGAGAGCATTTCCACAATCCGGGCTCTAAGACCGGTTCTGCTGCCGAATGGTGACGGTTTTTTTCCCCTTCTGAGTGAAAACGCTGCCGCAAAACCTGCCGCCAGCAGCACATCCATCTCCATCAATCCGGCTAAATGGTTTCGGTTAATATACGTACCGCACACATCCCGAGAGGAAGACATTTTTTTAAACCACCAGATATGATTCGAACCCGAATAGGTTTGTATCAGGCCGTAAAGGGCCTCAAAGCAGCCGGTGATCAAAATAACAAATATTGCCAGCTCAATCCGTTTCCGGGAATTTAACGACTGTGTCAAACCCCAGAATAAAAGACCGTAGGCCGTCCACCGGATCATCGACTGCCGCACCGGATACGAATACGGGGCCAGGCTGAACAAGAGCTCAGGCTGACCTTCGGGAATAATAGCATTAGAGGCCGGCAAAGATTTCTTCCCGAGCACAAGAGACTCGGAAAATATGTATTTTAAAATACTTTCCGGCAAAGGTATGGTTTGAAAAACAAGGAAGATGAAAAGTAGCAAAAAGAGCGGATTCAGATCGGTTTTCAAAAACTTAAACCGATACTTTCCGCTCCCGAGGTCCTTGCCGATGTTTTCAGCCAGCACCAAAGCCGTGGCAACCAATATACCCAGAAAAACAATGGTGTAGGCATAGGTATGAACCGCACCGAAAAGCAACGGACTTATAACCAGCACAATCAAGTATATGTAGAAAGCAGCTTTCTCCAATTATTAAAACCTCGAACAATTATCCTCAGATTTCACGCATTCATAATGTCTTTAAATAATTTGCAATTCCTTAATCCCTAAATTCCTTAATCCATGTAAAAAGGACTTTTTACATGGGCATCAAATGTAGTTGTTTCTATTATTTCATCGGGGTGAAAGCCATTTAACCGGGGTCCTTGGGATGAAATGGGTAATTAAGTCAATATTTCACGGGCCATCCCTGAGTCCTCTCATAAACCTGACAGGTTATAAGGATTTAGATAATACTTCAAAATTCATTTTAAAAACCTTGACATGATCATGCATTTGGAGTATATTTTCATGAAATATATAGGCTTAAGGGGATTTTATATGGCAAATTTACAAATCAAAGGAATCAAGGATGAGCTGTATGCCCAGATAAAAAAGATGGCTGCTTCGGAAAACCGGTCAGTGAGTCAACAAGTTCTTTTCTTGATAAGAGAACATCTTAGCAAAAAAAAGCATCTCGACTCATCAAAAACCCCTGCCCGGATTTTATTGGAACTTTCCGGTTCATGGGAAGATAACAGGAAGCCTGAAGATATTGTTAAAGAAATAAAACGCGCCAGGAAAAACTCAAAAAAGCTGAAGCAAGGGTTTTGATCCGCAGATTAATCAAAGGCCTTATGGTGTGAATATGTATTTACTTGATACCGATACAATTATCTTCAGCCTAAAGGGGAACGCTGCCGTTCAAAAAAACTTACTATTTCATATTAATGACCCGATAAAGACCTGTGTAATCACGCTTATGGAGCTATATTACGGCGCGTACAAATCGCAGAATGTTATCGGTAACCTCGCAAAAATAAAGACCCTCGAACAATCCCTCGAGATTGTTACGGTTGGAGTGGAATCGGTCGAAATTTTTGGATTGATCAAATCACAACTAGAAAAGACCGGCTCACGACTCGATGACTTTGACCTGATAATAGGCGCTTGTGCCATGACCCACAATTTAACCCTGGTTACCAACAATGAAAAACATTTTCAAAGAATCGAGGGACTGAAGCTCACAAACTGGACATGTTATCCCGAGGCTTGATAGCTAATATCCAAAAAGGCCTCACATATTGAATCTATATGTCTTACTCTAATTGATCGTAAACAAAATTGGAAAAATATTTTATGTATTTAATTTTAATATGCATTTGGTAGGCTTGGATGTATTTTCATAACTCTTCTATAAGTGAGATATACATTTTTGATAAAATCCCATTTTTTCACCCCTCTGGAAAGCCCACCAGAGGCGGACAAGCTGATGATACACCATCGCCTGCGCTTGTCCGGCCTCTGGCGGGTTATCAAGGGCTCGCAGACCCGCTGTAGCGGCACAGCTTCGCCATGATGCCTTTGGGGATCTGGAGCATCCTCAACTTTCGCAATTAGGGTCTTATTCATTTTCATCATCGGCTTAATCTGCGCCATCTGCGGTTATTTTTTTACCCAAAACAGTTTACCAAGTTAAATGTTTCTGGCCTTTATTTAACTGCTATGAAACGGGCTAATGTCAAGTATAAAATGTCACATATTTTTGTTCCTTAATATATCCATGAATTTTGTTTTGGTCATTAGAGAATGATGGTTAAA
>JAUVVL010000173.1 GCA_030604635.1 Desulfobacteraceae bacterium
CTCAATTTTGTTCAAGTTCAAGGAAGGCGAAAATTTTAACCACAGGAATACATGGAGTATTTTGAGGATTAAAATTTGAGCCTGACACAGAAATTGGGCAAAAGGGGGCGTTTTGCAAAGGTCTCGAAGTGTCACTGTTTGACACGACCGGAGTCTGATTATCATCGAGGCGGGCGCTCTTATTTGCACGATTTTTCAAATCTGACAAAGTAGAATTAATTATTTGGATAAAAATGATCTTTTTTCTTTGTAATGCTTCTTGTTAATCAGGGCCACGGCAAGGGCGTCCCCCATGGCAAGAAGTGCGATTGTTCCTGCGGTTAGGGCAAGGCCCAAGTGACATTCTTCCCTTTCTACACCAACATCAATGACGATGTTGCTTTGTTTTGCCAGGGTGGAATCTTTATTTCCGGTAAAGGTGATGATTGTGCATCCGATCTTGTGGATGCTTGGCAAAAGGATTTTAAGTTCATCGGTATCACCGCTGTTGGAAAGGGCAAGGAATATATCATCCGGCCCGACAATGCCGATATCCCCGCGCATAGCCTCGGCAGGATGTAAAAATTGGGACTTTGTTCCTATACTGTTTAAAGTGTCTGTGATTTTCCGGCCCACTATTCCGAATTTGCCGATGCCGCAAATGATTAAACAGCCCTTCGAATTGTAAATGAGATCAACCATTTCGGCAAAGCTATCATCAATGCGATCTGCCAGTTTCAGAATCCCTTCTGCCTCTAGCTTGAGAAACTCAACAGCTTGCTTTTGTGAAGAAGCTCGTTCTTGCTCGATTATCTTTTCTGATTGTGCAACCTGCACTGGACCAGGCTCTTTCTCTGCTGCTTCTGTTTCATCCTTTGGCCTTGTTCCTTCCAAAATCAGGGACGTAAGAGCCCTATTGATTCGCTGCTTAACATCTTCCTTTGGAAGGCTTTTGAACCTGAATTCCACATAATCCCAGCCGATCATTTCAATCGCCGCATCTTCTCCTTCCAGGTCATCGCAAAGCGCATCATACGGGATACCTTCTTTAAAATAAAAAAGCCCCTTCCCCTTATCTATAGAGCTAATCTCAAAGAGGCATGTTTTTTGCTCCATTTTAATCATCTGCAAAAAACTACTTACCGATATCCCAGCCAGATAATCACCCTCATAAGAAAAATCGAGTCCCATTATGATTGTCCCGGCCAGTTCGTTGAAATCAAACGGTTTTTCTATGTAACTCAGGATCTCTCCCCGGTCTGCCCTTTTCTTGATTGCCGGACTTCCATAGCCCGTCATCACGATACATGGAGTTGCGGGATGATTTCTGGTCATGTAGGCCAAAAGTTCCAGGCCGTCCACTTTTGGCATAACAAGATCCGTGACCAACACGGAGATATATTCTTTTTTTAGCAGCTCAATGGCCTCTTCCCCATCAGAGGCAGTCAATACCTGGAATTGACTCTTATACTTTTGTAAGACTTCCTTGCTGCTTCTTAAAAACACCTCATCGTCATCAACAATGAGCACCTTATCCATTATCTCTGCCAGATAATAACCCTCATCAGAACGATCCAGTCCCTCTACGATTGCCTCGGCCAGTTCTTTTAAATCAAACGGTTTTTCGATGAAACGGAGGATATCTTCCGAGAATCTTCCCTTTATTTCCGGTTTTGCTTGGGACGTCATGACGACGCAGGGAATATCAGGGAGCTTGTCATTCATGTAAGACAAAAGAGCCGGACCATCGTCCTCGGGCATTTGAATGTCTGTTGCCAACAAGGAAATATGTCCTTGTTCCAAGACTCTAATGGCCTCTTCACAGTTACCGGCAAGAACGATCTCAATTTTATTAATGAACTTATGCAAGCGAGACCGGAGAAATCTTTGAAGCTTAATATCGTCAACAACAATTAAAATTTTATCCATTTTTGTCCAAAATCTCCCTTATTTTTTCTGAAATATCCGTCATATTGAATGGTTTCTGAATAAAACCATTACAACCCCGTTCCAGTATCTCGGTCGCCTGTTCATTGAGACTATACCCACTTGAAAGAAGAACCTTTATATCAGGATTGATCTCTTTCAGTTTGGCATAGACTTCTCCACCATTCATGCCCGGCATAATCATATCAAGGATAACCATATCAATCTTTTCCTGATTTTTTTTGTAGACTTGTATTGCTTTTTTTCCGTCCTTTGCAACTAATACATTATATCCCAAAAGTTTCAAAATATTCTGAGTTGCATCTATAATCATATCCTCATCATCTACCAAAAGAATGGTTTCAGAACCTTTCAATACGGTTTTAGATAACACCTTTTCTTCTTCTATAACCTTCTCTTTTGAAGCTGGAAGATAGATATTAAATGTAGCTCCTTCACCTTTTTCACTGTATACATTTATAAAACCGCCATGGTTTTTAATAATGCCATAAACAGAGGCAAGTCCTAAACCTGTGCCTCTGCCCATCTCTTTGGTGGTAAAGAATGGTTCAAAAATTCTTTTCTGAGTTGCTTTATCCATACCAACACCGGTGTCAGTTACGGAAATCTTTACATGTCTGCCTGGTTCCACCTTATACGGCTTGATATAATTCTCATCAATTATAACGTTTTTTGTTTGGATGTAAAGATCTCCGCCTCCGGGCATGGCATGCCAGGCATTGACATAAAGGTTCAACAGCGCCTGTTCTATCTGCCCCGGATCGACTTCTGCCGCCCATATGTTTTTCTGATTTTCTCTATGAACTCTGATCTCCTTTTTGGTTCGGCCAAACATCTCGGAACTTTTCTCAACTATCTTGTTAATATCAACCGATTTAACCTCGTATTTCCCGCCTCTTGCAAAACCCAAAAGCTGTTTTGTGAGCTGTACCGCACTTTTAACATATTCACCTATCCCTGCAAGGTGTTCAAAATGGGAATGGGAAGAATCAATATCCATCATCATTAAAGAGGCGCGTCCATGGATACCTGAAAGCAGATTGTTAAAATCATGTGCAATGCCGCCTGCTAAGGTATATACAGCTTCCATCCTTTGAGACTGTAAGAGCTGTGCCTCTATCTTCTTTTGTTTGCTGACATCTCTTATATTGATGACACTTCCTACAGGGTTGCCATCCCGATCCCTGTAGATTGATCCACTTAGACTCACGGGAACAATTTTTCCATCTTCGGTGTATCGGCGAGTTTCAATTCCAAAAAAACTTTCTCCCGCCAGCACCTTTTCGATCATCATTTTAGTTTCCGGCCAGGCTTCATCAGGCACAAAAACATCCATATCCTTGCCAAAACGCTCCTCCAGAGTCCACCCGAAAACACTTGTAAAGGCAGGGTTAAAGTAGGTTACTTTACCCTCCATGTCGTAGACAACAACAGGGTCAGGATTTGCTTCCAGAACTGTGCGGTATTTCTCCTCGCTCTCCCGTAGCGCCTCTTCCGCCTGCTTGCGCATTGTGACATCCCTTGCAACTGAAATCATCGCAATGACTTCTCCGTCACGAAATAGAGGAGCGGCACTGACTTCACCGAACTTCCTCGTTCCATCCTTGCAAATAAACTCGTATATCGATGGAGCAGTCAATTCGCCCTCTAAAACACGCATCGTTTGAGAGAAAGCTTTCTCCAAATAATCCGGTGCAAGGACATTCAGATCCTGAAACGATCTTCCGATCAGTTCCTCGGGCTTGTACCCTAATACCCTTTCAACGGAAGGCGATACGCTGGTAACCCTAAAATCAGGATCTGTCGAAAAGATAACATCAGATACATTCTCGAAATGTAGACGGTATTTCTCCTCGCTTTCTAGCAGGGCATCATGATATGACTTAATGCGGAGCAGTGACTTGACCCGGACCAGCAATTCGGTTTTATCCACCGGTATACTCAGAAAATCATCCGCACCTGCTTCCATCGCTTCTAAACGATGCTCTTTCTTTTCTAATACAGCGACCATTATAACAGGTATTGTCCTGGTTTTTTTGTCCTTTTTGAGCCTCCTGCATACCTCAAAACCGTCAATTCCCGGCGTGAGTACATCCAGTAAAATCAGATCAGGAGAAATATCTGCCACCATTTTCAGGCCTTCCTCACCGCTGAGGGCGCCAAATAGACTGTAATTCTCCGATTTGAGCATCGCTTTCAGAAGCTTTATATTCTTTTCTTCAACATCAACAATCAAAATGGTTTTGCTTCCCATCATAAAAATCCTTTTTAGGAATGTTTTTCGTTAATACCGTATTGCATACTCCACTTTTAAAGGTAATGAAATATGCTCGTCTCATTCCTCAGTCGACACAGATCGGATTTCACAGTAATATTAAGAGGACATACTGCACTTATATTTGTGGACTTGAGTAGCATAGGGGAACCAGAACTGCAATTATTTTCGTAAACCACTTTTGACAGTCTCGTAAAAAGTCAAAATTGCGATGGCAAAGTAAAAAGCTCCAAATTCAAGTCGCGCGAATTTCGTGTCATACCGCTAACGCGGTACCCGAAGGGTGCGTACTTAGCGTACGCCGCAATGACAACGAAATGAAGCGTAACGCAGTCCCGCTCAAGCGGGATTTACGAAGCCATCACTTTTCAGCAAAAAAGATTAAGAGGAATCTCAATAAGCAGCGAAAAAATCCAAATAAAAGGGCAGAATCTATTCATAATTGACGCATTTTGACAAAAAATAAAAAAGGATGTTAGGCTGTCGTCCTAATATCCCTTAATCATAAAGAAAAATGGTGCGCCCGGCAGGATTCGAACCTGCGACCTACGGATTCGTAGTCCGGCGCTCTATCCGGGCTGAGCTACGGACGCATATTTATTTTATTGAATTCTTTTTGATTAATAAGCTATATAAATATTTATGTCAATGATAACCTGAAATGTGAAATATATCCAACTGATGTGTAACTTCTCAATAAATTATTGAAAAATTACAATAATGTAACATAATGTACGAAAAACACACAAAATTCATGAAAATGGCCTTAGGCGAGGCGAAAAAAGCCGGACAAAAGGCCGAAGTTCCCATAGGTGCAGTGCTTGTTTCCAATTCAGGGGATGTCCTCTCTTTATCACACAACCAGACCATAAGCCTTGCGGATCCAACTGCACATGCCGAAATAATCACATTGCGCAAGGCAGCCCAAAGGGTATCCAATTACAGGTTGTTAAACACAACACTCTATGTTACAATTGAACCTTGTATTATGTGTATGGGGGCAATTGTACACGCCAGAGTGTCGAGGGTTGTTTTTGGCGCCAAAGATCCTAAGTGGGGGGCTGCTGGCTCCCTGTACAATTTCGCCAATGACACCAGATTAAATTACAGTCCGGATATAGTACACAGTGTATGTGAGGATGAATGCCGAACACTCATTCAGGAATTTTTTCGTTCAAGAAGGATAAAGGAGTGACATGTGTCTAATATAGTAATTGTTGGAACCCAATGGGGAGACGAAGGAAAAGGTAAAATTGTTGATCTTCTGGCAGAATATGCCGATATTGTTGTGCGGTTTCAGGGCGGAAACAATGCCGGCCATACAATGGTTGTTAACGGCGAACAGCTCATCACCCATCTTGTCCCTTCTGGTATTTTGCAGAAAAAAACCTGCCTAATCGGAAATGGAATGGTTGTTGATCCTGCGGTTCTGCTAAAAGAGTTCGATAATTTGAGCAATAATGGAATAGATGTGGGTCCGGACAAGCTTAAGGTCAGCGAAAAAGCCCATATTATCATGCCCTATCACAAGGCAATCGATCTTGCCCGGGAAAAGATGAAAGGTGATAAAAAAATAGGAACCACCGGCCGTGGCATCGGGCCCTGCTACGAAGACAAGGCAACTCGTAGAGGAATCCGCTTCGTTGATCTGCTTGATCCTGAGGTTTTCAGAGAAAAGGTAAATATCATCCTGGAAGAAAAAAATTTTTATCTCAAACGCTACCTTTCCGCAGAAACATTAGATCCGGACAGCATGACTGATCAGTATTTAGGTTACGCCGAAATACTTGCACCCCATGTTGTCAACATTTCTATTGTGATGAGTCAGGCCATCAAAGCAGGACAGCAGATCCTTTTTGAAGGCGCCCAGGGCACCCATCTTGATATAGATCACGGCACCTACCCTTATGTCACTTCGTCAAACACTGTTTCAGGAAACGCTTGCTGCGGAGCCGGTATCGGCCCTAAAGAAATCACAGGCGTTATCGGCATTGTAAAGGCCTATACTACACGTGTGGGGAAAGGGCCCTTCCCTACTGAACTTTTTGATGAAACAGGTGACGCGATTCAAAAGAAAGGTGCGGAATTCGGTGCCACGACAGGGCGAAGGCGCCGGTGCGGATGGCTTGACACCGTTTTATTACGAAATTCGGCACGTTTAAATGGCCTTACAGATCTTGTTATAACCAAACTGGATGTATTGGGCGGTCTGAAATCACTCAAGATATGCACCGGCTATGAATATAACAGCAAAATCGTTCATGATTTTCCGGCAAATCTCAAGATCCTTGAAGCCTGCAAACCCGTATACGAAACCCTGCCGGGATGGTCTGAAGAAATATCTGATATCCGAAAAATTGAGGATCTGCCCCAAAATGCAAAAAATTATCTCGACCGAATTGAAGAACTTACCGAAACACCAATAAATATTATATCGGTGGGTCCAGGAAGGAATGAAACAATATTATTAATCAACCCTTTCTCCTAATCCGGATAAAAAGGACCCTAAAACCTGCATAAACAATCTTGAAGGGGTTCAAGTTAGTTCGCTTCGCTCACAATTGGAATAATGGATAAATGGAATATTGGAATGATGGGTTCAATGGATAAAGGCTTTTTATATAACTATTTAAATCTAATGACAATTATAGCCATACCTACAAAAATTGTAAGCGATGCTACATTTTTTGTGGTTCCATATTCCATTATTCCACTATTCCATTGTTCCAACACCTCGGAAAGCGGACAATGGTTAGTAAATGATATATATTTTCAATAAGTTGTAGAAATTCCGAGACGTTTAATTATCTCCGGCAAACTCGACGCTTTCATGATTTAGGTGGAATATTATTGACAATTGGCAGCTATTGGCATAAAAGGACCAGACAAGTCGGGACGTGGCTCAGTCTGGTAGAGCACAGCGTTCGGGACGCTGGGGTCGCGCGTTCAAATCGCGCCGTCCCGACCATATAAAAACAAAGGGTTATGGCAAAAACCATAACCCTTGATATTTTGAAATTTGGTAACTGATAGTTACCAGCTATTTTGTCAGAGCTCTCTATTTCCTTTCATTCATCAGCACATCTTTCCGGGCCGATCCGCTTGAAGATCCATGGAAATATGCCATGGCTGCTGCCCAGGAAGTCCCTAAGCTGCCAACCAGACTCGTGTAAAATCCGGGCTAGTCTGTGATGGTCTTTTTCAAATCTGGCAAAGTTTCGGGTTTACCGCGTATTACCATGCGACTGTCACCTTCTCGGGCTGTCACGTTTTCATAAACGCCATCGTCTCGCTTGACGAGTTTGGTAAAACCGAGGTCACGGAGTTCGCTGTCGGTTTTAGGTGTGCTGATATTGATACGTGAAATGAGCTTGCGAACCGGCCCGGCACAAACAGGGCAATTCGTCAGCGGTTTGTCATGAATCGACTGCTTCACTTCAAACAACTTACCATGCGTGCATGGTTCTTCCAAGTGTTCATATTCGTAAACCGGCATTAGAAATCCTTGATCTATTGGTTGACAGGATGAGACCTTTGCAATACGTCCCCTTTTGCCCAATTTCTGCGTCAGACTCAGATTCTAATCCTCGAAATACTCAATGTATTCGTGCCTGCCCCGTAGGTCCGGAAGATCGTACGGGGTGGTTAAAATCTTCGTCTTCCTTGAACTTGAACAAAATTGAACATTTTTTAAAGGTCTCAGGATAATGACTAAACACGATCATTATATTGAGTAATATCATATTATATCAAGCCGTTGGAACTTTATCTTAATAAAATAATCACAAATATTATTCTGTCAAGATAAGAAATTGACGTTTTAATCAATATTTCATATCTTCTCAATAAATTCTGGAGCCTTTTATCATCTTATTCCCCATCACTTATTGAGAAATTACATTTTTTCTTGTATTTTAGATTTTTTTCAGAATATACATTTTATTTATTACCGAGTAAAGATCCGGGCTCAAAGAACCCGGCTTTGGTTTACCCCTGGAAAGGGTTAATATTACATCACATTAAGTGCCTAAAGTGATCTAAAATGCCTAAAGTGCCTAAAGTTGAGGAAAGCGCTTTCAGCGCAAATCAGTTTTTATTTAAATTGGTAGTGCCAAAGGCACATACATTAACTTTAGCTCACTTTAGCTCACTTCAAACTTTAGGCACTACCAGGTTACTACTTTTGC
>JAUVVL010000255.1 GCA_030604635.1 Desulfobacteraceae bacterium
GCGAACAGCAGATGCTGGCAATCGCCCGGGCCCTTATGGCCCGACCCAGACTTCTCCTGCTCGACGAGCCATCCCTCGGCCTGGCACCAATCCTTGTCGATTCCATCTTCGAGACTATCCGCCAGATTAACGAACAAGGCACGACCATTCTGCTGGTAGAGCAAAACGCCCAACTCGCTTTGCAGTTCTCCTACCGCGGATATGTAATGGAAACCGGTAAGATCGCTCTTGCCGGCTCCTCGGCAGAACTGCTTGAGAATGATCAAGTGAAAAAGGCCTATTTGGGTGAGTGAGATCCGCATGGTTCATAATCCCCAGCCTTTAAAAACCGGATAAACGGTTTTTTCCTTACATCAGAAGTTCTATAATATGAAAAGGCTTTAAAGCAAATCTACTCTTTGGCGCTTCCAGAATTTTCTTGCCGTTTCGGCAAGATGTTTGTATGATAGGTTTAAGTTATTTGCTAAAAGTGATCCACCCATACAGCGGATTCAGAACTAAGAGACCTCAAAAAAAAGGGGTAAACCTTTCTTGTGAAGAAGGTAGGAGTCGTTGTAAAAGAAGATGCCGAGGCTATCAAGAAGGCCGATGAACTTGAAAGCTGGATGCAATCAAGAGATATAGAAGTCGTCAGAAAAGAAGACTTGAGGCCGAGACACAGAATTGCGGACATGGACAAATCCTTTGCTCCGCCGGACCTGTTTTGCATTTTCGTGCTGGGAGGCGACGGAACCTTTTTAAGCGCGGTCCGCTGGATAGGGGACCAGAATATTCCGATCCTTGGCATCAAGTTCGGTGAAGTCGGTTTTCTGGCAGAGATCGCAGAGGACAGCCTCTTTTTTGCTGCCGAGGCTGTTTTGAACAACAAGTTTGTCACAAAACCGAGGATGCGCCTTCTGGTCAAAGTAATCAGGGAGGAAAGGGAACTTGCCCGTGAAACCGTGTTGAACGATATTGTCGTCAACAAGAAAGCTCTTGCCCGGCTTGCCTATATAGAAACATATATAAATGATCACTATATGACCACATATAGTGCCGACGGACTTATCGTTGCTACCCCCACCGGTTCAACAGCATACTCCCTTGCCGCCGGTGGTCCTATTATCCATCCTGGAGTGCCGGGTATCTTAATAACGCCGATATGTCCTTTTACACTCACCAATCGCCCTCTCGTTGTTCCTGACTCGGCATGTATAAAAGTCAGGCTTGCAAGGGGGTCATTGGATATCATGCTGACATTTGACGGTCAGGGAGGTATCGAGATAGATGAAAAGGATACGATTGTTATCCAAAAAGGATCTCATCCCGTCAAAATGATAACCATGCCGGACCAGCACTATATAGATGTTCTAAAAGACAAGCTAAGGTGGAGTGGTAGCCGAGTATAGCCTCCATTCATTGTAGGGTTTCATGGACAAACATAATCGATGAATTCAGCCAAGGTTTTTAATTCGATTAAAATATTCCCTGCGACAATTGTTCTCGATTTCGAGAAGATTCTTAAAAGGTTGGTTGAAATCGTCAACACCCACAGTGAAAAGGCCATGGCCATAAACGATAACTCCGGGTCCATTCTTGAGAGCTTTTGGGACAGTCTTGTATAGTCCGTGAGGTCCTGAACCGGCCTCGCCCGAAACAACAGGAATACCGCATACAAACCGTTCATGAGGGCATTTGATGTGGCACTTTCCACTGCAATCGCAATTCTCGATTTCACAGTCCATGGAAAGTATAACGGAAAATTTGGGATGACCGTGTAGAATTGCGTTATTTTCTGTATTTTTTACGATTTTAAGGTGTGCCGGAAGCTCGCTGGACGCGGTTATACTGGCGCAGGATGTGCCGTCTAAAGGACATGGATCGATACAGCTTTTCAGATTATCAAGGGAACTGCCAGTCTGACTAATAAAGAGTGTATCGCCATAACAAAATGAAATGTTTCCAAAGAAAGAATCTACCAGCCGGTGTTCAACGGCTAGCCTCCCCGCCTCCTGAATAGCTGCATAAACCTTGGTTTCCGAGTCAAAAGGCCCTTTCAGGAGCGATCTGTCAAAAGAGACCGGGGGATCAAGGGTCTTTAGAACCTGGTCAAACACTTGTTGCTGCCGGTCATCAAGCTTTCCTTTTTTTGAATTTAAGAGTGCGTCGCAAAAAAATTTTACAAAGCAGGCAAAGCAGACCGAAGAGAATGTTACAAAGGCCTGTTCAATGCTCACCGTGCCATAGGTGATAATGCCATGTCCCGGAATGATAACGCTTTTTCGTTCTTTTAGTGTTGAAACAATCGCATCTTCTGTGAACTGGTAAGCTATTGGGAGATCATGGAGGAAGGTCCTTGTTTCGCAGTCTTGGGGCAAGATAACTCCGCTTGAAGTCTCAGCAAGATATTCTATGATGCTCCGATAGGGCTCGGCGGGTTGCGAAAAAATAAGGGCGTTGATGTTAAGGCGTTCAAATACGTTTTCAAGTGGGGCACACGCACTGTGATCTCTGTTCCAGACAAGGTAAGCGTCCAGACTTCCGAGTAGCGGCATTCCAAGATCAGCAAGGCCGTTTTTATAAAGCTTGTCTTCGTATATGCGAATTTGATTCATTGATATGAAACTATCAAGGTTGAATTCGAGTTTTGTGACTCGTTGTCGATTCAAGCCCAAGCTCCCGTGTCGTTTCCGAGACCGGCGCACCCTCTTTATCTAGTTTTCGGACAATATAATAATTTGAGCGTGCTTTTAAAAAATCTTTCCTGTTTATCGGCTGAACTTCGATGCTGCTGTCCTTGTAACCCGGTGATTCAAAAAAGCGGGCCGGAAGATCATCATCCTTTTTGGTAAAGCCGTTAGCGGCATTCATAATTCGTTCATTGTAAAAGATACGCTCACCGATCTTGGACAGATCCTGCCCGGATGTTTTTATACCAGTTACGGCAGTATATACCTTGGCATACTCTTCCAGCGACACCGCAAAGAATATGAACTTGCAAGCTGTTAGTGAATCGATCACGGCATTTAAATCTTCGGATATTTTGATTATTCTGGCCTTTCCAGTGAAGGAGAAGCGATCGGTGGCAACCGGTTTTCTCAAAATCTCATAACTGATGGGATATGCCCTTAAATGGCATGCTCCACGAGAAGAAGTTGCATAGGATAGGGCCATTCCATAGGCTCCCCTTGGGTCGTAAGCCGGCAGTTCCTGACCTTTGACAGCCATGGCAAGATCGGGGCGGCCGCAGTTACCCGAATACCGAACCGCGCCCTTGCCAAGGGCTATGCCCGCCCCCTTTTGTTTTGCGATATCGTAAAGGAGTGAGACAATTTCATTCGGGGTTAGTTTTTTCTCTGAAATTTCTGAAAAGCATGCCAGGGTTGCCGCCGCTGAAATGGTATCCATCCCCATTTCATTACATATTCTGTTGGCCTCGGCTACAGTACTGATATCACTATTACCGAGAAGTGCACTGAAGTGAGACATAGTCTCAAACTCGGGGATACTGATCCCTTTTTGAGTCACTTTCTTGCACCGGATATGACATCCCCGGCATCCGGTACTTTTGGGGTTATATTTTTTTTTGAAGGCATGAGCATTCATGGAAGGGGCGCTTTTAAAACGGGTTTTGCGGAAATTGTCGGTGGGCATCATGCGCCTTGTATCCATAAGGTCATACAGGGCGCCTGTGCCAAAACGGGATATTCCGAATTCTCCGAGGAGAGCCGGAGAGGCGGCCACAAGACGTAAAATATCTTCACAGGCCGTTTTCAGACCCTTTGGGTCAAAGACATTTGTTTTGCCGTTACCTTTTACGGAAATGTATTTGAGGTTCTTAGAAGCAAATACGAGACCAAGGCCGTTTCTTCCTGCCGCATAATGCCGGTCGATGATGATGCTGGAAAAAAGAACGCCGTTTTCAGCTGCAGGCCCTATAACGGCCGTAGCACCTTTGCCTTTTAGAAAAGAATTTACAAAGCCGGTTTCCTTGCCGGCAAGGTGAGCCGCGGCGGTGATGCGGATCGTGTTATCCGTTATCTCTATGCCGCAAAGGCTGTCAGGCTTTCCGGTTATAAACAGGCCGTCAAACCCGGCTCTTTTTAAAGCAGTGCCAAGGGACCCGCCTACTGAGGAATCCCCGACGGTGCCGGTAAGAGGAGAACGAGACATTAAAGTCATTCGTCCTGATGTGGGGGAAGAGGTATTCACCAGCGGACCGGTAAAAAGGAGAAGCGGCATCCTGGGATTATCCCAATCAAGGGTAATATACTTTTCGAGGTAATATCCTGCAAGGCCTCTTCCCCCGACAAACTTTTTTAAAAGTTCCGGGTTTAAAGTTTCAACGCTCCACGTATGATCGTAGAGGTTTATTCTGGCAATTTTACCGCACCATCCGTACATACTTGTCATTTGATTATATTAATCCTTTTCTCCATCAGTAAGTTTATGGAAAAGGGAATGGGGTGTCAAGGCCGGAAAGTTCATTTTCTAACCAGGATTTCTCGTCCCGATTGAAGCGGGATTCATGTGTGTGAAGCTCCCCGCCCTAAAGGGCGGGGGTTCAGCCTTGCGGCAGTGCTTCGCGGCGGGGAGCAGACCGGTCAAGGGTGATGTTTTTTAACCTTTACAAGAGTGCATTTTGTTGGTAATTTTATTTCGACCTTGAAAACCTGGTCCTTTGGGCCAGGTCAGAGTTAACAGGCTCTGCCAGAAGAGACGGCGCAAAAGTTTGAAGTGAACTAAAGTTTAAAGTGAGCTAAAGTTAAGGAATTCTGCCAATTATATATAAAATCAGCGGAGCAACCCGCCCGCCTCGCCTGAGCACAA
>JAUVVL010000230.1 GCA_030604635.1 Desulfobacteraceae bacterium
ACGATCTTCCGGACCTACGGGGCAGGCACGAATACATTGAGTATTTTGAGGATAAAGCTAAAGCTTCACTTCGTGCAAAATGTTGAGCCTGACACAGAAATTGGGCAAAAGGGGGCGTTTTGCAAAGCTCTCAGACCCTAATGTTGCAACGTTAGAGTAGAATGGAGGGTTTGTCAGATGGGTTTGCTCGGAATTTATCAAGTTCAATTAAAACGGGATTTCTTTATATGACTTGACATTTTATCGATAGATACTTAGAAAGTAAAAAAATATTTTTGGCTTACCTCGGACACTACAGGGGATCTTAATTCATGCCGAATGTGAAAAAAAACAATTACCAATTGAAGTTCCTCTGTGTCATCTTTACTATATCCTTCTTGTTATTGTCTTCTTCCACCGTTTATTGCGCTGTAAAATATTACTATTATTTACAGGTTGGTTCATTTCGGAAGGCACAAGATGCTAAACACCTTGCTAAAAAACTGCGTAAGCTTAACGAAAATACGATCATCAGAGGTGAGAAGATTTCTGGTTTAGGGTATAGATATCGTGTTTATCTTGGTCCCTTCTCCTCATGGCAGGGAGCAAACTCTAAGCTGCTCGAACTGACTATTAAGGGCTTATTCTTCGAGCATACTATTATCCACAAAAAGAAATCTCCGATTCAAAGCAACCTGAAAGAAAAGCCTGAAATAGCTAAGAAGAGAGCAAAACCCACTCCGCGAAAAGGCGTTGGCACGGTTCCGGTCACAAAAAAAATGCAGAAGGGTCATGGCAGGAACATGCGCCGGAGCAATCTGGCATTAGGTATAAATCATACCTACCTTGAGGTACAAACAGAGGTTACTAAACGCAAACAAATCACATTTGACGGCATAACAACCGTAACACAAGACATACCTATAGGAACCATTGATAAGAATGAGTTCCCAACTTCAATGCATATTGATACTATCCGCATCCGTTTCGGCCTTACGGATTATCTGGAGATATTTGCAGACATTGGAACGGCTTATGATGAAGATTTTGACCCGGAGATCGTATATGGTGGCGGAACGCGCCTGAATCTCTTTAAAACAACAGGCCAAAGTTTCGGGGAATTTTATCTTGCCTTTCAAGGAGAATACCTGGGTGGGGCGTTGACCAAAGAGTACAAATCATCCGCCGGTTCCATGTGGGAATTGGAAGCTGATTGGCAGTGGTTAACTGGCAGAATGGAATTGGGTGTTGTTCGTTCTTGGTTTGCAGCCTATGTCGGTGGTGTCTATTTTTATTATCGTGAAGATACTGAACGCAGTCAACTGGAGAACATACCTCCACCTTATACTTCCTTCGTAAACCAAGATGAACTGGAAGAAGAATACAATTACGGTGTCTATGGCGGCGTTGGATTTCGCTTTTCGCCGGCCATACTACTAAACATCGAAGGCCAATTCATCAATCAGAAAAGTGTCTGCGGGGCATTAGAATATCATTTCTGAGGCCATGGCCGGAAGTTAACCGTAAAGTGATTTTATCAGAATCCACACGTTTAAAATAGGTCAGTTTCGCGTCAATTAAAGCACAATCAGAAGGCCGGTCTACAAATATTTCGGATACTTCGTGATTTTTGATGGTTATAATTCGATCTTCATTTTGTTTATGCTCAATTGAGGTTACAATTTGGCTCAGTTATTTGTTGTCGTGAATAAAAGCTCCTCTGAGTACTTGATCAGACTTTCAGCTTGTTTCGCAATCCTTTCTAAACCAACTTTCACATTATCATCTATCTCAGACCATTTCTTAAAGGTTTGCCCTCTTTTTCTTGATCCTAAATAGACATCTGCTCCTTGAGAGATTTCAAGTTCATATCCATCAGTTTTAATAATCATTGGTTACACCTTTCATTTGTTTATTAATCGGAAATTTAAAGAATAAAATTGATAAAGACACAATACTTTTCATATTCAAAAAACATGCCAAAACAATATGATAGATAATTAGCAACTATATCAGTGGGTTATTAATATAGCTCGAAATTTAGCCATAAGAAATATGAACATTACTTCTCAATTATTGTGAAGTTTTTTTCACATTTTTTTATTTGAAAAACTCCCACGTCGTGGCAGGAAATACTTTCTGCATTTTATAAAGATGCCGTAACTTTTGTATCAATATCTTCAGATTTTCAATCCGTTTTGTGTACAAAATAATACTGTTACTGTTCACAAAAAGATAATTCTATTTTCTGTCCCTTTCTTGTCTCCCCTTATCCGATGACATAACTAATTGATATTTATATATAATATATCATTATCCAACTGTTGGTATGCTTTTTGCTATAAATTGAACATAATTATTCAAACCTCTTTTACGTAGGGCTATCTTCAATAAAAGCAAGGTAAGGCAATGAAAAAAATCATAAAAACCATGTCCGGCTGGAAATTCATATTGATCTTTTCTTCTTTATTCTTCTGTTTCCAGACTTTCAGCTTTGCTGCTGATGTCACTCTCGGTTGGGATGCCAATGAACCCGATCCCGACGGCTACAGGATTTATTACAAAACAGGCTCTTCCGGACCCCCATACAACGGTATAGGGGCTTTGGAAGGTGACTCGCCAATCACCGTAGAACTTGCAGAGTTGATCGACCATGATAATCCTGAATACACCATAAACGGTTTAAGTGATACTGAAACTTACTTCTTTGTGGTTACTGCTTACGACTCCGGCGGCAATGAAAGTGGCTACTCAAATGAAGTGTTCTATACTCCACCTACCCTGGTGCTCAGCGGTCTTTCTATCAGCGGTGACGATTCTGTTAGCGAGAACAGCAGCGCAAGCTACATTGCCACGGCGACCCTTAGCGATGGGAGTACGCAGATTGTGACGGATAGTTCTGACTGGAGCGAGGACTCTGCCTATTCATCTATCAACAGCAGTGGTGTGCTGACGACCTCGGAGATATCAACCGACGAGACGGTGACCATCCAAGCCGGTTTCACTCACGGTGGAGTGACTCAGACCGCGACGAAGGTGGTGACGATAGTCGAGAATTTTCCTCCAAGCACGCCGATCATTGTGTATCCTTACGATGGTCAGCCCGAGTGTGAGGTACCCCTTGATATCACCACTGAGCCTTTTTCGGACCCGGAAGGCGATTTCCACAGCCAAAGCCGGTGGCAAATCAGCGAGCAAAGCGATTTCTCCACGCTTGTTCTTGATGCCGCCAGCAACATGCATCTGACGGCGGTAACCGTGCCCCATACGGTGTTGAAGTCAGACCAGACTTATTATGTCCGCGTTCAATTTTACGATGCCTATTTTGATGCCTCAAACTGGTCCAATCCTGTTGAGTTTACAACCGGCTTCATCTTCGACGATCTTAACGCAAATGGCATTCCCGACGCTTGGGAGGTGGATGACACCGTTGATTTCAATCTCGACGACACCCCCGATAACTATCAGCCCGAGCTCATCAAATGCATTCGAGCAGTGGATGGTTCAGCATATATTGGAGTTGAAAAGATTTCGGATTCCATAAGCGAGATTGAAGCGCTGCAAGTGATTGATCCGGCAACTATTTCCGACCCTGCTAACAGGCCGGACGATCTCATCTTTGGTCTCTTTTCTTTTCGGCTTCGCTTGAACCAGCCTGGCGCCACAGCTACGGTGAAAGTCTATTTTTCAGCAGGGACTTTACAGGATGACACCTTCTATAAATACGACACAATCAACGGTTGGTATGATTATTCAGAGCATACCACCTTCAATGATGACGGACAGTCTGTCACTTTGGAAATCCAGGACGGCGGGTATGGCGATAGCGATGGGGTAGCCAATGGGATAATAGTAGATCCGGGCGGAATAGCCTCCTGGGGCACGGTCGCCGGTGGAGGTATTGGCGATACCGGCGCTGGCGGCGGATGCTTTATCGCCACCGCTGCTTTTGGTTCAAAAATGGAGCGGCATGTGCAGATCCTTTGTGAATTCAGGGACCAGCGTCTTTTAAAAAGTAAGACCGGGAAGAAAATTGTAGATTTCTACTATAAGACTTCTCCGCCTATAGCTGATTATTTGCGTAAACATCCAATACAAAGGAAAGCTGTAAGATATTCCTTGATCCCAGTGACTGGATTGGCCTATCTAACTCTCCATGTCCACCCGGTAATTTTGCTATTAGGTCTTAGTTTTATGCTAATGGGCCTTTTATACGTGGTTAGAAGCTTTTTAGTTCATCTTAAATCAGGAGACCGAAAGAATATTTATATCGATTATAGGTATTTGGAGAACACCATGGCTTCTTGAAGACAGCGTTTTTAATGAAATCATCTCTAAACCCTTCGTAACTGCTCAGGCATCTTGCCACCAAGGCACCAAGATTATTGCATATTATTGTTCTACTTTTTCTTGCAATGCATTCTTTTCTTTCAGATAAGAGTGTAAAATCGATACATTTTTATTTCCTTTGAGCCTTTGTGTCTTACCTGCCCGCCCCGGATGCCTGCCGGCGGGCAGGCATCCGGCAGGCGGGGTGGCGAATAGTTACCACCTTTCTCGAATTCTGTTATCTTACTTTTCAAATTCACTAACATGGGTCTGGACAACCCATAATCAGCTTATCCCTAGTTGACCGGCCTGCTCCCCGCAAGCCCCGCCTTTTAAGGCGGGGTCGAGGGGAGCTATATGAAATTGAAAAAAATCCTTACCGGGAAGCCCGTCCTTTAGGGCGGGGAGCTTCACTTTTATCCCTAACCCGCATTTCTCACGAGCCAGAGCGGTGCAGGAACAAGGCATTTCAGCCCGAAGATGTAGTATACTCTACTTCGAGGGCTGAATAACGCAGTTACTGTGCCGCTCTGGCTCGCCTTTGGTGAAGAATTTATCTAAAAAAAATAAATATCAAAGTGTTTAATCAAATTATCCGTCTATGTCAATTTAAGTGATTAATATCTTTATATTTATCAACAATAATAAAAGCCAGATAAATTCTTCATAAGAAATGCTGGCTAAACTTCAATTAAACAATAAAGTGAAAAATTTTACACAATAATTAGGAAATTTATTTCTCATTGTTATGAAAAAAGTTTCATACTTTCCAAAAAACAAACTAAAAATATTTGCAACATTTATCGGTTGGAAAAATTTTGCAAACATTAAATGTAATATTTTTCTAAAAAATGGTATTAATTTTCACAACATACCGCTGTTTTTATAAAATTGTTCGTTTAATCCATAAACCGCCCATCCAAATGGCATGCAAATTGCTATATTTTAATCAAATTTTGTTTTTGACAAGATAAGCCGTAATGCAAAGAATCCGTGCCCAAAGGATCAGACTTTAGTTTACCCCTGAAATGGTTAATATTACATCACAATAAGTGCCTAACCTGTCGAGAGCCTCTGGTCGAACGAAGTGATCTAAAATGCCTAAAGCCCGCCCTGGTGCGACTCGTTCATATATATTGACATAGGCTATGCATCATTCCAAACCTGATTTTTTGAGTACAGAGTATTGGTGATCGGTCTGGGCCAGTGTTGAGGAAAGCGCTTTCAGCGCAAATCAGTTTTTATTTAAATTGGTAGTGCCAAAGGCACATACATTAACTTTAGCTCACTTTAGCTCACTTCAAACTTTAGGCACTACCAGGTTACTACTTTTGC
>JAUVVL010000044.1 GCA_030604635.1 Desulfobacteraceae bacterium
ACATGGTAATCGACTCCCAGATGTGCTATTTTCTTCATGGGCTGACACTCCTTTCATTAATTAATTTTAATTTCGGGTGTGATGATTATATCACATTTTGTGTCAGCCCGTTTCATATTATCTGGGGTGTGCCAAACGTGACCTGGAAGGAAATGCCGTTTTGCCCTTGCCATCTGCCTATGTTTCTCTCTTAAAAGTGTATTTTTCACCACAAAAATGCCCTTTTAAGGCCCTATTTTGCCCAAAATTTACATGTTTTATATATTATCTCAATATGTTGCTGTGGCCCGACCCACATTCACAATGTCTCAGGAAATTATAATTTCCTGTTGCGCTAGGTAGGCACTAAAACACCTGGTTTAAGCTGGCAGCCGCCAGCATTTAATCTAAAGGATCTGGTTTAGTGCCTCGTCGAGCTTTTCGACCGTACGATCGACATTATGAAGTTTGTCTAGGCCGAATAGCCCAAGACGAAAAGTTTGGAAATCCTCTGGCTCATCACATTGTAATGGAACGCCAGCAGCGATCTGCATACCAACATCCAAGAATTTTTTTCCGTTGTGTATGCCGACGTCTTCAGTGTAGCTAACAACAACACTTGGGGCTTGGAAACCCTCTGCCGCCACACTCTTTATGCCTTTGCTGACTAGTAGCGCTCTAACTTTGTCACCAAGCTCTTGTTGCTCTGCACGGACTTTATCAAAACCGTATTCTTCGGTTTCTTTCATCACATCGCGGAAACTCGTGAGGGAACCTGTAGGCATCGTTGCGTGATAGGCATGTCCGCCATTCTCATAAGCCGCCATGATTTGAAGCCACTTAAGCAAATCACACGCAAAGCTGGTACTGGCTGTAGATTCAATTCTTTCTCGCGCAAGAGGGCTTAGCATTACCAAGCCACTGCATGGTGTGCCGCTCCAGCCTTTTTGTGGCGCACTTATAAGGACATCGACACCACAGGCTTCCATATCCACCCAAATCGTGCCAGACGCAATGCAGTCTAAAACAAATAGGCCGCCAACTGAATGTACGGCATCTGCCACCGCGCGAATGTAATCATCGGGCAGGATCATGCCGGCAGAGGTTTCAACATGCGGGGCAAAGACTACGTCTGGTTTTTCTGCCTCAATAGTTGCAACCACTTCTTCGATTGGTGCAGGCGCAAACGCTGCATGCTTGCTGTCATCGACACGACGAGCCTTCAATACAATGGATTCAGAAGGAATATCGCCCATATCGAAAATCTGGGTCCAGCGAAAACTAAACCAACCATTGCGAATAACAAGACATCTTTTACCGGTAGCAAACTGTCGCGCCACCGCTTCCATACCGAAAGTGCCGCCACCTGGAACGACAACAACCGCTTTGGCGTTGTAAGCCTTCTTAAGCGTGGTGGAAATATCGTTCATCACTCCTTGGAATGACTGCGACATATGGTTAAGTGAGCGGTCTGTGAAAACCACTGAGTATTCTAGAAGCCCATCGGGGTCAACATTGGGAAGTAAGCCTGGCATAATTGCCTCCTTTCTTAAAAATGACGAGTTTACCTGAACTGTTTCTATATGGCAAGAATAGACAATTTGTTGGTGGACAGAGTCTTGAATAATGGATTAAATCGATTCACTAAATTAGCTGTTCTCGATACATAGCGGTCGCCATAAGCACCGGGCGATTAAGGTTACAGTTTAATTCAAGGTCTAAGTCCTGACATTGAAACCGCTTACTCTACAACCGCTATCTATAAGCCCGTCTGTCTTAATGGCGTGGTTATAAGGGTTCTTGGAAAATATCTGGAAAAATAATTCCTTCGGCTACTCTTGTAATAGAACCTGTCATCGATATTTCATATTCATCTAATATCTTAATATCAATTTTCCCGCCTGGCATATGGACTGCAATCTGGGAGGCACATAATCCCAGCCGATATGCAACTGCCGCCGCTGCGCTGCTACTACTGCCAGAAGCTAAAGTATATCCGGCACCTCTTTCCCAAATTTCAATTTGGATATTAGAATTATCCAAAACTTTCATAAATTGGACATTCGTCCGATTCGGGAAACGGGAATCGACTTCAATTTTTGGTCCAAATCTTTGCGCTTGCTCTGCAGATATTTGATCGCTTAGGATGACACAGTGTGGATTGCCAATAGAAGCGGCACAAAAGGTAAATTCCTGGCCGTTAACAGTGATATTTTCATTTAAAACTTCTCTATCCGGCCCTTGAACTGGAATTTTTCTGCTAGCAAATGTGACCCTGCCCATCTCAACTGAGACAATGTGGCCTTTATTTAAGACCTGGGATTTAACAATCCCACCGTCTGTATGAATAGTGAATATCTCCTGCTTCACTAATCCCATATCCCACAGATAGCGGGAAAAAATTCTCAAACCATTTCCGCTTTTTTCTGCCACGCTACCATCTGGATTATATATTTTAAGATCAAAATCAGATTCTGTTGTTTCGAATGGACCGAGGAGGATTCCATCAGAACCGATTCCATAATTACGGTGGCATATTCGCTTTATTTGCCCAGAGGTTAATGACTGCTTGATCTCCTCAGGGTTTATCACTATATAATCATTCCCGAGGGCGTGGTATTTGTAGAATTTTATCAAATTTCTGTTTCCTTATAACCAGCTTGAGAGGTGCGAATGGAGCGTAACGAAATGAGCATCCTACTCAAAGCTGATGTTATGCATTTTTTCTACCTGTTACTCATAACTCTTACGAGAATCTCGGCCCACTTCACACTATCAAACACCATGGGCTTTAATACTGGTTTCGTTCCGTGAACATCCGACATTCTAGACCGCAGAGTCTGCATTACATTTGCTGCTTGGTTAAGGGCACCTTCAAAGTTATTGCTTAGAAGTTTGATGTGATTTTCATTCCAACCTAAGGCCAGAAGCTCTTCTGGCAATTTTGCTAACACACCTGTTTTCTTGATTGCCACCTTGCAACGTTCCTGGAAAGATGCGCCTCCCGCATCGCCTAAACGGTAGCTTGCATATATCTCAGCTGTCACGCTATCTACGGCTGCACACGCTGAACTCAAAGAGCCTGATAAGTCTCCATCTCTAAAGCGGCATGCAGCCTTCACCAAATCTGTTCTTGCTTGGTCAGGAAGCTCCGAAAGATCTGATTTGTCCATGATTTCTATGGGGATGACATTGCCATCTATTATTTGCCACCCCAAGCGTTCCAAGTACCTATCTAATTTTTCCTCTAAATCTGGTTTTCTCTGGATTATTTCTTCAACAAGGATGTTTATCAGATGCTTTTTATCATCGGAGGGTAACTGCGCCAACCCCCTATCAATGCCAGTCATTAGTTGACCTTTTGTAGCTCCTCCACCAGACTTTTGCTCAAGGTGAGACAGGCTGGTTACATCAAATCCAGCGAGCCCCACAATTTCCTTGATTGTGTAGAAGGAAAAATTGTTTTCAAGGATCGATCTTATCGCATTCCATGCAATGTTCACTTGAGACATGTATTCATACTCCTAATTGCATAACGGGCGCGAGATGAGCTGCATCCCCGACTTGGGGAAAATGATGACAGCCCCTTTCGCGGTATTGCTGTTAATGGGTCTTTAAGATTTGTTTTCGTATATCTCGTTTAATCGTTAAAGGGTCATCGTTTTGCCCAACCAAGGGGGCAAGCGAAGCGCAGTCCCGCCGAAGGCGGGATGCCCGCTCCATTGAGCTTATAGCCGGCGCTGCGCGCCGGGATAAAAGCTCAATGGCTCATCTCGCGCCCTATCGAAAAGCTGAGGGGTATTCAGAGTAACGCAGCCTTTGATAAAGGTATTAAACACACTTTCACGCAAATCCTTTATCCGCACAACCCTGAGCATCCCTCTCCAGCGATTTGTTATATGCTTACTTCCTCAAATCTATTCAATTCCACATTCTTGAGGGCCGACAGCGGGTCAAAAATCCGGCCGTTCATTGCTATATACACACCAGGCAGAAGAATTTGGGCAGCGGTGATGGCACAACCTATGTTTAATACGGCATCGCTGTCACGAAACCGTGCCGGATACATAGACCCCGTCAAAACAATTGTTTTCCCCTCCACGTCCTGAAGGGCTTTGGCCGTCTCAATCATGGTATCAGTTCCATGGGTAATGACGATATGATCTTCTGGGCTGGATTCGACGGTTTGCCGGATTAGCTTGCGGTCCTGTTCGGTAAGATCGAGGCTGTCCTTACGAAGAATAGACTCGACTTCATATTCAATCACAACATTGGCCCTTTCGAGGACTCCTCCAGCCTGCGGATCTCCCACCTGATAGTCACTCTTCTTGTCGAAGTAAACTTTATCTATTGTACCACCAGTTGTGTAAATCTTAAGTCGCACGACTTTCCTCCACTAGAGAAATATAACGGCCGCGAGATGAGCTGCACCCCCGACTTGGGGAAAATGATGACAGCCCCTTTCGCGGTATTGTTGTTATTGGGTCTTTAAGATTTGTTTTCGTATATCACGGTAGATCATTAACGGGTCATCTTTTGCCCAACCAAGGGGGCAAGCGGAGCGCAGTCCCGCCGAAGGCGGGATGCCAGCTCCATTGAGTTGTTCGAGCCGCCTGCGGCGAGAACAATCAAGGAAGCCTCAGCTCGCGCCCGTTCGCGCCGCCAAACTGCAAGTGGCATTATCAATAATATTTCTTTAATGCGCATCCCTCTGCGCAAAAGCACCGAATGAGCGCCGCCGTGGGCGGCGCGAGCGCTGGAGCTGAGACGCGGGAAACGCGTCAGCGTTTTCCCGTCGATTCTCCAGCGACTTGTTATGCTTTTTGTCTTTTAAGTAAATTTCAATCTTGTTCTGTGCCAAGAAATTTTAATAATTCTTCTATTGCTTGGTGTATAAGAGGTTCCGCATCGGTTATAAGCTTCTGGGCTTGATTGATCTCTTGTGCCCATGCATTGGATCTGAAAGTTTGGTTTGATGCTGCTGCGATGTACTGGTTCACACTTCCCATAAAAACATAAGCTATGTTTATAGCGCCTTTTAATTCATCTTTAAGTATTGATATAGAACCAAGTTGAACAGCTTTTTCAAACTGACTGTTTTGGAAATTGCAGCCGATTAAATTGGTGTCCTTTATTTGAGCTACCACAGCATTGAATTCAAGCTCATCTACTAATGCATTTAACGGACCGACATCAGATCTCATATAAGACTTCGCCAAAATTTCCGGGTTCTCTTCGCATATATGCAGCCACTGTTCTTTGTGCCGCCTTAGCTCATCTGGGGTAAATTTACGTCCCCTTGGATGTTTAACGTTATAGCTGTGTATTTCAGCGTGACATTCGAAACAAATAGGTATTGCATTTTCAATATTGTCATCCCCTTCATCATCTTTGGGAACGATATGGTCCGTTTCCATTTTTACACCACAAAATTGATGACAAATGCAGCATCTACGATGGCATTGGGACAACAAAGCGGCTACTTCATCTCTGTTAAAGGCCATTTATTCCCTCTTGTCTTTGAGAAGCATAACACCGCAAATAACCGGTTGCGAATGAAGCGCAGCGGAATTTGCAATCCGAGTTAATTTGTCTTGTTAGGCCATTCATGTTGCTTTCTCGAGTGAATATCTAAAATGACAATTCCAAAATCAATATTTCCTATGTCTTGAAAAACATTATCTACTGATGTTGGAAATACATGGTTAACAAGAATCAGGGTTGCGTTCTTTGACATTTTCTTTCCTTTTTTATTTATAGAATGCTTTATGGCCTCAGTATGCGCCGGTATTAACCACGAAGAACCATTCAGATTATCTATGCCACCGATTACGTACTTTTCTTCATAATGATCCTGTTTAATTAGCTCGATAGTTAAGCAGCCAGTAGACAATTCTGTATTGATAACAGATTCTTGATTTTTGCAAAACCAGTTTTTTAAGGCCTTCCTACAAGGCTGTTCGTGACCATCAATTGTAATATCCAGGTAATACCCGTGCTCATTCCTGTTATACGTGTTAACCAACTTCTCGATATGGTCGAGGATAGGTTTTTCCATTTGAATATTGGTTCTATCAGAGTCTATTGTGTACAGGCCCGTTACCTCATATTGATTGCAATTATCACAAATGAAATCTGGATATGTTTTATAGCCATTCGGTTCAAAAGATATGTCTGCCTCATTATAAATTGTTTTGAGATATTTATAGGCTACTAACTCGTCTTCATTCATCGTAGAGTCTCTATTCGTGGGCAACGTCTGGGGTAAGAGGTTGCCGAGCGTAGCGAGGGAACCAAAAAGCGTCAGCTTTTTGGCAATCCTACTTCACCCCATTGTTATGTTTAAACTTTTGATTGCAGATATGTTAGGTTGACCTCTTTTATTTCAGTAATTCCCAGAGGTTCCAGAGCTGAGGTCTTCCTTCCTGCCATGAGAGAAAATACCTCTCCACAGAACTGTTGCAGTTTTGAGCTAACGCATCAATACGTTCATAGTCTTCACTTGGAAAATCAATGCCCGCAATAACGCCTTTGAGAGATGACTCAATGGGTAGTCCTATGGAATCACCACCATCATCTACTATTACAACTAATCTATATTCATGTTCATCCCTGTAATCCATTAATTTCAAGAAGAAATATTCATGGAAATACATATCTAATTGCATCTCCAATGCTTTATCAACACCATGTTCGATTATATTTCTGCATTCAATTTTTCTTGCTTTAACAAAACTTTCCAAATGATACTGATACCCCACTCTTCCAGCAAATTTCTTATTCTTTTCAAATGTGGACTTAAACTGTTCTTCCAGTTTCTTTCTATCGAAAACTAGACAAACGCCAGTGTGCCTCCTTCCATATTGCGACCACATCCTTGACCTTGCAAAGCCTACACGGTAATAATCCTGCCTATAATGAGGAATTGCATTTTTTTCGAAATTCATCTCTTCATTATTCCATCCACAAAAACAAAGTATCATAGAATTATTTTTAATAGAGTTATCAAAAATATTAAGAGCTTCATCATAATTTTCTAAACAAATCCTTTGTCCACTCCCAATATAATCAAAATTCCACTGTTTAGATTCTCGCGGGTCGTCACACGATACAAGGGGACTGAAATTAATCTTCTTATCATTCAAAAGAGATATTGCTTTGTCCTTGCTGGTATAGTGGCATACCATATCTTTATCAAACATTACATAACCCTTCAGATTTAAAACATAACGCCGCTCTTCACCGGGCGCGGGCTTTTGCGCTCCGGTGAAAGAGCATGGTTAGGCATAGCTGTCACTGCACTTTCGGACACTCCAATCTTTAAATGGAAAAAACGGCTCTGCGCCAATGTGTAGCATTAAGCTCAGGAATAAATAGGGGTTCCAGATATTGGGTGACCATTAAAGATGTTCGACATTTCAACATTGATAAGTTGATTTCGCTTGTTAAATATCATTTCTCTCTTTTTCTCTAACTTAGGAATAAAGGAAACTGTCGAGACCAATTCTTTGTACACCGGTTCAAGTTTAGGAAATATTTCAAACAAAAGGTTTTGGGATTCTTTCCATTTATGATGATAATAAGTCTTGTTCAATTCTATTGAGTTCGCATAGGTCATTTTTTCACAAATAAGTAGGGCACAACCAAAAGGTTTAAGCTGATGTATTTTGCAGGACTTAGTTTCGTTATCCCTAAAAATGCAATACAAGTGACGTATATTTACATAATCAGTGTCAAAAAAAAGATTGGGCAATCTGTTACCATTACTATCTGCTTTCACTGGTGATATTGCAAAAACTGGAGCAACATTGTCGCTGGGGGAACATAGCTCGACGATCAAATATTTTTTTAATAGCTGTCCGTGGTCTAATTTAAGATATTTGGCTAACTCATCAATCTGTTCAGGGATAAATACGCCAGGCACTTTGCAACAATCCCCGCAATTATCACACTCTTGAAAATATTTTTCCAAATTCTTATATATATACAATTCTAACTCCGCAAATCGTGAAGGATAGTATATTATCCTGCAAATTCTTAAGAAGCCTAACGGGCGCGAGATGAGTTGCACCCCCGACTTGGGGAAAATGATGACAGCCCCTTTCGCGGTAATGTTGTTAATGGGTCTTTAAGATTTGTTTTCGTATATCTCGTTTAATCGTTAACGGGTCATCGTTTTGCCCAACCAAGGGGGCAAGCTGAGCGCAGCCGCGACCAAAAGGAGCGGTGTCAGCTCCATTGAGATGATGGCCGCCGCTTTGCGGCGGACAACAGCTCACGTCAGCTCGCGCCCGATGGCGTGCCGCGAAGCGGCGCGCCATCGCTGCGGATAACCTGGACAAAAAGCGCCAGCTTTTTGGATCAGAGTTAATCCGCTTGATACTAGTTATGGCCTTCCCTCAGATGAAGGTGTTATAAAAGAATTCACCAATTCTATTAACCCTTCACCCAAAGGAGGCCAAATTATGAGATTTTACAATCAACAACACAAGTACTATTGCGGTATCGATCTGCACGCAAGAAAAATGTATATCTGCATCCTCGACCAAAAAGGTAAAACCCATGTTCACAAAAATATCAAAACCGATCGGAAGACCTTCCTGAAGGTCATCGAAGCATACCGGGAAGATATCGTCGTGGCCGCGGAATGTATGTTCACATGGTACTGGATCGCCGACCTTTGTGTCCGGAAAAACATTCCCTTCGTCTTGGGACATGCCCTCTACATGAAAGCCATTCACGGAGGCAAAGCAAAAAACGATAAAATTGATTCCCGAAAGATTGCCGTCTTACTAAGGGGAGGTATGATACCTCAATCTTATGTCTATCCTGCCAAAATGAGGGCCACCAGAGATCTATTGAGGCGGCGCAATCACTTCATGAGAAAGCGGGCTGAACTCTATAGCCACATCCAGAACACTCATAGCCAATACAACCTGCCCGACTGCCTCGGCCGCATCGCCAAATCGCAGAACCGTGACGGGATTGTCGAACGGTTTGACCAACCCAGCGTTCAGAAAAGCATTACCGCAAATTTGGCAATGATTGAGGCTTATGACCCACTCATTGCTCAATTAGAACGTTATATCGTAAAAACCGCCAAACACCACGACCCAATTGCCTATGCTCTGCTCCAGACCATCCCCGGCATCGGAAAAATCCTGGGGCTGGTTATCCTCTACGAAATCGAAAACATCAACCGATTCCCAACTGTACAGGACTTCGCCTCTTACGGCCGATTGGTAAAAAGCGCCAAAGAGTCCAGCGGTAAAAAATTGGGCACCAGCGGTAAAAAAATCGGCAACGCCCATCTCAAGTGGGCCTTCAGTGAGGCCGCTGTCCTCTTTCTCAAGGGTAACGAGCCGGGAAAAAAATATTTGGACAGACTCACCAACAAGCACGGCAAAGGAAAAGCCCTGTCCATCCTGGCCCATAAGCTGGGAAGGGCCGTTTACTTTATGTTAAAGAACAAGAAAGCCTTCGACCAAAATAAATTTCTGGGGCTTTAAGCTTGGAGGGGACGGATCAGCCCGAGGCCTAACTGGAACCACATACCCTGTGAACATGTGTCCGCATCCAATCGGGGCCAAGAGAACCCTTGCGTCATAAAGCGCTCAGCGGATGATATGACAATATTTAACCGGATTCCCTGGCGTTGATTGGCGGTCCGTCTCGCTCCAAACAAAATATCTCCAACGCGCCTTTTTGCGCATTGGCCAGGTTCTGCTCCTCACCCGAACCTGTAATCTAACTGGGGATGATTGCTTCATACCCTGTCTTTTGAATAGGACGGCATGAGGGTACGGTAATATTTCTAGGTCGCGAAGAGATCACCTTTTCGTAGTTCCGCCCAATGCGGGATAGAACCTCAATAAGTGTTTGGTGCAGGATCTTGCTCTGCACCCATTTCGAAATCAAAGTCAGAATGCTGCCAATTGGCTAAACGGTTCGTTGCTCGGTTAAGCGAAAAATTAAATCCCTTTTTCGTTAATGGATACATTTACCCCTTGACAGCCGGAGGCCTTATAAGTGTTGGGCTTTTAAATTCAGTTAATTTCGAAAATGGCATACAGAAGATAGTGTTTTTCTGTACTTTCCAGCTTTGTATCTTCATCATACGAGTTTAGAGGCACGCTCCCCCAATATGCGTCTTTCATATGTTTATAGAGTAGCTTCCAGCTTTCATGATCAGACGGATTCTCTCCGTCTGAGGTAGACCACCATTTAACAATATTTGGCTTAAAGGTTGTCGCTGCAAGAATACCGAATTTGGGTTTATATTTACCGCAATGCTCGAGAGGGACAAATGATTGTATTCTGTTAAAATCATCTAACATGCTTTGGCATTTTTCTGCACTATATAGTTTTTTAAATTCGCCGCACACTGCTATTCCGGTTTCAGGGTTGACAGCGAGAAAATCAATTCTTTTATCTGTCGAATCGTTCCAATTTCCTTCAGCAAAGCATTTAAAGCCTTTTTCGTGAAACGCTATCGCCAAGTATAAACTTATATTTCTCTCGGGGATATCATTATCACCTTCTGAAGGCCAATAATCCCAGAGACTTTCTGACATCAAAAGTCCAGCATGACGTACAATTCTTTCAATATTTCGGGAATCCATATCTTTCCTTTAGCTATATGAGAGATATTTTGTAGCCCAACGCGCAGGTGAGCAGCGGCATTTAAAAGTTGGAAAGTTCGAAACTGCTTCTGAAATCAGAAAAGATTCTGCTGTTTAAGCCGCGAGATAACTGCCGTCTGCTCCACTTGCTGGTTATGCTAACATTTTGAATTAACAAATAATACAAGATTTTACACCATTTTCCCTTATATTTCCTTCAATATCTGATCCTTTTTTTCGATGTACTCTGACTCTGTAATTAAATTTTCACTCCTCATCTTTTTCAATTGTCTCAGTTTCTCAACTGGATCAGAAAATTTAAACTTGCGAGCCCTGACAAGATGTCGACTATTTTTCCACCCTCCGTTTAAACTTAACCATGTTCCATTGATGCGATGGGTTAAATCCTCAATGGGATTTATATCTTTCTCAGGATGTTTCATGCATTCATCAATGATTTTATTAATAAATATTAATGCTACTCCGATTGCTACTCCGACAAAAAAGGTTTCCAGGATACAACCAGGCTCCCATTTAACAGATGTAATCGTGAAAACATCACTCGCCGGAGACTTTGAAAATTCGTCGAGGAATTTTTCCTCTAATTCTTTGGCTAAAAATTCTCTATCATTATTTGATAATTTTTGCCCACTGTCATAAACGGAATTGGTAACGAAAAATGAGATGCTTCCCACTTCAATTATTTTTTCCATATCATTCTCCTTCTACGCATAACAGCGCGGCTAAGAGGCTGGCAAAGGAGCGCAGCGGATTTGCCAGTCCTACTTCAGCCGCTGGTTATCTGAAATTTATAGATTTAACAATCCATTAAAGAGAACAATCATTTTCTCCTGACTATTCCAATCACCGATTGTACTCTGTTGAAGAGAAAAAATTAAACTTGGCTTAATTATAACTAATTCATTGTTAAATACGATGGCGAAGTGGAGGAGTCCTTTGCTGACATGATCTACAAGCTCATACGGAACTCGACGGTCATTATATTTGAATAATTGATTAAATGCTGGCTTATAGATATGAAAAATAGGATGGCCAAGCCCAGGATCTCCTACAGCTTTAAAAGGTCCACCATGCATTACTCCTGGGTCTAATTTGTTATCAAAATGGGCTATGTGAAATCTCAAAAATGAACTGCCATGCGCCCTAATAATATCTTTACCTTTTTCGACAGTGCCAACTAGGTTCATTTCATACAATATTGGTTTGTCCCCAGGGAACTTGTATTTTCCTGAAGAATCTTGAGAACGACCATAAATTTTTATTTCATTTATACTAACGTCAAAATCATTTGGATTGGCTAATTTTACAAAACCTGTTAAAGAAAATTTTGGATAGGTCGTCTCTTTATTATTTCCATCATCGAAAACAGCAGCGGGCATAAAACCGATTATTTCTATTTTGGGTTTACTAAAAAATAACTTCTTTATGCCTGGAATCCCCCCGAATATTCCAATTAAGGCTGCGATTATAGAAACTGTTATTGCAATTTTGCTCAAATCCATTTTTTTACCCTATTTCGCAATTTTTATCTTTTTACAGATAACGGGCGCGAGATGAGCTGCACCCCCGACTTGGGGAAAATGATGACAGCCACTTTCGCGGTATTGTTGTTAATGGATTATTAAGAATTTTTTTCGTATATCACGGTAGATCGTTACCGGGTCATCTTTTTGCCCAAGGGGGCAAGCGGAGCGCGGCCGCGACCAAAGGGAGCGGTGTCTGCTCCATTGAGTTGTTCGAGCCGCCAAACTGCAAGTGGCATTATCAACAATATTTCTTTAATGCGCATCCCTCTGCGCAAAAGCACCGAATGAGCGCCGCCGCAGGCGGCGCGAACGTATTTCTCACCTGGCTGGTGTGGAGCGCAGCGGAACACCAGTCAGGTGCAGAAAATTGTTAGCTAATCCTGCATTAATAAGTGCCGATCCAAATTACGACATTCATTTAACAAACCAAATTCTTCAGCAAATTTACCATATGGAATAGACAGTTCGATATGGTTTGCATTGACTTTATGGAGAATTATAGCCTTTTTCCAAAATATATATAATCCGATAATTATGGATAAAATAATAAGCCATAGTAAATAGTTACTTGCATTTACGAATGCGATTAAAATGAAGAAAATAATTATCAAACGACTTGGTCTTAATATATGTGCTAAAATATTATGCAAAAAGCAGACTGGGTAGTGTATTGCACTTTTTCTTGACAATATGTCGAACCATAAAATTTTATATTGAAAATCGAATATTGTTTTCTTTTTATATTTATGCCATCGTGTTGCCTCAGAGTTACACCATGCACACCTATCTGGCCATTTTATATCCCTATCATGGAAAATGCCGAAATAGATCCTCATTATTATCTATAACTCCGCTATCTAATATATTTATCAGCTGATTCTAACCCTTCCTGCTGCCGCCTAAGACGAAACCTAAACTAGCCGTTAACTATCAATGATAGATTAGCTTTCGCTATTTGATCAATGACAGGTAGTTTCAATATAACTAGATGTAAATACACCAAATAACACCTTTACAACCTATAAATTCCGAACCATTATTAGAGCCATTATTAACTTTTTCAATAAGGAGGCTATATGACTTTTCAAGAGGCTGCACACAAAATATTAACGGGAAAAGGACTTCATTTAGACCCTAAGAAAATTGCTGATATTGCATTTCAAAAAGGTATGGTTAAAAGCAAAGCAAAAGATCCAACCCGGTCATTCGTAGAAACAATTAAAAAAAACATACGGGGGAACATATATAATGTTCCAGAATTAGCGATCATCAAGACCCCAAACGGAAAACTTATCAGGCTGCCTGAATGGTAATTGGCTAACCGGTGAAAATAATGGACTTTCCCTTGCATCCGCACCTAAGAAGTGGAAAAAGGCCTGCATCACCGGCGGGCAGGAACAAAGGTTATCGATCTGCCGCAGCGCCACGACCCTGCCCGTCTGTGTGAATGCGGTGGTTATATGAATTACTTTGATTTTCCTTGAAACCATATCGCAGAATGAATTATCATATAATTTTTACCTTTTAACCCAAGGGTGCTTCCCAAAGAATTTAAAAAGCGTCTTTTCTCTTAAGAAGTTATACCAAGAAAGCATTTTTCCGTTGGCAGACTGGATATAAACTCTTTTAGAAAAGCCTCGGGTAAATCCAAAACTATACTGTTTATAAAACAGGGAAAGGAGAATATTATCATAGTTGAGTATGGCCCTGAACTGTTTAGGAAAACATGGACTTAATATCCTGTCTGTTCCTTCGATGTTTATGGGACATGTAAAAGAAACCCTTTTATGTGTTAGAGCTTTAATTTTTATTTCCGGCAGAATGGATGTTTGTGCGTTTCCAAGATTTTCAGCCTCAAAACTTATATAACAATCGTTGCTGAAAAAATGCTCTTGAAGATCCCGTATCTCAATCCTTGTGCGAAACCGATATAAGTTTATCCAGTATAGAACACCACCAGAGCCACCAACCCATAAAAGAAGTTTATGCGGATCTTTCTTAAAATATTCCCAAATAGCATTTAATATATCCATACATATAATGGGCGCGAGATGAGCTGCACCCCCGACTTGGGGAAAATGATGACAGCCCCTTTCGCGGTATTGCTGTTAATGGGTCTTTAAGATTTGTTTTCGTATATCTCGTTTAATCGTTAACGGGTCATCTTTTTGCCCAACCAAGGGGGCAAGCGGAGCGCAGCCGCGACCAAAGGGAGCGGTGTCAGCTCCATTGAGTTGTTCGAGCCGCCTGCGGCGAGAACAATCAAGGGAGCCTCAGCTCGCGCCCGTTCGCGCCGCCAAACTGCAAGTGGCATTATCAAAAATATTTCTTTAATGCGCATCCCTCTGCGCAAAAGCACCGAATGAGCGCCGCCGCAGGCGGCGCGAACGGTGAAGCTAAGCTGACGCCAACACAGCGGGGCACAGACCTTTGAAGAACACCATTCGCTTAGCGGGGCAAGGTATTTTATGAACCGCCACTCTGTTGGCGGTCAGCTTGAGTGCCTGGTTGGGCCAGCCTTCATTCATTTTCGGCTTCCTGAAGTATAAGTTGAGCTGCCTGAACAAAACGACGAGCCGCCTCAATGGCTTGCTCTGCTTCTTGTTGCGGAACATGGACAGTAACGCCATAGTCCCCGACACTGCGTAATTCAAACAGCCAATTCAGATCCTTGCCGAATTGCTTTTCAAATTTTCCAGTTTTGATGAATTGTCTATGAATTGCCGCTATTACTCCACTATGCTTGCTAAATTCCATGCCCTCTTTCAACAGTAGGGCCGTTGCGGCGTAAAATGCCGCATAATAAGCCCTTGAAGCTGCAAAGTCGTAGTAGCCCTCAGATAGCAATTTCCCTGCTGCTTCAACAGCTTGTTCCGCCCTTTCAAGATTAGCCTGAATCTCAACAGTATAGTTTTTATGAATCATGCGGCTATCCCCTCGCGCTTGGCTGTTCGGTAGAGATGAATTTTTCCAGATTCGAACTCGTCTTCAGCGACTGGTTTTGCTGAGATGAGATGTTCTGATTTGAGTTGAACTGGATAAAGAAGCTCAATAATTTTTCGCAACTCCTCAAAATAATTGAATGGTTTCGACAAAAGAACGAGCAGGTCTATATCGCTTGATATTTCCTGCTGACCTCGTGCCACAGAACCATATAGAAACAGACCATGAAATTGGGAACCATAGTGATTTTTTAATATCTTCTTGCAGTCATCAATTATTGATTTTATGTCCATTTTATTTCACCTATCACATCAGTGGCCGAACGATAAGTTCAGTGGACAGGCAGGGAAAGAAAGCCTATGCAAAAGCCACGGAAACAAGGAACGCCGAAAAAGCAAAACCCGCACGGCCCTGCCTGTCCACCTGAAACGACTGGTTCGGCCCTCTGCATATATCTCCAATTATCAAGACACTATAGGAATGTGCTTCCTAATTCGAGGCATTCCTCAATTGTCCCAAACCACTCTCCGGATGGGAAGATGCAAGGTTCATACTTTTCGTGGCTCCATGTGAACAATGCTATGCTCCATCTTTCAATATCAAAGTGTCTCAGACGACAAAGGGGAAAGCGAAATTCATCCCTATCCGGTTCCTTCTGATAGGCGTCTACATAGCATAAAGCTCCCCGAAAGCGCACATCAATCCTATCGCATCTATCCTTTAAATTTTGGTCGGCATATCTGCGAATACGATTTTCAACTTCAGTCTTCCGACTTGGACTAATCTTTACTCCGCCAGAATGCGGACTAAATACCCATTGTTTTTTCATTTTTTCCTAACGCCAAGGTCAGCGGCGGCACTCCGTCCGCTGCACCTGCTTGTTGGCGGTTCTTGTGATGATTCCGCAGCCCAGATCCATCAGCCCAGCGCCACATCGAGGATCATCATCACCGTAAAACCTAGCATGGTCGCCATGGTTACCATATCAATGTTCGCCTCGTTCCGCTGAGATTCCGGGATCAGTTCTTCCACTACTATGAAAATCATTGCTCCGGCAGCAAAGCAAAGTGCATAGGGCAGGATGTTCTGCATATGTAGAACAAATGCTGCTCCGAGCACCCCGGCAATGGGTTCAACCATACCGGACGCCTGCCCCATAAGGAAGCTCTTAGTCCGCCCCATTCCTTCTCTCCTCAATGGTAACGATACCGCAGCTCCTTCCGGAAAATTCTGGAGACCAATTCCGATTGCCAACGCAATGGCGCCGCCAAGCGTAGCAGAAGAAAAATGGGCTGCCACAGCCCCGAAAGCCACGCCGACAGCAAGACCTTCGGGGATATTATGCAGTGTGATCGTAAGTACCAGCAGCGTGCTTCGCTGCCAGGATATCTTTATCCCCTCAGTTTTCCCTATAGTCAAGCCTAAATGAAGATGCGGCAGTAAGCGATCAGTCAGTCTCATGAAAAGCCCACCAC
>JAUVVL010000328.1 GCA_030604635.1 Desulfobacteraceae bacterium
ATAATTTTTTCTTGAAATGCTCGAAGTATTAATGCAGACTGTTAAAAATTAACTTCTTATCGTCATGTTTTATCAGAAAACGCCGATCTAATTGCGCCTAACTTAACATCTTACTGCGGGGTTCGCTTGGCTCTGCGGCGGCGTTCGCGCCGTCCGTAGCAGCCGGATGTTCGGCTCCATATTATAATCAGCACGGGTAGTTGGCAGGCTGAACCTGCCGACTCAGTGGTCCTTTTGGTCAGTCGGCTTTCGCTCGGGCCAGTTGCCTCCTGTTCTGAGCTGGCTTATGTCCTCCGAATCCCTGGGAATCTGTAGCGAAAGCCGCCAATCCTCTGCCCCGGGTTCACGAGAGGCAAACTCTACTCGTTGAATTGCGGCGCCATCTGGAGACGTATATTCAACCTTCTTGGCGGATTCCAGATCAACTTGCTCCACTTCAAGCGACAGCGCCACGCTAAGCAACACGTCTCCTATCTTTTTCGGCCCGTCTGGTGTGTTCACGGTGACATTGCCAGGAAAGGGGAAACAAGCAGTCTTGATCACTGGAGTGCTGCCCTTCTCGATATCGGCAAACGGATTAGTTGCTTCCTGCAACTGCAACCATAGGTCATTGAGCGACCAAGTGGCCCCTGTCTCAGTATTCCTGAAGATAGTGGAAAAAGGGTCCGTGCTTGGCGGCAAAACAAGGTCTACGTTTTCTGGATCGGGCACTGTCCAGTCCAAAGACCGGAAAAGTCGGATACCAACACGGGCCAGGGCGCATCTTTTGTGTGTAAACAAAACGAAATCCAGCCTTATCAGTTCGTTTATCTCCGCGGCGGACACATCGGATAATCGGCGCAGATCTATGCCGTGGTGGCGCGCCGCAGCTTCTGCTTCCGGGGAGAACCCGGAGGAACTAACGGCAATAGTGCGGGCGGCACCGATCGCATGTTTCTTGGTCGAAAGTTGCTCAATCCAGGTAACGTCTTGCTTTACGCGACGTTTCCGGCACTCAATCGTGATCAGAATGCTTGATGTCCCTATCTGTGTTCGCACACTTGCATCGACCTCACGTAGGCGTCCGGTGGTCCTGCACCGTATGCGATCAGGAGAAGTCACGGTCAAACCGAGAGGTCCAGCATCGGACTCGATTCGGGCCACCAATTGTTCGAACTGCCGCCAGTCCGGAATGTCTTTTTTGCGTGGTGCCATTATAAGTGACTCACTTGCCGAACGCCGCAAATCAGCCGTAGCGGTTAGCTGTCGGCTGAATTTGCCTTGTTAGGCCAGAGACTCAATTTGTCCAATGTAAAGTCAAGGGTGGGCACTTTTTCCCCATAGATTTTCCTCGCACGATTTCAAGGTTATTTAGTAATTCTTTTAACCATTATTCCCGATAACTGTTTGATAGTATTTTTCACCTTCTTGAGTTAATTCCCAGATTCCATGTCCAGATTCCGCTGCACTCTTTATGTATCCATGTAACAGTTTTGCCCTCTCCTTTGCGAATGCAATATTGTGTTTCCATCTCGGGATACCATGAGAGACCACCCCATGATACCATTCATCCTGAAATTCATCCTGAAACATTTGATAAATTTCTTCATCAACTTGTTTTTTGCTCACACGTCCACCATGTTTATGTAATATTTTTATTATGTAAGGGATCAAATCATCTTGAGTTATTTTCTTTTCTGGAATTGTGGATGAAAATGTTTTTTGTGACACAAAAGGTTCTTTTGGAAAACGAGCACTAGTTTTGTCAAAAGAGACATTATCTATGAACTCGTGGTATAGTTTTAATTGTTGTTTGGCGATTAACCCTTGAGATAGGCAATAATCTTTATCCTTTTCCTCTGGCGCATCAAAAAGACTATGTTCTAGAGGTTTAATTTCGCCTTTAGGGGTAACAAGAAGAGCCTTATCAGTATCAATATCTTCAATATATATAAAGCTTTTTTCTGAGGTTTTGTTCTTACAGATATTAATTGTATTTTGATATTTATGTTTATATTCAGATTCGCTTTGAACTGTGGATTCCCCATAATTTAGGGACTGAGAATCTTTTGTTGCCTTAAATTGAAGTGCCCTAAAAAAGGAATTGATTACATCTTTATGATTAGTAAATTTGTTTTCTAACAAGACCTTAAACTCTGTCAAATCTTGTTGCTGTAAAAGTCGATCTATTTCATAAGCCCTTTTGTTGAGTTGGCGACAATATTTATCAATTATCGTTTGAGGTGAAGTGCGCCGCCTTTGGGCTACTATATTAGTTGCTTGAGTTCTAGTCAGGCCTAGTTGCTTTATTTCATATAATACTTCGAGTATCTGAGCCAAAGCCTTGGGAGTCCCATCAGGAAGCCTCGGGGTTAAACTCTTCTTGATAGTATCACTTCTAGATAATATAGCAAAATTGCCTTCGCTAAAGAGAATCCTATGTAAGACGGAATTTGGCGTATCTTTAAATGGTATAGCTTTACTTTGTAAATAATTCCAAACCTTTTTGTCAATTTCAATTGTGTGATAATTCATATCGTTGCCCTCCTTTTGTTCGTGATTGGCAACAATTATACGAAAGTACTTTAAGTATGTCAAGTGAAAACTTAAATTTTTTGCGAAACTAATTTTTTTCTGAAGATGGCCTAACGGGCGCGAGATGAGCTGCATCCCCGACTTGGGGAAAATGATGACAGCCCCTTTCGCGGTATTGCTGTTAATGGGTCTTTAAGATTTGTTTTCGTATATCTCGTTTAATCGTTAACTGGTCATCTTTTTGCCCAACCAAGGGGGCAAGCGGAGCGCAGTCCCGCCGAAGGCGGGATGTCTGCTCCATTGAGTTGTTCGAGCCGCCTGCGGCGAGAACAATCAAGGGAGCCTCAGCTCGCGCCCGTTCGCGCCGCCAAACTGCAAGTGGCATTATCAACAATATTTCTTTAATGCGCATCCCTCTGCGCAAAAGCACCGATAAGCGTGACCGCTTGCGGTCACGCTTATCAGTGTTAATAGATGTAAAATTTTCCGTGATATAGGATGGTATATCTGGAAATTATTTCCATGTATTTGAATATTAGGTTTAAGTTTCGGAAATATTTTTCTTGAATTTTTTAACTCCTTTATATCTATCATTAAATTTTCTATTTAATAATATAATGAAGATATGGAAAGCAAGATAAAATTTAAACCGAATCCAGAATATCGCTTAATGGATCAAGTTCATGAAGTTTTACGATATTACCATTATGCATACAGGACCGAGCAGTCTTATTGTTCCTGGATATTACAGTATATAAAATTTTATGGCGGCAAAACCCATCCTAAAGATATGGGTAAAAACGAAGTTGAGCGGTTTTTGAGTTATCTGGCTGAAAAGAAGAATGTTGCTGCCGCAACCCAGAAACAGGCATTGA
>JAUVVL010000285.1 GCA_030604635.1 Desulfobacteraceae bacterium
AAAAGGGTTGAGATACTTTCCACACTTGAAGAAAAAAATCCTGCCCTGCCCGCTGTTTCGCCTGAAATCATGGGAAGTCTTAAAACACTCGGCCAGGTCGCCGAATACCTTTCAGGGGCTTCAAAAACCGATGCGCCTCAACAAATAGCAGATACCGATTCACCTGTTTCATCAGTATGTTGTGCCAATAAGCTTCAAGTATTACCTGATGTTATGACAAAAGACGTAGTTGAATTTTCCCCTGAATATTTACCTGAATATTTAGCGGGCAAAATTAATAGAAGATTCGTATCGATTATCAACAATCCAGTTAATCACGAAGAAAAATTATCGATTCCCGAAAACAGAAAAGTCTTTATTACTGACGATCAAACCGGTCTTTCAGAAGCCATTGCTGCTCAATTTGCATTGCTGAACATCGATGCAGGCCTTGTATCAAATGAAATGATTTCCGATATCGTAAAAGGCGATAAAGTTCTGGAAAATGCTGCGGGCCTTGTCATCGTTCCTGGAAATGAACAGAATGATGTCAGATTCTTAAAAGACGCCTTTGCTTTGACAAAGCATCTGGCCAAGAATCTTCTTGATTCAGCCGCAAAAGCCGGCTCCCTGTTTGCCACCATAACTCGCCTTGACGGCGCTTTCGGCTTTAAAGGCCTGGGTGTGACCAACCCATTGCAGGGCGGGCTTACCGGTCTATCCAAAACCGCATCTTTGGAATGGGAAAATGTCTGCTGTCATGCCATTGATGTGGCGCCGGACTGGAAAGATAATAAAAAAATCGCAAAAGCCGTTGTGGCCGAACTTTTAAATCCTGATTCTTCGGGTCCTGTTGAAATCGGACTTGATTCTGGATCGCGATTTACATTAGAGCTTGAAGCTTCACCTTATCCGCAAGGTGAAATAAACCTCGCCCCGGGCGATGTTGTTGTTATATCCGGCGGCGCCAGGGGCGTGACCGCTTATGCAGCCCATGCACTTGCAAAACATGCAAAACCGACCCTTGTTCTCCTGGGCCGATCATCGCATCCAACACCCGAACCTGAATGGCTTGCAGAAATGGATGATGAGGCTTCAATTAAAAAAGCGATCTTTGAAAATGAATTCAGCGGTAATAATACATCCCCAATTCAAATAGAAAAAGCATATAAAGAGCACATGACAAATCGCGAAATCACGAAAAATCTGGAAAAAATGAGGCAAGCCGGCTCAACCGTCCTCTACTATCCGGTTGATGTTCGTGATTTCGATCAAGTCAAATCGATTCTTGATGATGTTCGATCTTTCCACGGCCCTGTTAAGGGTATTATCCATGGTGCAGGAACACTTGAAGACCGCCTGATCATCGATAAAACAATGGAACAGTTTGAAAACGTTTTTGATCCCAAAGTCAAAGGGCTTAATGTACTTCTTGAAGCTACAAAACAGGATGACCTTAAATACCTTGTCATTTTTTCATCCGTAACCGCCAGGATCGGAAACAACGGACAGGTTGATTATGCCATGGCCAATGAGGTTTTAAACAAGATCGCTCAACAGGAATCGATAAAACAACCCGGTTGCAAAGTCATCTCAATCAACTGGGGCCCGTGGGACGGAGGCATGGTATGTTCGGCCTTAAAACTAAAATTTGAAAAAAGCGGCGTTGATCTGATTCCCATGGATGCAGGGGCCATGTGTATGATTTATGAGATGATGGGTGATAAAAGTCTTCCCGTGGAAGTTGTCATCGGCGCTAACATCATTGCCGAAAAAGATAAAGCTATAGTCAAAACGGTTAGTTGCAAACAGGAGCAACCTATAGTTTTAAAGAAAAAAGAACAGCTTTCGCTGACCTTCCAACGTGAAATCGATGTTGATAGATACCCGATTCTCGGAGCACACATTCTGGGCGGAAAACCGGTGGTGCCATTTGCCCTCATCTCTGAATGGCTCGGCCACGGCGCCCTGCATGATAATCCGGGGCTTCTCCTTCACGGCCTTGATGACATGCGGATTTTCCATGGAATCAAGCTTGATCAGGAAAAAATCCTGATCCGTCTTTTGGCCGGCAAGGCCAGAAAAAAAGGTTCGATTTTTGAAGTCAACGTTGAAATCAGGGACGGTATTCAGAATGATGTGGAGGTGATTCACTCGAGGGCAACGGCTATTTTGACGGATAAACTGGAGGAGCCACCTTCTTTTAATAAATCAGTGCATATAGGCTCAAATTCTTATTCCAGAAGTATCGACGAAATATACGAAAAAATCCTCTTTCATGGGCTTGAGCTCCGTGGGATAAAAGAGATCATCGGGTATTCATCCCGGGGAATGGCGGCACGGATTTCTTCAGCCCCTTCACCCGCAAAATGGATGAAAGACCCTTTAAGAAGCAAATGGATTAGTGATCCGCTTGTTCTAGATTCTGCATTTCAGATGGCGATCTTATGGTGTTTTGAAGAGATGTCTCTTGTTTCTTTGCCAAGTTACAGCGCCAGTTATCGTCAGTATCGCAATAATTTCCCTTCTGATGGTGTTAAAGCAATACTTGAAGTTAAGGAAGTGACAAATCATAAAATGAAGGGGGATTTTACATTCCTCGACGCGGATGATGTGGTTGTTGCCCAATTAACCGGTTATGAAGCGGTAATGGATGCTTCTCTTTCCAAGGCATTTAAATCCCAGAATGCCGCCTAACCTTGATACACCCTTTGCCGAGCCTTTGCGGCAGCTTTGAGAACATCGACTTTAACATCTACATAATCATAAACCCGGGCTTTTTTCTTGCCGGGCGCAGGCCGGAGCACCCGGCCGAGGTATTGCACCACACGTCCGCTGAATTTTATCGGTGTTGCCAGAAAAAGGGGTGATAAATCCTTCCGGTCAAAGCCCTCCCCTATCAGTTGGCCGGTGGCCACCAGCACCTTGACGTTTCCCTGATCCAATCGATCAAGAACCGCCTGTCTCTGACTGCTGCTAAGATCACCGGTCAGCAGTTCGGATGATATTTTAAACTTGTATCGCAAAAGCGCCCGGAGTGTCTCGCAGTGTTTTTTTCTGTCCGAAAGAACCAGGCATATACCGGCGTTTCTTTTCGCTTCTTTTGCGATATCGGATGCTATCAGACGGTTTCTTTCGTCGTCCGAGGTGAGTTCAGATATCATCTTGCTGTATTCATTCACCGGATCATAATATGGCTTAAAGTCCGTCTCTCTAATAATGACTTCCGCGGACAGAACGTCTCCGCTTTTAACCAAACGGCTTTTATCGACTTTGTGGTGCATATCCCCAAGATGCCAGAATATCAATTTTGACAGATTGTCACGGCGCCAGGGAGTTGCCGAGAGTCCGAGCATATATTTAGAATCAAAATCAATCACAGCTTCGGTAAATGTCCGGCTTGGACATCGATGACATTCATCAACTATCAGAAAGCCGATCTGCTGCGACACTTCTTCAGCGCATTTATAAAGTGACTGAACCAGGGCCACCGTAACCTTTTCCCCTACAACCTTCTTTCCGCCGCCGATAAAACCGACCGTGTCAGCCGGGATTCTGAGAAACTCCCCTACCCTGTCAACCCATTGATGGGCCAGATCTTTTGTATGCACCACAATCAAAGCAGGTTGTTTGCGCCGGGCAATCATGTATAAAGCCATCACTGTTTTTCCGCTTCCGGTGGGGGCGCTCAACGCACCGAAATCTCTTGGAATCATGGCATTAACCGCTTCCTGCTGGAAAGGCTTTAGACTGCCGATAAAATTGAATTCAACGGGCTCCAGGGTGCGTCTCTGGTCTTCAATCTGATATTTTACCCCGTAACGTCTGCAAAGCAATAACAACTGCCGCATATAACCCCTTGGTATCCATAAGCCATTGCCCCGGATCTTATCGAAAAAACGCAGCACTCTGGGAGTTCCCCTGTTCCAGCGTCCCATTCTCTCATTTTCCATCCATTTGGGATTCGGGAAGCTCAGCTTTTCCATGAGAATTTGCCGGATTTCAGGAGGAATATTGGAAAGCCTGAGATTGTT
>JAUVVL010000229.1 GCA_030604635.1 Desulfobacteraceae bacterium
AAGGCGCGCGAATTTTGTGTCATACCGCTAACGCGGTACCCGAAGGGTGCGTACTTAGCGTACGCCGCAATGACAACGAAATGAAGCGCAACGCAGTCCCGCTCAAGCGGGATTTACGAAGCCATCACTTTTATTTTAATAAAATTTGTCCTGTATTCAAGCACTTTTTTAATTTATCTGTAACTTCAGCGAATCCGGGAAATAGTGAAGCTCCCCGCCCTAAAGGGCGGGGGTTCTGTCTTGCGGCAGTGCTTCGCGGCGGGGAGCAGACCGGTCATATCCTTTACCTGAAAAATTTCTGGAATCCTTGCAATTTATACCGCAAGCCTCCGGCAATGCACTAGGTATCGACCGGCTGGTTATGCTTTTTGCAAATACAACCCGGATTGACGATGTTGTGTCGTATACTCCCGAAGAGTTTAACCCGAATATTTCATAAAAAATCGAAAAGGGTTAAAAATATATATTTATCCAGACTCGTCAAATATCCGGGTTAGCCAAACCAAATAATCAAAAGTGCATAATAGTCCCTCACTAAAATTATGCTCCAAAATGTATTGATTTCGTCTTGAAATCTGCTATATATCACCTTTATTAGCATGAATAGATTGAGGTATACGTCAATCTTGATACAAAACAGGCTTGTCAAAAGGATTCAACTTTATTCTTTCGAATCGTTTAAGCTTCGACAAGAGAGGCAATAATGGAAGGCGTACTTTCTGAAGAAACTTCTGATCTTAAGAAAGAGATTCAGCAATTAAGTGCTGAAAACGAACGTTTGACAAAATTTATAGAGATCGGAGAAGCCATTTTCGTTGAAAGGAATATTGATCAACTCCTGCCACTGATCATGAGTAAAATCTCCAAAGCTCTCAATGCGGATCGAAGCACCTTGTTCTTGGTTGACTGGGATAGCATGGAGCTATGGACGAAATTTGCTGAAGGCTTAGAATCTGATAGAATTATCATACAGCTAAAGATGGGACTCGTAGGTGTAAGTGTTTTTACCAGACAATTGATTAACGTGACAAACGCATATCAAGATCCCCGCTTCAATTCAAATATCGATCAGATAACAGGTTTCCGTACGGAAAGTGTTATATCCGCGCCTTTTTTTGACAAAGGAAACGAAGTGATGGGCGCATTGATGCTTCTCAATAAAAAGACCGGCTTCTTTACAAAGGAAGATGAAGAGAAAACCCTTGAAACAGCCTCACGGCTCACCGAAATGGGTTGTGTCACTGATTTGGATAAGGATAAAGTCAAACCATTGGTTTATGACCTCAGGCAATCGACCGAATGTGAGCGAGGTTCTCTTTTTCTGATCGATAGAGAGAAAGGGGAGCTTTTTTCTTTAGTGGCAGATGGACTTGAAGGGCACGAAATTCATTTGTGTTTAAATCTGGGGATAGCCGGGCTTGTTGCGATTACAGGCAAGGAGATCAACATTCAAGACGCCTATGCAGATTCCCGGTTTGACAAGAGTAAAGATGAACGGACAGGGTACCGCACCAGATGTATTTTGTGTGTGCCGATCAAAGATCAATCCGGAGAAATAATAGGGGTCATTGAGACCATAAACAAAAAAGGCGGCATCTTTACCGATTCTGATAAGGATCTTTTAAAGGCGCTGTCAACTTTTGTGGCCATATCCACCGAAAATGCCATACTTTTTCATGAGCAGCATCGACAGTTCAAAAGAATATTAGAAGTGTTGGCAGCCTCCATTGATGCCAAAGACCCCCTAACCGCGGGTCATTCTCAAAATGTAACCAAATATGCTGTTGGAATTGCTCGTGAACTTGGTTTTGGCGAAACTGAAATCGATGTTCTTACTGTTGCTGCTTTGCTTCATGACTATGGTAAACTTGGCATTGCTGACAATATATTGAAGAAACCTGGCAAATTAACACCCGAGGAATTCGAGCATATTAAGGAACATGTTGTAAATACACGAAATATCTTAAATAAAATGCATTTAATGCGTAAATATCGCGACGTGCCTCTAATTGCTTCATGTCATCATGAGCGCCTAAATGGCTCTGGGTATACTGATGGACTTAAAGCGCATGAGACTCCTTTTATGGCCAAGATCATAGCTGTAGCCGATGTTTTCGAGGCTTTAACATCTAAAAGGTATTACCACGAGGCCCTCTCACCAGAGAAAGCCTTTGATATCTTGAAACAGGATGTTGGAACCAAGTTCGACGAGAACATTGTGATTTCCTTGGAGAGATACTGGTATAAAAAATTGTAGCAGCCAAACAAAAGGTGCTGATTTGAGAAACGGTCAAGACCACAGGTTAAATATAAAAAAATCAATCGCCGGGTTTTTAAGAATTACAGCTGCCTATTTTTTCTCCCTGAATATTGCCAGGAAATTGATGCTCGGGTTTATCCCGCTGGTTGTTCTTATCGTATTAATATCCACTTTTGCGCTCATTAATCTGAACCGTTTAAATAAAATCAGCAACAGCATTTTAAATACCGACGTGGTGGTGATAGCTGCATCGGAAAAAATGATTGATGCTATTTGGTCACAGGAACTCTATGCACGCCGCTATCTCATTCTCAAAACCCAGGATTTGCTGGAACTATTTTGGGAAAGAGATGAGGAATTTAAACAGCATATTGCAAAAATAAGGGCTGTACCAGAGGATCGGGATTTTCCGATCGATAAAATTAATTCTCTGCATAATGAATATAACGATATTATGATTCAGGGATTGGCCAATCTTGATAATCCCTCTTCTTTGCGCGCAAAGAAGATTGAAAAGGAAATAAAGAAAAAACAGGATACTATTATCGCTCTCATAAAAGGGATGGCGGCAGAAGCACTTCGTGATCAGAATAAAAAGACCGGTAAAACATCAGCCATCGGCAAAATTGCTTTTAAGGCTTCGGTTATCCTTTGCGTTTTTGGCATTCTGCTTTCTGTAACAGCGGCAATGCTGATTACCCGGAATATTTCCGGGGCCATTAAAAAATTGAAACTTGCCACACAGATGATATCCAAAGGTAAATTTGAATTCACGCCTGATATACGGAATAAGGATGAATTGGGAGATCTCTCGGGGGCATTTATTGCCATGGCAAAGCGGCTCAAGCAGCTTGAGGAAACGAGTCTGGATACCAGTCCCCTTACGAGACTTCCGGGCGGTGTTTCAATTGAAAAAACAATGCAGGAGCGCATATCATCAGGTGGTCTCATTGCGTTCTGTTTAATTGATATCGACAATTTTAAATCATACAATGATCATTATGGTTATGCCAAAGGCAATGAACTCATCAAGGCGACTGCCGGAATAATTGTAGATGCTGTGTCTGAGTTCGGCACGGCCGATGACTACATCGGTCATATCGGCGGGGATGACTTTGTGATAATTACAAAACCGGACTTATACGACAGAATCTGTAATGCTGTCATTGATAGCTTTGATAAGACTGTGCCGGTTTTTTATGATAGCGAGGTCAGAAAGCGCGGTTATATCATCGCAGAGAATCGACAGGGAAAGCAGGTCACCTTCCCTCTTGCTTCCCTCTCGATCGCTGTTGTAACCAATTCCAAGCAAAAATTCATAAACTATATACAGTTTGGAGAAATTGCCGCCGAAATGAAGGAATATGCAAAATCATTCCCTGGAAGTGTTTGCAAAGTCGATAGTCGTACTAATTAGTGCCATTTTATAAAATCAGGCGATATTCGGATTTTGCCTGAACACAACTTTTCGTTCAGGCACTAATTATGATGGAGGGTTTAGGATAGCAATAAATGGTTAATCAAATATTCTGGAAGAAAGTGATAATAATGTCTTTGTTCTGCGGACTTATAATCGCGATCGCGGGTTGCGCTCAGATACTGCAAAGAATTAAAGCAAACGATTAAAAGGCTTCAAACACTCGATTACCGGCTTGAACAAAAACGGAAAAGTTACCGATAATCAGAGGTTGGGGCACAATCGGTCATTCAGCCAGCTTGAGGACTAGGGCCTGAATAAAGGAGTGAAAAATGCAAAATAAGTTCCGGATTAGTCTGTTCATCTTATTTGTAATCCCATGCTTTGTATTAACTGCATCATGCGCAAAAAAGAAAGTTGAGCCTGATCTTTCTTTGATCCAGATATCTGATGATGAAGCCGCAAAACAGGCCGAAGAAGCAAGGCTGGAAGAACTCGAACGGCAGTGGTCTCTTGAGGAGGAGCGGCTCATGGCGGCTGCGGAAGAAGCAGAGCGTGAGATGATCGCTGCCCGAAATATGTTTATGGATGAAGATATCTACTTTAAAAAAGGCAGTTGTTCTCTTCCCCCAGAAGCAAAGGAAATATTAAAGAAAAAAGCCCGATGGCTTCAAGACAATCCTGACATCTCAGTAATTATTCAGGGGCACAGTGATGAGCCTGGTTCTGCCGAGTTCAACCTTGCGCTGGGTGAAAAACGTGCTGGGAGAGTAAAAACTTTTTTAATTAAGCTTGGCATCACTTCGTCAAGGTTAATACCGGTAAGCTATGGAAGAGAACATCCTGTAGCTTCCGGCCAGAACAAAGAAGCCAGGTCAAAGAACAGGCGGGTACACTTGGTCATAGAATAGTAATATTAGTTCTACTTTGTCACATTTCGGGAAAAGCATCAGTGAGCCTCGATGGTGATCAGACGTAGGAAGTGTCACTGTTTGAGTGTATTAGTGAGCGTTATGGTTGATGTGGTTTTTACAGAATATTAAAAAGCTCCTTTTTCTCTTTTTCTGTCAAATTACGCCAAGTTCCTTCAGCCAATCTTCCAAGTTTTATATTTGAAACCCTAACCCGCTTTAACCTTGTCACATGATTCCCAACTTTTCGCACCATGCGCCGTATCTGTCTGTTTTTGCCCTCTCTGAGAACGATGCGAAAACGTCTTGGAGTAATTCTTTCGATCTCCGCCGGCCTGGTCTTGGTACCCATCATCGGCATACCCTTAGCGATGCTCCGAAGGGCGCCATCCGGTATCGGTCTAACTACGGTAACATTATATTCCTTTTCATGGTCAAAGGAAGGGTGTGAAAGCCGGTGATGGAGACTGCCGTCATTTGTCAGGATCAGAAGCCCGCTTGAGTCCTTGTCAAGCCTTCCTACGGGATAGACACGTTCGTTAATATCGATAAGATCGAGAACAATCTTATCACCAGCCTGCCGACTGCTTGTGACATATCCTTTTGGTTTGTTCAGCGCTATATATACCGGGTCGCTTTTAACATCTACAACCTTTCCATTAAATTCTACACGATCTTTCTCCGGATCTACTTTTTCACCAAGCTCAGTAACAACCTCGTTGTTTACCCTGACAAACCCGGCTTTAATATATTCTTCTCCCTTTCTTCTGGAACATATGCCTGCTTCGGAAAGAAATTTTTGTAAACGTATTAAAGACATGGTTCTATTTTAATCACGAAACCTCAAAAGTAAGAAAACACGAATAAAGTTGATTTTACTGCCATTATAATCTCTGAAGAAAGTTTTGAACAATTAATGGCACCCATCAATAAGTAAAGAATCCTGGCCCATAGGACCAGGCTTTGGTTTGCCCCTGAAAGGGGCTATTTATCACAGAATCGATAAGTGTGAAGTGACTAACCTGTCGAGAGCTTGTCGAGAGCCTCAAAGCCGAACG
>JAUVVL010000192.1 GCA_030604635.1 Desulfobacteraceae bacterium
AACTCACAGGTAAAATTTGCTATTTTGCTGTTCTTTCTTAACGCTCTCTAATACACTCAAACAGTGACCCACTTTAAAACCGGATCACCTGAATGCTTGTGGAAAACGTTTTTCAAAAAGCTAAATTGATACATTTACCATAATAAAATCTGAGAAAAATTCGGGTTAGCCGAGATAGTTAATAATCTGAATAAGGTCGGTTATAACAAGATCGGCTGACAGATTACTGCATTTCGGATGATCTTTTCTCAGCCTCAATGATCTATTATCGCCTGCAAATAGTGCTGTTTTAAAACCGGCCTTTTTTGAAGGATATATGTCGTTTAACATGTCATTTCCTATGTAGAGTGCTGAATGTGCCGGGATATCCCTGTTTTTTAGCTTGTCAGCCGCAACTTGAAACATGAATGTCGACGGTTTTGCATATCCGAATTTGTAAGAATAAAGGATAAGATCAGGGTGAAATCCAAGATCTTCCGTGCTTGAATCCAAAAACCAGCTAAATAGATAGGGTGTATAGAACTGGGCATTTGAGATAATCCCCATCAAAACGTTCAGATCTTTGCATCTGGAAAGCATTTCTTTCAGGTGCGGCATTGGATATACAGGGTTGACAATCAGTTCAAATTCAACCGCAAGCTCCCTGATTTTATCCAGATTATTATATTCAAGAACTTGCATCCATATTTTGTCAATCTCGACTTCCGGAAAGTCTATACCCTGTTCTTTTAGCTCTTGATGTTTTTTTTCTATAGCACTGAACAATTCCTTTAAAATGGTCTGAGGATTCTTGCTGATTCCGAATTTATGCAGAAATTTTTCCAGTTTTTTTGTTTGCTGTGATTCTCGCTTTGCGATACTGATATCGACTGATCTGCTGATAAACAGCGTGCCATACACGTCAAACAGAATACATTTGATCTTTTCTTTTAGTTCTCCGCTCTGATGCAAAGATGTCGGAAGCGGGGAAATCGGCCTGATGTATTTTGGAATCAGATCATTCAGCATAATCGCCCCATTTGAGCAGGCTAAAGGTCTCAGGTTTAAAAAATCGGGAAATAAGAATTTTCTTGTCTATACTCTGGCGGACTGAAGTGTTAACCACCTTGGAGTAAATTTCTATAAGTTTTTCTTTATATACGGTTTTGCTGTAATTGAGCAGCACCGCCTTCATATTGTTTTGTATCAAAGCCTCTTTGTTTGATACATCTCCGGGATCTGAGAGATAAGGATTAAGATTGATCAGCCTGTCTCGATTCGTTCTGTCGGCTAAGACACGTGAAATGATCATTTTTTGAAAAGCTTCATCCAGCAATCCAAAATCAATGAAGTCATTTCTGGTTACCTTTGCAAAAGATGTTGTGATTGTTTCTTCATCCAAGTTCAGGTTGAAAATTGCGCTTTTTATTAAAATACATGACTTCCATTTTTCATATAATCTTTCTTTACCTATCCACTCCACGGGAACATCGAGTTTGGTATAAAGATGATCCAGCTGAATTTTGTTTTTCTCAAAATCGTGGCATATGTCAGGAAGTTTCCTTCCCCAAAGAATTTTTTTTGCAGTCCACGGTTCAAGAAATGAAAAACCGAATCCCTCGGTAATGCTTGTGGTAACAATAAATTTGGAAGACATGACAAGCTCTGAAAATTCATGTGTTACACCTGTCTCAAACACAATGTTCAGATTTTTTTCTTTTACAAACATTTTCCACCCTGCATAGCTTTTAATGTCTGCCGGGCTGTTGGGGGGAAGTGTAATTGCAAGGGTTTCATTCTTTTTGAAAAACAGTGATAAAAGGATTGCTTCTCCGATATTTTTTCTCCGGATGGCTCTTATGGGATATAACACGTATTCTTTGATGGTCACGCCTGTTGGGTTGAAATTAAAAGGATTTATGGTGTTGAAAATTGTATGCAGACCTTCTTTTTTTAAGCCTGCTTTCAGCAGTATGTTGTAATCCCGCGAATTAATAACGCCGTAATGGCAATCCGCGACATATTCATCATCAGAAAAATATGATAAAGGTCGCCCGTCTTCTGCAAAGTCATGGATCTGCAAAAAAAGTTTGATTTTTCTATTCTGAAGAGCTTTGAGAATTTTTAAGAAATTCCTGTTTTTTGCGAGGGTGGGATTGTGAACATGAACAACGTCGCATCCGGTTTTCCATTTTTTATTGATTGCTTTAATTATGGACGCTGCCACATCTTCCGGGCTTAATCTATTTTGCTCTGGCCGGTCATAACCGAGTCCAGGGATATTGACAGTATCGCAGGGAAACGACGATTTCTGGGTAGAGCTTGCCAAGACAAGTGCGTCACACTCATCAATGATCGCCTCGACCTGTTGCCTTAAAACCGTGGTTACGCCACCGGGTTTAAGATGATAATGAATAAACGCTATCTTCATTTTATTCTGGACTGAATTCTGATGCCGTATCTTTTTGAACGTTATTAAAATATATTAAGAATATAAGATAAGTCGTTTTGAGTGTCAAAAAAATATTGATATATACAATAAAATAAGACAGGCTATGCCATTATTAAAATAAGGAGATAGACATTGTTATGGACAAAAAAAATCTCCCGATAATCCCATTTGACAGAGCAGATGACCTTCATAACCTGGAAATTGCAGATTCTTCCGACCTTGTCCTTTTTATGGCGGGAAATCAGTTCATGGCAATGAAAGAGATTGTCGAGGCCTTTCAAAAAGAATATCCGGACATCGAGAGAATTTTTTACGAAACCCTTCCTCCTGGACTGGAGCTCAAGCAAATATTATCCGGTGGTGCTGTATTCAGAGATAAAATCTTAGACGTTTATCCGGACATTTACACTTCGGTTAATGAAAAAGCTATGAATGTCATTGAACGGTCCGGTCATATTCATAGCGGTGACTACCATCTTTACTTGCACAATCGCCTGACTCTGATGGTCCCGGAAGGTAACCCTGCCCAAATAATGTCTGTTATGGACATTGCCGGGGACAATATACGCATATCTCAGCCAGACCCTGAAAATGAAGATATTGCTTTCCATATTATCGATATGTACCGGCTGGCAGGCGGGGAAGACTTAGTTCATCGCATCATGGAGGAAAAGCGTGCTGAGGGTACAACCATTTTTACGGTTGTCCATCACAGAGAAACCCCCTTACGGATTTCAAAAAAGACCGTAGATGTTGGACCGGTCTGGGCAACAGAGGTTATACATGCTAGGTCATCCGGACTCGCTTTTGATGTAGTTGAGCCTGGTGAAGACCTCGATCAGAGAAACCATATAAATTATTATGTATGCAATCTAAAAGATGCCCCGCATCCTGAAAATGCCAAAAAGTTTCTCGATTTTATAAGATCCTCATCTGCCCAAAAAATTTATGAAAAATACGGTTTCCTGCCACATTCAGGTTTTATTTAAACCCCTTCAAGATTGTTTATGCAAGTTTTTGGTTATTTGTTATAAGCATAGTAGAAGGGTCAAGAAGCAATGCGGTATGCTCGGAATCCGCGGGTCCGCCCTTTAAAGTTTTCACATGAATTTCTTTGCCTTCGGGCTGGAGCTGGATAACAACATCAAAGAGATCAACTACATCCAAAAGCGGAGCCGGCATACCATCCGGCCCGGGCTTTTCATGACGGCGGGTCCTTACGGTAAACCAGACATGAAATGAATGATTTTTTGCAAGGTCCTTAAAATCTGAAAGGGGCATTCTTACTGTTTCATTAAAAGGAAACCCGTCAATAAAGACAATCTGGGGTGAAAAAATATTCTGTTCCTTCAGGTCGGTCAGCCTTTCTTCAAGTTTGGGCACACTAAATCCCTCGACCTTGAATGTCATGATGAACCTGTGCGGAAGCAAGGCTTCCCAAAGCTGGTTTATCTTCTTGACATCGTATGATTTTGTGAGATGGCGGAAGACCTCTTTGTACCACAGACTAACTTTTTTTACCGGATCATCTAAGCTGATATGGAGGACATTTTTACTTCGTAAAAGGTTATTTAAGGCAAGCTGAACCAGAAGTGCAGTTTTACCAACTCCTGCACGTGCAAGCACAGAACCGAAGCCCCCTTCAGGGAGAATGTCATCGGTTTCGTGTCCCATGAATCTCAAAGGGTTTTGGAGGATAAGCTCCTTTTTAAGCATTTTTAATTTCCTTTCTTTCTTGTATTAATTTAGCTTTTTGAAAAACGTGTCCCACAAGCACAGATGCGATAATGTTTTCAAAGGGCTAAAATGTTACTCTTTTTTCTTTTTTTTCTGCCTTTTTGACCAGTTCCTCTGCAACCGATTGTGGCACCTGTTTGTAAGAGCCGAATTCCATGGTAAACAAGGCTTTGCCCTGTGTCGATGATCTTAAGACAGTTGAAAATCCGAACATTTCTGAAAGGGGAGCCTGAGCTTCAATAACGCACAGGGGACCTTCTTCCTGAGAACCGACAATTGTTCCACGGCGTTGATTCAAAAGGCCCATAACAGCACCAAGAAACTCGGTTGGCGTTTCAACAACGACTTTCATGATCGGTTCAAGAATAACCGGTTTGGCTTTAAGATAACCTTCGCGAAATGCTCCCCGGGCTGCCGTTTGGAATGCCATTTCAGAAGAGTCGACTGAATGTGACGCCCCGTCGTTGATAACCACTTTGACGCCTGTAACGGGAAATTTCATTTTTGGACCTTTGTCCATGGATTGCCTGAAACCCTTTTCGCATGAGGCGATGAAGCGTGTTGGGATCTTGCCGCCTACAACCTTGTTCTCAAAGACGAAATCCACATCGGTGACAGGTTCTATGTAACCGGCCACACGGCCGAATTGTCCCGCTCCACCGGTTTGTTTTTTATGAATATAGTTGAATTCAGCCTTTCGAGTTATGGTTTCCCTGTATGCCACGCGAGGTTGACCGGTGGCAACCTTGGCGGTGTATTCGCGGCGCATCCGTTCAACATAGACCTCAAGGTGGAGTTCTCCCATGCCTTCGATAATCGTTTCCTTGGTTTCATCGTCAACATAGGTTCTGAAAGTGGGGTCCTCCTTACTGAATCTGCTAAGGGCCTTGGACATATTAATCTGGGATTTGTTGTCGCTTGGGACAATGGAAAGGGAGATTACAGGATCAGGTACAAAAATGGATGTCATCGTCAGGTTGACGCCGGGGGCAACAAAGGTATCACCGGAAGCACAATCGATACCGAAAAGGGCCCCGATATATCCCGCCTGGATGGTCTCGATGTCTTCCATCTGTTCTGCATGCATGCGGATAACCCTGCCAACCTTGATTTTTTTTCCATTCCGTACGTTGACTATCGTATCGCCTTTGGAAATGGATCCTTGATATACCCGGATGTAACTGAGTTGACCATATTGTCCCTCTTCTAATTTGAAAGCCAGGGCAACAGCCGGTTTCCCCGATTCGCTGGACAGTATGACCGGAACAGAGTCGTTATCCATGTCTATAGCTTCGTTTTCCACATCGGACGGGCATGGCAGTAAATTTATTACAGCATCGAGGAGTGGCTGAACGCCCTTGTTTTTATAAGCGGATCCCATGAATACCGGCGTCATTTTGCATGTCAGTGTTCCCTGGCGTATAGCGGCGATAATCATATCTTCAGTGACTTCCTGTTCTTCAAGAATAGCTTCAGTAAGTTCGTCGGAAAACATCGAAGCCGCATCGACAAGTTCTTCCCGCCTTTCCATGGCTTCTGAAAGAAGATTTTGTGGTATATCCTCAATCCGTAAATCTTCTCCGTTAACACCATCAAAATAGATCGCTTTCATGGTCACAAGGTCAACAACTCCCTTCAAATCCGCCTCAAGCCCGACAGGAATCTGCATCGGTACCGCATTGTGTCCCAGTTTATCTTTAAGCTGGTCAATGACACGAAAAGGACTGGCTCCGATTCGGTCGCATTTGTTGATAAAGGCTATACATGGTACTTTGTACCTTTTCATTTGCTGATCAACAGTAATGGATTGGGACTGAACACCGCCGACAGAGCATAAAATAAGTATAGCGCCGTCGAGCACCCTCAAAGACCGCTCAACCTCTATGGTAAAGTCAACATGACCTGGGGTATCGATAATATTGATCTCATGGTCCAGCCATTCACAGTATGTAGCGGCTGAAGCGATAGTGATGCCACGCTCCTTTTCAAGCTCCATGGAATCCATGGTTGCGCCGACACCATCTTTGCCTTTTACATCGTGAATGGCATGTATACGCTTGGTGAAAAAAAGGATTCTTTCGGTCAGCGTTGTTTTGCCGGAATCTATGTGGGCGCTGATTCCAATATTTCTGACTTTATGGGTGGCGTTTTCCATTTTGGCATTGTTCATGATATATCAGGGTTCCTTCTTTTTCTATAGCGTTTTGTTATGGGACGACTCCGAAGCAGCACATAGGTCGCCCCCGCACCTCCGTCACAGGACCTGGCACTTGAAAAGGCGATGACCCACTTGCGCCAGGGACCGCAGGTAAGCCATTCAACAACCTTGGTTTTTAGGACCGGCTTGTCATGTGAAGAAAGGCCGCGGCCGTGGACAATCAGAACAGCCCTTTTACCAGTTGTTATCGAATCCTTAAAAAATTTTTCAAAAGCAACCAGGGCATCTTCAACACCAAGCCCGTGGAGATCGATATGCGCCTGCATGGAAAAATCTCCCCGGTGCAGGCGTTTTGCAAATTCCGGATTAACTCTATATCCCGTACCCTCAATGTATTCCGGTGTATCGGCAACAATAAAACCTTTTCCAAATTTCACAAGATTATTCAGCCGCAGTAGGGTTTCAGCTTCAGAATCATTATCTGGACCAATTGTCAATCTGATTGTTGTATTGCGTTCTACCCGGTCTTCTCTGGGGATCGGATTAACGCCGGACATGGCCTCCAAAAATAGTTTCTTTTCATTTTCATAGGCTGGTTTGACGACCTTACCGTCAGCGGTTTTAGAAACACTATGCTGTCTATCGCGTGTTTTCGGATGGACTTTATCATCATCAACAGAGTAGGGTCCAAGTTTTAATGACTTGCTTTTAAGCAGCGCTTTCAGGCCTTCAAACGGCCTGAATGTTCCCGTCAATTTGGAAGTTTTCATTGTGACCCCTTGGTACCTGAACGAAAAGTCATGTTCAGGCACTAAACAATATCAATCTTGAATGTTAAGGTCAATAAAAATGGGTGATCAGTAATGAATGATAGGTTTGAGTTTATCGGTTTTACTGTATTGATTTCTTGACTTAAGGTTCGATTTGAGCTGGTATATACTAATCCGAGCGTTTTGATTTAGACATGTCCACTTTATTATGCTCGCCTTAGTACATGTATTCATAACTTGGTTTATTCATTCTATGTATGCAAAAGTGTAAAGTGCTTAAAGTGAACTAAAGTGCCTAAAGTTAAGGTATTCTGTCAATTTTAATTATAATTGATCGCGCTGAAAGCGCGTTCCTCAACCCTGGCCCAGACCGTACACCAATACTCTATACTCTAAAAGTCAGGTCTGGAATGATGCATAGC
>JAUVVL010000231.1 GCA_030604635.1 Desulfobacteraceae bacterium
CCACGGGATTTACATTGTCTTTACTTGCCGTGCCCGTGGCAATCTGGAGTGAAAGGAGGGTAGCCATGTATATCAAGCAAGCAGATCTTTTTTGGGATATGGACAGGGATTTCGTGAAGGAAGTTATGGATATCGCAGTAAAAGAGTCCTATAAGAAAGGAGATTTTCTTTTTCACGAGGGAAGTCCCGCCTTTTACTTTTATATTTTAATCAAAGGACGTATTAAGCTGGTCATTGGTGAGATCGGGCAGTTGGTTCACACAGTCGATTATCCTGGTGAGGCTTTTGGCTGGTCGAGTCTGATCGACAGGGATGTTTATTCTGCATCGGCGGAGTGTATGGAACCGACGACGCTGCAAAAAATTGACAGGCGAGATTTGCAAAAAATCCTGGAAAAAGACCCGGGCAACGGACTCATTTTCTTCAAGCGTCTGGCTGGAAACATCGGAAATCGTTTGCTTTGGAGCTATAAGATGATGACCGCTGCATCTCAAGCGGGGATTTATTCTATAGGTACAGAACAGGTCGAGGAGTCAGAAGCAGCTGTATGAAGCTTTGATTCTAACCAGTAATCGGATCAGCAGATAATACCAGGCAGGGTCAGAAAGACCCTGCTTTTTTTATTTGTTAGATAGGCATTTCACCTGTTGTCCATCTGATATTTTTTTGCTACAAGAGGATTGATGGCTTCGTAAAAGACTTTTTAAGAAACCATCAAGGATTGTCCGGCTTAATCAGGAATAACTCACGAAGTATCAATTTGGCCTTTTGAAAAATCTGCACAAAATCAGGCTTTTTGCAAAACGCTAAATTGTTACCTCACGAGGTAATTTCGGTTCCTTTGAGTAAAGCAGGAGGGTTTGTTTCATGTCTGTACTTGGCCAAAACATCAGCATTACCGGATATCGGCGGATTCTTTCCTTTGCCATGCCATTTCATATTCTGTTATGCGCTCTGGTGCTGTCCGGATGTTCCTTATTTGTATCGTCCGCAACAGTCGACATGACCGAAAATCTCTCCTATGTCATCTTGAATAATAATGACCTGGCTACCGTTGAAACCGGCGGTCCAGCATACCTGCTGATGATTGACAGCCTGCTGCACGCAGATCCCGAAAATGAAGTTCTGCTCCGTTCGGCAGCCAACATATATACCGCCTATACCGACGTGTTCGTAAAGGATAAGGATAGGGCCAAAAAGCTGACCAATAAAGCGCTCGATTACGCTTTGCGCTCTATTTGTGTTCGCAGGTCAAATACGTGTTCATTCCGGCAGAGCAGTTTCCATGAATTTGAGAACGTTATATCCGCGTTGAACGTGAAGGATGTGCCGGTATTGTTTGCACTGGGATCGGCCTGGGCGGCCTGGATTCAGGCCAATCGTGAAGACTGGAACGCAATTGCTGAAATTTCCCGAGTCGAGGTCTTAATGCAGCGGGTCGTCGAATTGGATGAATTCTATCAGAATGGCGCCGCACATTTGTACCTGGGGGTCCTTGCGACATTCCTTCCGCAGGCTATGGGCGGCAAACCCGATGTGGGGCGTCAGCATTTTGAGCGCGTCCTGGAAATTTCAAACAATAAAAACTTGATGGCAAAAGTAATCTATGCCCGGCAATACGCCCGCCTGGTGTTTGATCGTGGACTGCATGACCGGCTACTTACCGAGGTTTTAAAGGCTGAACCAATTGTTCCGGGATATGTGCTCGGTAATACTCTGGCCCAGCAAAGGGCACGGGAACTATTGGATAGCGCAGATGAATATTTTTAATAGGTGATATGATGGGTATTGCCACAATGATACGAATTGTTTTGGTTATGCTTCTTGTTGTGTTGACCGGCCAGGCCCAGGCAATGCAGTTCAAGATTGCCACCCTGTCGCCGGACGGGACCGTCTGGATGCAAAAAATGCGGGAAGGCGCAAGGGAGCTGGCCCAAAAAACCGATAATCGTGTGCAGATTAAATACTACCCGGGCGGCGTTATGGGCGATGATAAAACTGTCCTGCGAAAGATCCGCATCGGTCAGTTGCATGGTGGCGCCGTAGTTAGCGGCAGTTTAACCAAGTTTTATCCCGACAACCAGATTTACAGCCTGCCGCTGAAATTCAAATCTTTCAAGGAAGTCGATTATGTTCGCAAGTTCCTGGACCAGCGCATTATCGACGGACTTGAAAAAGGCGGGTTTGTAACGTTCGGAATCGCCGAAGGCGGCTTTGCCTATGTTATGTCCAATGTACCCATTAGGACAGTCGATAAGATGCGTAAACAGAAAGTATGGATTCCGGACAATGATCCGACTCTCCTGGAAGCGATCAAAGCCTTTGACGTCAATCCAATACCGTTGTCTATCGCCGACGTTCGGGCCGGGTTGCAAACCGGATTGATCAACACAGTGACCACACCGCCGATCGGAGCTGTGGCGCTGCAATGGCATACCCAGATTAAATACTTAATGGACGAGCCGTTTTTGTATATTTATGGCTTGCTGGCGGTGGATCGCAAGGCGTTTGAAAAAATTTCGCCCGGCGATCAACTAGTATTTCGCGAAATAATGGGTCGCGTATTCCGTGACCTCGACCGGCTCAACAGGCAGGACAACGTCAAAGCCCTGGAAGCATTGCGTAAACAAGGAATTGAATTCGTCAAAGTGTCCGCCGAATCGTTGGCCGAATGGTCTAATGACGCTTCTGCGGTGCCCAGGCGGCTGATTGAAACCGGCAGATTATCCAGGGAGATGGTCGACACCCTGGAAAACCTTCTCAAGGACTATCGTTCAAAGCACTCCGAAGCCGATGAATAAACATCCACACAAATCTTTTTCAGAGCGCGCCCAAGTGATCCTGCACCGGGTGGAAGACGCTATCCTGGTGGGCTTGCTGCTGCTGATGATCGGCATGTCGGTTACACAGATTTTCCTGCGAAATCTGTTTGAAGCCGGCATAGTCTGGAGCGATGTTCTGGTTCGCATTCTGGTGCTGTGGGTTGGCCTTGTGGGAGCTATGGTGGCCAGCCGACAGGGCAACCACATCACCATTGATATACTGGATCGTTATCTGCCGGCACGCGCCAAAAAAGTGGCCGATTTCGTGGTGGAACTGTTTACCGCTTTGATTTGTACGGTCGTGGCTTATTACAGCCTGGTGTTCGTGCAGATGGAGTTCGTTGACGGCGGAATGGCGTTTGCGCAGGTGCCGACCTGGTTATGCGAAGCCATCATACCCTTTGCCTTTACGGTGATTGCGCTCCGCTATTTTATTTTGTCGATCATCAGCCTCAAAAAAATCGTTGAGTCCCGATCGTGACCCCATTTATTTTTGCCCTGATATTGTTTTTACTCGCCATTCTGGGTGCCCCCCTGTTTGCCGTTATTTTAGCGGTTGCCATCCTCGGTTTTCATTACCTTGACGTTAACCTGTCGGTAATTGCCATTGAAATTTATCGGATTGCCGATACGCCGGTTTTACTGGCACTGCCGCTATTTACCTTTGCCGGCTATGTACTTGGGGAAAGTCAGACATCAAGGCGCATGGTACGATTCACCCAGGCATTTCTCGGCTGGATGCCGGGCGGCCTGGCCATTGTGGCCTTCGTTTCCTGTGCGTTTTTTACCGCCTTTACCGGTGCATCTGGTGTAACCATCGTTGCGCTGGGTGCGCTGCTTTATCCGGCATTAACCCAGGCTGGATACCGGGAGAAATTCAGTATCGGTCTGGTGACATCATCCGGCAGTCTGGGGCTGTTATTGCCGCCTTCCATCCCGCTCATTCTTTACGGCATCATCGCCCAGCAAATGAACATTGGCGCAAACGTTGCAATCAATGACCTGTTTCTGGCCGGTCTTCTTCCCGGTCTTCTCATGGTGGTGCTGCTGTCGTTCTGGAGTCTGTGGGAAAACCGCCGCAATCCCATCCCTTATAAGCCATTTTCAGTCCGGGAAGCCGTTGCTGCGTTGCGGGAGGCCATCTGGGAAATACCGTTGCCGCTTTTTGTGCTGGGAGGCATTTACGGCGGGTTTTTTGCCATATCCGAAGCGGCCGCTGCCACGGCCATGTATGTAATTGTGGTGGAGGTTTTTATCTACAAGGAGATCAAGCTTTCACAGCTGCCGGCCATTATTCGGGAGTCGATGGTGATGGTCGGCGGGGTTCTGCTGATTCTCGGTGTGTCCCTGGCATCGACAAATTTTTTAATCGACGCCGAAGTGCCTGCGCGCCTGTTTGATCTGATTAAATCCCACGTAACCGACAAGATCGTCTTTCTGATTCTGCTGAATTTGTTACTGCTGATACTCGGCGCCATTCTGGACATCTTTTCGGCTCTGGTCATTATGGTTCCGATCATACTTCCAGTAGCTGTAAGTTACGGCATCGATCCGGTTCATCTGGGCATCATTTTTCTGGCCAATATGCAAATCGGTTACTTCACGCCGCCGGTCGGCATGAATCTGTTTATCGCCAGTTACCGTTTTAACAAACCAGTCACCGAACTGTACCAGGCCGCGATCCCGTTTATGATCGTGCTGTTTGCGGCAGTCCTCGTTATTACCTACTGGCCGGCTTTGAGCCTTGTTTTTCTGCAAAGGTAGAACGGATTTTTAAAGTTCAACCTTGATGGCTTCGTAAAAAGTCCTTTTTACATGGATTAAGGAATTTAGGGATTAAGGAATTACGAATTATTTAAAGACATTATGAATGCGCAAAATTGAATAATTCAGCACCGCCTGCCAGCCGGCGGGCAGGAAGTTTTGACTTTTTACGAAATCGTCAACCTTGTATAAAAAAGCTTAGACTTTTAAAAACGAGCGACTGAGTATAGCTATAGCTCCGCCCGGACACACAAAGTCAGTTATGATATTCATGAAAAATCCGGGCTAAGTAAATCTTAGGTCTGATTTTGTTTTATGCACCCGTTTTTCAATTTTGCCAAGCCAGCCGGTTTCAACTTCGACCTGAGCGTCAAACTCAGGGACATAGGGTTTTATGTCGAGTAAAGGCGTCCCATCGATGATATCGACGTTCTCTATATCAAGGATATCACCCTTTACCGCATTTAGCTTAACAACAGACAAACCGATTGAATTGGGCCGTTCGGGGGCTCTAGTGGCAAATACGCCATGGGGTTGATCATCTAAAAAAGGGGTGACGGTGAGGGAATAATCTTTTGATAAATGAAAGTGGTAAATTAAGATAATATGAGAAAATCCTTCCAAATCTTTAAGTCCGGCGATATATTCCGCACTGATTTTGATGGTGCTCCGGACGCCGATTCCACCGGATGGTTGAATCGGCATCCCTTCTTTATTCTTAAAAGGTGTGCGTATGATTCCGATGGGTCTGTATGTGATTGAGTTCATTTTACGGTTTCCGTTTTTGTTTTTTTGTGCTTATTTATTTCGACCTTGAAAACCTGGTCCTTTGGGCTAGGTCAGAGTTAACCGGCTCTGCCAGAAGAGACGGCGCAAAAGTTTGAAGTGAACTAAAGTTTAAAGTGAGCTAAATTTAAGGAATTCTGCCAATTATATATAAAATCAGCGGGGCAAAGCGACTCCGGAACCCCGCCTGCCGGCCGGCGGGCAGGTTTAGGCACTTTAGATCACTTCGTTCGACCAGAGGCCGTTCGGCTTTGAGGCTCTCGACA
>JAUVVL010000273.1 GCA_030604635.1 Desulfobacteraceae bacterium
AGTATCTCAACCCTTTTAATGGAATCGATCCCCAGGTCAGCCTCAATATCCATGTCCATGTTGAGCATTTCTATTGGATAGCCCGTAAGCTGGCTGACCACCTCCAGGATGCTCTTTTCTATTTCTTTCCGGACATAGCCTGACGTTTGAACGTCCTGGCTGCCCGGTTTTACATCAGGTTCTTCAAAAGATTTTTCTGCAATTACCTGTTTAATTCCCAGAGAACCTTCAGCCAAACGTTGGATGTTTCCCATCATATTCTGGATCGTACGGCTGGCTTCGGTTTGGGCGTCAAGAAACTTTTTATGTGTTTCGGCGGTCTGCATCTGGAGCGCCTGCATCGATTTCAGGCCCTCCTGAACAACCTTTAATGCATCTACAATAAAGTCTTGCTGTTGCTTTTGATTTTTTTCCATGGTGTTTAGATTTCCTGAAATTGGAGCAGATGTCGTGTCTCTTTTGTCCTCTGTCCTCTGATCTCTGATCTCTGTCCTCTGTCCTCTGATCTCTGATCTCTGATCTCTGTCCTCTGTTTTCTGTCTTCTGTCTTCTGCCCTTTGTCTCCTGTAGTTTACACCTGCAATCGGTATACTCATAAGCTGTTTTCTAGTTTCCCGGGCAGGTTGTTCCCAGCAGCTCAAATCAACGTAATGACCCAATGACGCCAGATGACAAAGTGTTCCGGCAAGATCCGCCATTTTGGATCGTCTTCCTGAAGAACCGTCCAGGGCTATTGCCTGAAAGTCACGATCCTTTAATATCGATTTTACAAGCCCTGTCAAAACCGATTTGGGACCGACTTCAACAAAAGTTTGCACACCCATTTTGAATAAATTTTCAATTTCGCTCACAAAATCGACAGGGCATAACAGGTGCTCACCAAGCAGTTTTTTTGCTTTATCAGGATCAGCAGGGTAGGGCTTGCCGGTTGTATTGGAAAATACCGGAATATCAGAAGGTAAGACGTCGATCTTCTTTAAGGTTTTGATAAAAGGTTCCCGGGCGTCTTTTACCAGATTGCTGTGGAAAGCAGCAGATACAGGCAGGTGTATGGTTCTGAACCCCCTTTTTTTGCATATTTCTTCAGCCCGGGCAATCGCATCGATTGATCCCGACAAAACTCCCTGGTCCGGGCTGTTTCGGTTTGCAAGAATGACGCCTGTCTTGGTTTCCTTAACCAGATCGGCAAGTTCGTCAAGGGGGGCTTTGACAGCCAGCATGCCGCCGTTATTCTGATCTTTGTTCCGGCCGGCTGCTGCCATCAAACGGCCCCGGGCAATTGAAAGGTGCAAAAAAGTATCCAGATCGATCCATCCGGCAGCACAAAGGGCTGTAAGTTCACCAAAACTGTGCCCGCATGTTGCATCCGGTTTAACGCCGAATCCTTGAAGAACCTTCAGCATTGAGATGCTTACGGCGCCGATGGCCGGTTGGGCAATATCGGTTTTTCTTAAGGCTTCTTCCTGATTTTTCTTCTCTTTTTCGGTTAGATCAGGATGCGGGTAGATAATATCGGTGAGTCGACCAAAATTTTCGTATTTATGATTCGCTTTTTCCAGAACATTAAACGCATCCGGAAATATGCAGACAAGGTCACGGCCCATGCTAATATACTGGCTCCCCTGGCCGGGAAAAACAAATGCAATTTTACCGGGTTTTTCAGGACCGCCATAATAGATATTCTTTAGCTGCCGTACATTTTGCGGCCTGTCTGATTCAATGGCATTGAAAGCACGGTCAAAATGCCCGGCCAGATCCTGAAATTGGCCCATTGACCGTTCAAGGACGATCAGAAGCCTGTAAGGATCTGATGAAGAAAAATCTAATCGTGTGCTTGAAGCCTTGATTGCAACTTCTTTATTTGACTTAACTTTGTCGATGGCGCCTTTGAAGCTGTGCAGACGTCCTTCAAGCTCCTTTTTGGTCGAAGCGGACAGGGCGACAATTTCAACGGATCCATCCCATGAAATCTCCTTTTTTTGTTTCTGGTATTCTTCGATTACCACATGGAAATTACTTCCGCCAAATCCGAATGCACTGACACCCGACCGACGCGGATGTTCTTTTTTCGAAAACCAGGGCCTGGTCTCAGTGTTCAGGTAAAAGGGGCTTTGATGAATATTCAGTTTTGGATCAGGTTCATCGGCTTTCAAGGTGGGCGGCAATACTTTGTTATAAAGGGAGAGCACGGCCTTCATTAGACCTGCGGCGCCGGCGGCGGCCTTGGTATGGCCGATATTCGATTTCACAGAGCCCAGAGCGCACCATCTGCCGTTTTTGCCTGAATTGCCAAAGAGTCGGTTCAGGGCCTGAAACTCAACCACATCACCGACACTGGTGCCGGTGCCATGAGCCTCAACAAGCTCAATAGTGGCAGGGTCTATATCAGCTTCCTTAAAAGCCATTTGAAGGGCTTTTGTCTGTCCTTCGGCTCTTGGTGCATAAATGCTCTGCGATTTTCCGTCGCTGGAAGACCCAACAGCTTTGATAACAGCGTAGATTCTGTTGCCGTCTTTTTCCGCATCTTCAAGTCTTTTAAGGACAAATATTCCGATACCTTCGCCAAGCACCGTACCGTCTGCATCTTTGGAAAAGGGCCTGACATCTCCTGTGGGTGAAAGAACCTGAGTCTTGGAAAAACACATGTGCATGAAGATATCATTGAGGGTATCCACACCGCCGGTGACAACCATGTCGCTGCGTCCGGATGACAGTTCCATGACGGCAAGATGTATGGCGCCTAATGAGCTGGCACACGCAGCATCAACAACACAGTTGGTGCCGCCAAGATCAAGACGGTTGCAGATTCTCCCTGCCACAACATTTCCTAAAAGACCTGGAAACGAGTTTTCCTGCCATGATACATATGAATCGGATATTCTTTGTACAACTTCTTTAGTCTTTTCAGGGTTAATCCCTGAATCTTCAAGTGCTCTCTGCCATATTGGATGTCCAAGCCTGGCGCCCAGGGGGATAACAAGCTCCTGGGTTCCGGTTACCCCGAGTATCACACTGGTTCTGTCGTGGTTATAGGTATTGCCGTCTTTATAACCTGAATCTTCGATTGCTGTTTTAGCCGCCACAAGACCAAGAAGCTGTGAGGTATCAGTAGCTTCAAGCGAAGACGGAGGAATGCCGAATTCAGTTGGATCAAAGGAGACCGGGGAAAGAACCCCCCCCCGTTTGCAGTAGATATGATCGGGTTTTTTGGGATCTTTGTTAAAGTAATCTTCAGAGGACCAGTGAGATTCCGGTATATCGGTTATTGCATCTTCACCGTGAAAGAGCAGCCGCCAGTATTCTTTCAATCCCGAAGCTTTCGGAAAGAAACACCCCATCCCGATTATGGCAACCGGCACATTATGTATTATTTTTTTATCAGTCGGTTTCAATGATTATCCATAACATATTGAAGAATGACGATTTCGTAAAAAGTCAAAACTTCCTTCCCGCCGGCCGGCAGGCGTGGCTGAATTATTCAATTTTACGCATTCATAATGTCTTTAAATAATACGCAATTCCTTAATCCCCAAATTCCTTAATCCATGTAAAAAGGACTTTTTACGAAGACATAAGAATAGGTTAAGACCTAAATGTCGGCAGTTTGAAAATATAAGACATTATCTCTATAATGCAAAAAAAAATTATTTGCAAGAGATTGACAAAAAAATAATGATTGACATATTGATATAACAACCATACAATGCCAAAGTCCTGTATTAACGTCTCGGAAATTCTACAATTGACTGAAATCATATAGTTTTTAACGGCACCATCTTTATGCCGCCACATGGAATGATGGAATGCTGGAAAAATGGAATAATGGGTTAAAAACGGACAACCTATATATTTGGATCACCGGCAATAGCCTTCTGCGATGTTTCGCGAGATGCTATGCACAGCATCAATGCTATTAGCTGCCACTTTTTTGAGTTCGAATGGGAAATTGGCAAATATTTTACAGGCTAAAACATAAAGGGATACAGCGTCTTGCCAAACCCTAAGCTTTTTAAAACCTCGGTTGATGTTTTTTCGGTCCATGGTTTGTTTACCCGCCTGCCGGATAGCGGGCAGGTCCCATGAATCGTGATATTTTTCAATGGGATGGAATACAGATAAACCCAATATTCCATTATTCCAATTGTGAGCAAAGCGAACTAAGTACACGTATTCATAAATTCGATTACGTGTTATAATTAGTTTATTAATTCCATTTAAAAGTTTAAAGTGCCTAAAGTTAAGGTATTCTGTCAATTTTAATTATAATTGATCGCGCTGAAAGCGCGTTCCTCAACCCTGGCCCAGACCGATCACCAATACTCTATACTCTAAAAGTCAGGTCTGGAATGA
>JAUVVL010000172.1 GCA_030604635.1 Desulfobacteraceae bacterium
ATGATTTTTCCATCGCCGTTGACCCCGGTTAAATAGCTTTCAGATTTAACGGGGCAGGGACGACGGCAATGGAAAAGTGCTCAGTCCACCTCCGGCGGACGATAAAAACTATAAGCTTATACTGTCTGGAGCTGAACAGTGTCCGTGAACATTTGTACCCCTTCAGGGGCTATGTCTTTTTGCTTTACGCCCTCTCAGCGTAAAGAAAAAAATGTGTGAAGCCTCAGCGCCCTCTGCGGCTCTGCGGTGAGTGAATTATAATTATTGACCCTTTTTTATTGACTCAATCAAATACATTAGCGATAGAAAACTGTCAAGAATTCTGTATGTTAGCAGTTCTTTAGCGTCTGGCTCAATGGATTTCTTGAAGCCAGGCTTGTCCTCTCATATAAATCTTTGCTGAGGTGCGTGCATAAGTTGAAAAAATAAGCGCTCTCCAAATAAACTTAGTTGTCTGCACTATTCCCACTACTTTTGTTCAGATTCGGCCTTTGAACTCATAGCGGCAATGCACACGGATGTGATCGACCAATATCGGCTCCAGAATCGTGGCGCCCAGCCGACTGCCCCGAAGCCGGACAGTTTCTTCAGGGGTCAAATACTGCCAACCAAGCCGCATCAACAGTTGCAATGCCGGTAGCTGCGTTTGTTCTTCCATAGACGTTTTTCTATTCTAATAATTTTCTAAAAATTTTCAGGATACCGGTTCCACGTTCCTCAATCATTTCCTATATTCCTTCTGCAACGTTAGTCCAATTTCGGTTAGCCGATATTTCTGTTTACTGCTTCTTGGCTTGTCGGGGATGGTCATCTCAACGATTCTTTTCTCAAGCGCGGGAGTAAGATAAGCATCACGAAAGTGAAAACGGTCTTTCAGACCAAGGCGTTCTTGAATCTGAAATCGCGTCATTTCCCCATGCAGTACCTTTAATAACTCGATAACTTGTGGGGTAACTTGTAGGGTGACTTGTGGGGTAACTTGTTTGCGCTTAAGGTCCTCAACAAAAAGTGGATGGATAGGTAGTTCAACGATAAAAAACGTCCGATCATTATCTGTATGAAATATCGGTTCAGGAGATCCGTTTTTCTCGATTTCACGCAACATTTTCGGGATGCCGGTTCCACGTCCCTCGGTCATTTCGAGTTCTTTTAGAAACTCGCCCACCCGTCGGTTGCGGTAACGGCGCGAGAGAAAACGGAATTCGCGCATATCCTGATCGCGTATGGAACGGTCCGGCCCAGGAAAACTGCCGACAGTAATAGAATCCGGCAGAATACGCACCTCAACGGGTTCCCGTATTTCATAGGATCGGTGGTACACCGCATTGCACAAAGCCTCTTCTATGGCAGGAAAAGGATAATTGAAAAATCGGTCCGCTTCGGGCCGGTCCGGGTGTTTTATCACCTTTTCCTTGATAACGATGGAGCGGATATGGGAAAGCGCATCCTGCAACATGGTATGAAGCGGCCCTTTGAATGTTTTTTCCGTGAATGAATTTGCACCGGGTCCCTCGGGAAAATGAACAACATCGATCTGGGTCTGCGGAAAGAAGCGAGAGGGCTCGTCATTAAAAAACATCAGGCCAACATTTTTCGGCCATACGGATTCATCCGGTCCATCAACAATGTTCATTTGTCTGCAAAGCTGGACGAAATCCATTTCAGTAGATTCCTGAAAAAGATCGCTTTTGACCTGCTTCAGATAAACGCGTATCAGTCCCAGATCCAGGTCATCCAAAGTAGCGCTCTGGTTCATGCGGTCATCAAATGGTACAGTGGCAGCCAGAGACATCAACTCAGTTTCATCATGGTGCTTAGCCCGAACCGTTATCGAGCCCTTCCGGATATAATAAGCAAATTCCCGTTCGCCTTTTGCCAAAGATACCGGAGCTTTATAGGGTCTGGTCTGCCCGCCCGTGGCCCAGAGTACAAGAATATGTCTTCCATCAACCTCGCAGGGGGCAATGATTGGATGATAATAGGGAACGATCCTGTAACCAATCTCTACAATTTCCTTTTGAATAGCATCAAGTTGTGCCACCGGTAGACCGGCAGGAGGCAAAACCGGACGGCCGTTGTCATCATCGACACCTATGATGATGTAGCCACCACCAAAATTGTGGAAGTCATTGGCAAAGGCACACATGGTATGCAGCACAGCTTGCGGGTTCCAGCCCGCCTTGAATTCCAGCCGTTCCCATTCAACCGTGCGGGCGGTCAACAAGTCGTTGATATTAACAGGGAGTTTCATAATTACACCCGAACTTCGCCGGTCAGAAGCTTTTGCATCAGGCCCCGGATCTCCACCCTGTCACCATTTGCCAGGGCATTTGACATTTCATCAAAAAACAGATTCACAACCGCCATAGCATCGTTTTTCTTCATCCCTGTTTCCTTTTTAAGTGCATCAATAAGTTCCCGTTTGTTCATCTGAAGCCTCCGAAATTTGAATTATTTCAATAAAATACATTAGTGATAGAAAACTGTCAAGAACCCTGTATGTTAGCAGTTCTTTAGCGTCTGGATCAATGGATTTCTTGAAGCCAGGCTTGTCCTCTCATATAAATCTTTGCTGAGGTGCGTGCATAAGTTGAAAAAATAAGCGCTCTCCAAGTTGCTTCAAAAGGGAGATTTGGACAAGCGGTAGAGGAAGCGCTCCATCGCAAAGTACTGAAGCAATTCGTTGAATGGTCGGCCAGTTTCTCTTGCCTTGTTGCGGAGACGTTGGTGTACAGAAGCAGCAATGTTTTTATGTAGACGTTTTGTCATAGCAATACTTCCAGGTAGGGCCGCATGACTTTTTCAACCCTGCATACTCGCGCGAACCGCATCAGATCATTGACCTTAAAACGCTTTCTTTCCCGGTAAAGCTTAAGCGCTTCAATGGCTGTATCAAGACCGATTTTGTTTCGATACTTGAAGCAGTCTGCTATCGTCTTTTCGGGGTTATAAATTCGCACTTGAACGCCGTCCATCTCGTATTTGCCGATTCCTTCAGTAAACGCTTCGCCTGTGAACCAGAAAATACGAATTGGTGGAAATTCCATCCGGGGCGGTTCCGCTCCTCGGCCAAGGGCGATGTAGACCTCGTGAGGTATCTGTGTCGTTATCTCATGATATGCCATAGCGGAAATGAGGCAAATAACACCATTGGGGACCTTCAGGGAAACTGACACCAAATCAGGGCTGCCAAGTGGCGGCAGATCGGAAAGCCGATAAAGACCGCGGCTGAGCTTCTCTATAATTCCGTTCCTTTCCATCTCATAAAGAGTTCTGGGATGGATGCCTGCGCTCAGGGCTTCTCCTGTTTTAAGTACTCCACCCCTATCGTGGAAAACCTTTTTCGCTGTCTCAAATTTGTTTGGATGTTTCGTCTTCATATCAGTTACCACGGATAAACTTACCAGCACTTATAAAAATATGCTGGTAAGTTTATCCAACTAGCATCACTTTGTCAAATCTTATTTTAAACCAGCAGTCCCCCAAATTAGCATCCATGTCTCTCCCCTTTTCCGGATCTTATCGTTAAGCGAAAACGTTTGAAATCCGGGTCTTTGATTCGCAAATTCAGGCATTCCTGGAGGCGAAGGCCACAACCATAGATCAATCTCGCCATGAGAAGATTTGTCCCTTTTAAATTTTTAAAGAGATCACTGATCTCTTGTTTAGTAAGTACCACCGGTAAACGACGCCTTCGTCGAGCTCTGACAGCCTAATTTATGGTTGTAATTCTTTCGCAGCGAACCAATATCTAATGTTAACCCCCACCCAAAAATGTACTTTATTCTTGCAATTATCTTTGGTATGATATAATGTCATACTGGAGGTGAAATTATGGCTACATCAAAAATTGCGATCACAATTGATCAAAATTTATTGCATCGTCTAGATTCTTTGGTCAAGTCACAAAGGTTTGCAAACCGTAGCAGGGCTATTCAAGAAGCGGTTGCAGAAAAACTGGCCCGGATTGAAAGAAGTCGATTAGCACAGGAATGTGCAAAATTAGATCCAAAATTTGAACAAGAAATGGCTGAACAAGGCTTTGCTGCGGAGATGGATGAATGGCCAGAATACTAAGGGGTGATATTATTTGGGCTGATCTTAATCCAACGATTGGGCATGAGCAAGCCGGCAAGCGGCCTGTCTTGGTTTTAAGTCATGAAGTTTTCAACAAACGATCTGGAACAGTAATTATCGTCGCCATCACGAGCCAACCCCAAAGAGCTGGGTTCCCACTTACCCTTGAGCTGCAAGAATCAAATCTTCCTAAACGTTCCTGGGTTAAAATCAGTCAAATTCGCACCTTATCGATAAAACGTCTTCAAAAGAAAATTGGTGTAGCTAAACCCGAAGAAATAAATCTGATAATAGAAGGATTAAACGAAATAATCGGGGGTTAACAACGCCATGCACTCAGATGAGCAGGGTCGTGGAGTGAACTTGTCCTGAGGAAATCGAAGGAGGGCAAGCCTTTCGGCAGGCTCAAGACAAGCCTTTCGACAGGCTCAAGACAAGTTTACCTGCCTTTCCCTGACTTCGAAAGTCTCTGTAATTCAGTTAAGTCACCCGCGACAAGTGCTTCTTTTTTAGCTCGAGACCAGCGCTTGACCTGCAATTCACGTTTGCGCGCTAGTGTGAACGATTCAAAGGTTTCGGAATAGACTAAATCCACCGGCGGATCAAATTTCGTAGTTCGGCATGCATTGCCAGATAGATGATCTTGATATCGCTGATCCAACTCAGTAGTTGCGCCGATATACAGACCACCGGATTTGAGTCGGAGTATATAGAACCAGGCAACCATGTTCCCATATTCAAGCGGTTAGGATTGATGTTTAAGGATCCTTCGACAAGCCCTTCGACTCATCCCTCGAGATACTCGGGATTCGCTCAGGGCCATTTCGACGGCGAAATCAAACAATCTGGCCGGAGGCCTTGAGTCTCTCGAATTTACTCGAGACTTTGAGCATATCGAAAAGCAAGAAAAGGGTACCATCGAAGTCTTGATGGTACCCTTTTCGCGTCGAAATGGCTCCCCAGCACGGACTCGAACCGCGGACCCAGTGGTTAACAGCCACTTGCTCTGCCAACTGAGCTACTGGGGATCTGTTAAATCATCATTTTTTAATAAAGAAATAAATTAAAGTCAAGAAAAATATTCTGTTATTAAAACAGTTACTTTCAACTCTTCTTCACCCTCAGAGAGAGTTCATCAAGCTGGGCCTTGCTGGCTTCAGAAGGTGCATTGGTAAGAAGACATGCCGCCTTCTGTGTCTTTGGAAAAGCAATAACATCACGGATAGACGACTGCCCGCACAGGATCATTACCAGCCGGTCAAAGCCGAGGGCAATACCACCATGGGGCGGTGCGCCGGATTCGAGCGCCGAAAGCATAAATCCGAATTTTTGTTCATAAGTAGCCCGATCCATACCCAATGCTTCAAATACCCTCTCCTGTATATCCTTCTGATGGATACGGATGCTTCCGCCTCCGATCTCGGAACCGTTTAGAACAAGATCATAAGCACGGGATCTTACTGAAAGGGGGTCATCCTTTAGCGACCCATAATCTTCTTCAAGAGGTGCTGTAAAGGGATGATGCAGGGCCTGATACCTGTTTTCGGTTTCATCGTATTCCAGCAGAGGGAAATGTGTAACCCATACAAACCTGAATTCATTTTCGTCTATCAGCCCCAGCTTTTTCCCGAGTTGGTTTCTAAGATGCCCAAGGGATTCATTTGCAACCTTTGGCTGGTCAGCCACAAAAAATATAAGATCGCCGGGTTCTATTTCAATACGCCGGGATAATGCCCCTTTCTCCTTGTCAGTGAAAAACTTTGCGATGGGAGACTGCCAGGCATCTTCCCGGACCTTTATCCAGGCAAGTCCCTTGGCCCGGTAAACTGCTACAAAGTTTGTAAAATCATCGATTTCTTTTCTTGAAAAATCGATGCAACCCTTTGCATTCAGTGCTTTGACGATTCCTCCTTTTTTGACAGCATCGGAAAATAGTCTGAATCCGGAACCTTCAACAATGTCAGAGACGTCTTTCAGTTCAAGGCCGAAACGGATATCCGGTTTGTCAAGACCAAAGCGGCCGACAGCTTCTGCATATGACATACGGGAAAAGGGAAGCTTAAGCTTTTGCCCCAGGACATCTTTAAAAAGATCTTCCATCATACCTTCTGAAACGCCCATAACATCGTCCTCACCCACAAAGGACATTTCAAGATCTATCTGTGTAAACTCAGGCTGGCGATCCGCCCGGAGGTCTTCATCCCTGTAACAGCGAACTATCTGATAATATAGGTCAAACCCGGATATCATCAACAACTGCTTAAAAATTTGGGGGGACTGGGGCAGGGCATAAAACTGTCCCGGATTTACCCTGCTGGGAACAAGATAGTCCCTTGCACCTTCGGGAGTGCTGCTCGTTAAAACCGGTGTCTCAATATCGATAAACCCGTGTCTGTTCAGATAATTCCGCACAGACAAAGCAGCCTTGTGCCTTAAGATAATATTTTTCTGCAACTGTGTGCGGCGAAGGTCCAGGTGGCGGTATTTAAGACGAATCGTTTCCGACACATCAATCTTATCTTCTATTGAAAAAGGTGGTGTGTTGGCAGCGTTTAAGATCTTAAGCTCGACCACCATAACCTCTATTTCGCCGGTGATTAAGTTGGGATTGGTCATTCCTTCGAGTCTTCTGTCCACCCTGCCCCGCACACCAAGGACGTATTCATTTCGAATCGCATGGGCCTTTTCATGGACTTTATTATTCACTTCGGGATTAAAGACAACCTGGGTTATACCGTTCCTGTCACGCAAATCGACAAATATGACCCCTCCGTGATCCCTTCGCCGCTGCACCCATCCCATCAGCACAACCTCCTTGCCGACATCATCTGCACCAAGCTCGCAGCATGTATGGGTCCTCCTCATATCTCCAAGCATATCTGGCAATAGATTGACTCCTTCCCAAAAATCATAAAATTTTCGTTTTTATGTTCTCCACAATATCTTCAATGGGGATCGACACCTGCGCTTTTGTCGTCATGTCCCGCAGGATAACCGCTCCTTCTTTAATCTCATTATCGCCAATAATCAGGACATGTTTTGCACCCAGCCTGTCAGCCTGTTTCATCTGGCTTTTTAAACTTCTAACGCCAAAATCCATCTCGGCTTTGACACCCTCAAGCCCTAAAGCACATTTCCATTTAAATGCCAGAGACTGGCTCTTTTCACCGAGTGCAGCCAAAAAAATGTCAGGCGCTTTGATATAATCAGCATTATTTAGACCTGTAATTTCCGACAGCCTGTCAACGCCGATGGCAAAACCGGTTCCCGGTATATCAGGCCCGCCAAGCGCCTTAACCAGGCCATCATACCGACCACCGCCTGCCACAGCGCTCTGAGCCCCTAATGAACCTGTCTGAATTTCGAAAGTTGTTCGGGTATAATAGTCAAGGCCCCTGACCAGCTGATTATCGACTGTAAATGGAATCTTGAACGCTTCAAGGGCCGTTTTGACTGTTTCAAAGTCTTGACTGCATACCGGACATAAATAATCCAGGATAGAAGGTGCATCTGTCATCGCTTCTCTGCAAGCGGGGACCTTGCAGTCCAGCACACGCAAGGGATTTCGGTATATTCGTATGACACAGTCCGAACAAAGATTTTCAGTTGAAGATGTCAGAAAATCAGTCAGCGTCGCTTTGAACTTCGGACGGCATTCCGGACAACCGAGTGAATTGATATGGACTTCAACATCCGAAACCGACAGTCTTGAAAAGAGTGTCACAAGCAGAAAAATAAGCTCAACGTCAGCCAACGGCGAATCAACGCCGATAATTTCGGCATTGATCTGGTAAAATTGTCGATATCTTCCCTTTTGGGGCCTTTCCCTGCGAAACATGGGTCCAATTGTATAAAATTTCCGGACAGGATCCTTTGCATACAGCTTGTGCTGAATATATGACCGCACAACAGATGCCGTCGCCTCCGGCCGAAGGGTAATAAGCTCGCCTTTTCTGTCGGGGAAAGTATACATTTCCTTTTCCACAATATCGGTATCTTCTCCGATACTCCTTGCAAAAAGCTCCGTTCGTTCCATAATCGGAATCCGGATTTCCTTGAAACCGAAATCCTCAAGAAGAGAACAGACAGTCTTTTCTATCTGCTGCCAAAGTTCCACTTCTCCCGGAAGTATATCTTTAAACCCTCTAATTAATTGTATCATCCTTTACCGGTCTTTCTCTCAACGCCATTGCTTTATTGTAAAGAATCCTGGCCCATAGGACCAGGCTTTGGTTTGCCCCTGAAAGGGGCTATTTATCACAGAATCGATAAGTGTGAAGTGACTAACCTGTCGAGAGCTTGTCGAGAGCCTCAAAGCCGAACG
>JAUVVL010000122.1 GCA_030604635.1 Desulfobacteraceae bacterium
AAAATAGCAAATTTTACCTGTGAGTTAAATAATATGCGCATTTAATAGGCTTTTATATACAGGATAGCACCTGTTCTTTCTTTACGCTCACTTATGCACGAGTTTGACACGGTTTAAAACCGGATTATCTGAATGCGATAATGTTTTCAAAGGGCTAAAATGTTACAAAATAACCAGGTTAGCCGTTTTTCTGCTCAAAGTTCTTCATAAAATCGGTAAGTGCTTCTATTGCCGCCAGGGGTGTGGCATTGTAGATGGACGCCCTGCATCCTCCCACAGACCGATGGCCTTTCAGTCCGCCGAGACCGTTTTCCAGGGCTTGCTCAATGAACAGTTTTTCCAAGTCCTCATCCGGAAGACGGAAAGTGACATTCATCAATGAACGGCTGTCGGGTTTGACCGTACCGCTGTAAAAGTCGCTGGAATCCATGACTTTGTAAAGAAGCCCGGCTTTTTCGCGATTGATTGCTTCCATCTTGTCAAGGCCGCCGATTGTTTCTTCCAGCCATTTCAGCACCAATTGAATCGTATAAACTGCGAAACACGGCGGTGTATTAAACATCGAGTTCTTGGAAGCATATGTTGTATATTTCAGCATGGACGGCAGGGTGTCCGGCACCCTTTTTAGCATATCATCCCGGATGATCACCATACACACCCCGGCAGGACCTATATTCTTTTGAGCGCCGGCATAAATGAGGCCGAATTTATCAACATCAAAAGGCCCGCACATAATATCCGATGACATATCTGCGATAAGTGGTACACCGCCCGTCTCCGGAAAGGATGCCCACTGGGTGCCTTTAATAGTATTGTTCGATGTGATGTGGGCGTAGATCGCATTGCTGTTGAATGGAATATCCTTTGGGATATAGGAATAATTTTCGTCTTCGGAAGATGCAACAACGTTGACGGTCTTGCCCAGTATTTCAGCTTCCTTAATGGCTTTTGTGGACCAGGTGCCTGTGTTGACATAGTCGGCCGTATCACCTTCATGAAGCAGATTCATGGGTATCATGCAAAATTGCATACTGGCGCCGCCCTGAATAAACAAAACATGGAACGTATCATCCATGTTCAACAGCCGCCTGGTCCTGGCGATGGCGTCGTTTATAACATCGTCGAACCATTTGGACCGATGGCTTATCTCTGTTATCGACATGCCGGACCCGGCGAAGTTCAAAAATGAATCCTTGATTTCTTCGAGAACCTCAAGGGGAAGGGCGGCAGGCCCGGCGTTAAAGTTATAGATTCTGTTTTCCTTCATGTGTTTCCTCCGGGGCGTTTATTTATTGAGTCCTGGGAAATCCCCTCCCCTGGGTGTGGATTCTTTACATCTGCCTTAATGAGCTTCTGCTTAATAAAAAAATATATTTGTACAGATCGGATTAAATATGTCAATTAGTATTTTTATCATAGAGGTATTACAGCCAGACGCTATTGACAAACAGGCCTTTTCCGCAATAAAGGATAGACCCAAGACATAGTGCATGATGCACAATACTCGATACGCGGTGCATGATAAATGATGCATGAAACCTATATCCTATATCGTAACAGTTCAGCCACTAAGGCACAAAGGCACAGAGATGGGGTATGAATTATAAACCTTTATCAAAAAGAGAAGAATCTATTTGGTTTTCTTGTCAATTTTAACGTGTCTCTTATTAAAAATGGCATTAAAAGAATCATATTATAATCTTAGTGTCTTCGTGTCTTTGTGGCTGAACTATTACCCTATATCTTGAATAAGGAAAGATCACTTCATGAAAATCTATAATTATCCATCAAAATCGGCTGAAAAAAAGGTTGCGTCTATTGTAAAACGCGGTCTGGGCTTTAAGAAGAAAGATGTTCTTGAGGTTACGCGCATCCTTGAGGACGTGAGGAAAAATGGGGACAAAGCCCTAATAAAATATGCAAACCGGTTTGACTCACCGGGTTTAACCTTAGGGTCGATTCAGGCAACCAGCCAGGAGATTAATAATGCCGCAAAGAACGTAGATCGATCCTTTGTGCGGGCTTTAAATCGAGCAGCTGGACAAATCGAGTCCTTTCATAAACAACAACTCAGCAAATCATGGGATTACACGGAAAGACCCGGCACCCTTCTGGGCCAGTTAATAAACCCCGTTGATGTGGCTGGAGTTTATGTGCCCGGCGGAATGGGAGGAGAGACGCCCCTGGTTTCTTCGGTCCTGATGGGAGTCATTCCTGCCAGAATAGCTGGTGTAAAACACATCGCCATGGTGACGCCGCCGACCAGGGACGGTACTGTAAACCCCTATCTTCTGGCTGCTGCAAAAAGAGTCAAGGTGGATGCCGTTTACAAGGTCGGGAGTGCATGGGCAATTGCCGCCCTGGCATACGGTACCGAGACAATTCCAAAAGTCGATGTTATAGTCGGGCCTGGAAATATTTATGTTACCCTTGCCAAAAAAATTGTGGCCGGGACTGTGGGTATTGATATGCTCGCCGGACCGAGCGAGATTTTAGTTATTGCAGACAGCACGGCAAAGCCGGTCTTTATTGCAGCAGATCTTCTTTCCCAGGCAGAACATGATACGCTGGCGTCTGCAATCCTGGTCACGGATTCGAAAGAGACGGCAAAAGCTGTTGCCGCTGCCGTGGATGAGCAGCTTGAGAATCTTGCGCGCAAAGAGATTGCCAGGGAATCCCTTGCCAGGTTCGGCGCCATCATGATTGTGCCTGATCTTGATGCCGCCGTTGAACTTTCAAACAGAATAGCGCCCGAGCACCTTGAGCTTCAGATCGAAGATCCTTTTGCATATTTAGGTCGGATCCGTAACGCTGGAGCCGTGTTTATGGGGAACTTTACCCCCGAGCCGGTTGGCGATTACATTGCCGGTCCCAACCACGTGCTTCCCACTGCCGGAACGGCAAGATTTACTTCAGCCCTTTCGGTGGACAACTTTATTAAAAAGACCAGTCTGATCCAGTATTCCAAGGCGGCCTTAAAACGTGAAGCCAGGGACATTATTCGCCTGGCGGAAATAGAAGGCCTGAGTGCACATGCGAATTCAATAAAGGTCAGGTTAGTCTGAAATAAATAGTCCATTCGGATAATCTCACCAAATGGATACTTTTTATCCGCCATTGATTTGGCTGGAGTAAAAAAACAAATATTGACTTTGGCATTCAACAACAGGGGTGGACACAGTTTGTCCAATATAATCAAGATGATATAAATTAATCGTCTTTGTGTCTCAATTTTGGCACACAGTTTGCTTTTCTCTAATCAATGATTAATTTATTTTAAAAATCCTTTTCTGTATTAATTTAGCTTTTCGCAAAACGTGTTCCACAAGCGTTCAGGTGATCCGGTTTTAAAGTGGGTCACGAGTTTGACACGGTTTCAAACCGGATTATCTGAATGCGATAATGTTTTCAACGGGCTGAAATGTTACCCTTTTCTTTGTTTAGGTTGAATAATAAGGCACTTTGAAATAAAATTAATGGTAACATTTTAGCTTTTTAAAATATCCCCGCTCGTTTGAAATCGATTTGTTCCAAAGAACTAAACTGTTACAATTAACGAATTTTAGAAATATTATAAAAGGAGACTATCGATGAAATCTATTACAAACACAAAAGATATTCCAAGAAGAAAAGCCTTTATGGTTGTTGTATTATTGGCAGCCGGACTTTTAGCGGTTTCAAGTCTTTATCCGGCCTCATATGTTGAGGCAAAAACCGATAATATCCAGGTAACTCCACAAAGTTTCAGCAGTCTGGCTGAAAAGGCCAGCCCTTCGGTGGTCAACATCAGGACGGTAAAGACCATCAAGGGCGGTGGTCGTGTGTTCCGCAATTTCAAAAAAGGTCCTTTTGGCGAGGATGACCCCATGCGGGATTTTTTTGACCGTTTTTTCGGTGAAAACCGGCAGCATGATTTTAAACAGCGAAGCCTCGGATCAGGATTCATCATTGACAAGGAGGGGTATATTGTAACCAACAATCATGTTGTCGAAAACGCTGACAAGATTGAGGTCTTACTGAAAGATGAAAAGAAGTTTGACGCAAAGATTGTGGGGCGTGATGTCAGCACGGATCTGGCACTGATCAAAATCAAGTCGGGGCGGAATCTCCCGGTGCTGAAGTTCGGTGATTCTGATGCCATTAAGGTTGGTCAGTGGGTTGTGGCGATAGGGAATCCCTTCGGCCTGGAGCACACAATTACCGCTGGGATTATTAGCGCCAAGGGGCGTGTCATCGGGTCAGGGCCCTATGATGATTTCTTGCAGACCGATGCATCAATCAATCCCGGCAACAGCGGAGGCCCACTAATCAATATGAAAGGTGAGGTTGTGGGGATAAACACAGCCATAATTGCCGGCGGGCAGGGAATCGGATTTGCCATTCCGGTAAATCTTGCCAAAGGGATTATCGATCAGCTCAAAAACAGAGGAGAGGTTACCCGGGGCTGGCTTGGTGTTGGTATCCAGGACATTAGCGATGAAGTGGCTGAGTACTATGGAATAGAAGAAAAAATAGGTGTTCTGGTTACAGAAGTTTTTTCGGGAGACCCTGCGGATATGGCGGGAATAAAGCCCAAAGACATAATTTTGTCGGTTAACGGAAAGAAGGTCAGTACCGCCCGGGAACTCACCGGTGTAATAGCAGATACTGGTGTTGGCGATGCGGTTAAGATAAAAGTATTGAGAAACGGCACAACCAAGACGTTTAAAGTGAAAATTGCAAAAAGGGAAGACGCTAGGGTTTCTGCCAGGAGGACCCCAAAGGAACACAAGGATGAACTCGGAATTCGTGTCACGGAATTGACGCCCGAAATTGCACGCCGATTCAATATGAAAGAGACCGAGGGCGTGATTGTAGCCGGTGTAGAACCAGGCAGCAAGGCAGAGGAGTCAGGATTGAGCGTACATGATATTATCAAAGAAGTCAATCACCGGAACATAACAACGGTTAACGATCTTAACAAAGAAATCAGCAAGACCAAGGACGGCGAAACCATCAATATGTTTATCTGGCGAATGAATCGTGGATTCCTGGTCATAAAGATAACAAAGTAGCAGTAAGGCGGAAAGCTTTAATCAAGCGTAATTTGCAGGACAATATAACGGCAGGGCCTCAAAGGCTCTGCCGTTTTTTATTTGTAAATGCTTAGGGCTCGCTCAAAAATTTTCTTGACAATAATCAGAACAACCTGTATTTTTAGACATAATGGTCAAAATGACCAGTTGAAAGGAGATTTCAATGAAAAATGTGCCGGTTGCCACATTGAAAAGCCGTCTTTCCGAGTTTATTGCCAAAAGTGCCTATGGACGCGAAAGATTTATTATTACTCGCCGAAACAAACCTGTAGCCGCGCTTGTCAACCTGGAAGATCTGCGGCTTATTGAGCAGCAAGAAGAACAGCAGGGTTTAGTTTCTGTTATTGGAAAATGGAAAGGATTTGAGGAGGTTGAGGAGGCAATCAGGGATTTATCATCTATTCGGAAGAGCGGAGGAGTAGGTAGGGATGTATCTTTTTGATACTGATATCATTACAAATATTCTGAAAAAAAGACCATCAAAGATACTCATCAGAAAGTTGGCCAAAGTTGAGCAGGGTCAACAGTTTATTTCCACAATAACAATTTCAGAAATCGTCTATGGAGCATTCAAGAGTGCGCAACCTGATTACCATATTGGCAAACTGGAAACAGTCCTTTTGCCAGCGGTTAACATCGCCGGCTTCGATTCCAAATCAGCCTATATTTGCGGCAGATTGCGCGCAGAATTGGAACAAAAAGGTATAGAACTTTCCCTGGCTGACCTGGAGATTGGTTCTATTGCCCTTGCGAATAACATGACCTTGATAACAGGAAACATTAAACATTTTAAGAGGATTCCTGGCTTAAGAGTTGAAAACTGGCTTTGAAGTTTAGCCAGGATAAACGAAATTTAAAACAACAATATATAGTTCTACTTTGTCAGATTTGAAAAATCGTGCAAATAAGAGCGCCCGCCTCGATGATAATCAGACTCCGGTCGTGTCAAACAGTGACCCACTTTAAAACCGTATCACCTGAATGCTTGTGGGACACGTTTTTCAAAAAGCTAAATTAATACGTTCAAGTGCTTAAGGAGGAAGCAGGAATGACGAAAAATCTAAAAAAGGTTACATTGATCCTGTTGGTCCTTATGTTTTCCCTGCTGCATGGATGCCGTCTTGAATTAGTGAAGCCGGCGGGCGGCAAGGTGGAGTCGGTGAATTCACTTATTAAAAAGCTGGGAGACAAAGATTCTCATATAAGAAATGATGCGGAAAAAGAGTTGATAAATATAGGTGACCGGGCGGTGGGGCCACTCATTGGTGGGCTGGATGATAAAAATGTTTTAGTGCGCTGTCATTCTGCCATAGCGCTGGGAAAGATCGGCGATAAAAGGGCTGTGGAGCAGCTTGTAAAGGTGCTGAGCGATAAGAATGAGTATGTGCGCTTGTATGCTGTCAGGTCTCTGGGAATGATAGGTGATAAAAGAGCAGTGGAGCCTCTAATAAAAGCTTTGGGGGATAAAGATGAAGAAGTACGAATATATGCTGTTGAAGCGTTGGGTAAGATAGGTGACAAAAGTGCCGTGGAATCGCTCATTATTGCTCTTGATGATGAAAGTGAGGATGTGCGCAGATGTGCCGCCTATGTGTTAGATAAGATGTTTAGCATGAGCGAAGACAAAATTCAGGGCATTGCTGCGGAGAAGAAATCATTTACTAACTCTTTCGGCATGAAATTTGTTTACATACCTCCCGGCACCTTTATGATGGGAAGCCCGTTAACTGAATCAGGTCGAGATAATGATGAGAAGCAGCACAGTGTTACCCTGACAGAGGGTTTTTACATACAGGCAACGGAAGTGACCCAGGGTCAGTGGAAGGCTGTGATGGGAAACAACCCGTCCTTTTTTAAAAATTGTGGTGATGATTGCCCGGTTGAGCAGGTATCTTGGAATGATGCGCAAAAATTAATCCGTAAACTGAACCAGATGGAGGGCTCGGACAGATACAGGTTGCCGACCGAAGCGGAATGGGAATATGCTTGCCGGGCCGGGAGTAAGACAGCCGTTGCTAATGGCGGGATATTAGAACTCGAGTGCGATCATGATCCCACTCTGGATGCTATGGGATGGTACTGCGGCAATGCAAGAAAGAAGACTCATCCGGTTGCACAGAAGAATCCAAACGCCTGGGGACTGTATGACATGCACGGCAATGTATTTGAATGGTGCCAGGACCGTTACGGAGATTATAATTTTATATCCGTAACCGATCCCACCGGTCCAATGGGCGGCTTGTACCGGGTGTATCGCGGCGGCGGCTGGAATTTCGGCGCCAAGCTCTGCCGATCGGCTGATCGTCTCAAGTTCACGCCCGACTACAAGAGCCGCGTCCTGGGTTTCCGTCTCCTCCGCCAGTCCGGGCTCAGCCCCTGAGGGGCACCGCCCCGGAGGGAGGTCCTGAGTAGATGGCAACCTACTTGTCTTTATGTATAGCGCCTTCCTTTTCGCTTCTTTATAATGGCAATCAAAGCCAGCCCTGTAATAAATCCGCCGATATGTGCAAACCAGGCTATACCACTGCCTGTTCTTAACCCATACTCAGCAAATCCACTTATAGCCTGTATCAGTATCCAGAAACCCAGCATTATTATGGCGGGAATATAGACTATCTTTACGAAGAAAAATATTATCAGAAGTGTTTTTATGCGCGCCCTTGGAAAAAGGAACATATACGCACCAAGGATACCGGCTATTGCACCACTGGCGCCTATAGTCGGAATCTGGGAATCGATATTTATAAACCCATGGACTAAAGTTGCAGCTATCCCACAAACGATATAGAAAATCAGATATTTGACATGGCCCAGGATATCCTCAATGTTATCACCGAATATCCAGAGATAGAGCATATTGCTCAGCAAATGAAGCCAGCCTCCGTGCATAAACATTGCAGTGAAAATGGTAAGCGGTACCGGTACAAGATTTTTAGGATTTATATCAACGAAGTGGGACAATTCATAAGGAATGAACCCCAGTTGTAAAAATAACGGTTGGGCGCCACCCGGAACAAAATAATTCTGATAGATAAAAACGGAAATGTTGGTTATGATCAGAAAAATATTTACAATAGGAATTGTATCAGATGGATTTTCATCTTTTAAAGGAATCATGTATCATCTCGAAACTATGATAAAACTTAGACACTTCTTTCATAAAAAACCGGTTTTCTGTTTATGCAGGTTTAGGTTTGAGTTCCACCAGGGTGGCTCCCCAGCCACCGGCTTCCAGGGGCGCATCTCTGAAAGATTCAACCATGGGATTTTTTTTCAAAAGCCCCTGAACCCGTTTTTTTAGCATTCCCCGGCCCTTTCCGTGAATAATTCGTACAGAATAGATATCTGCTTCAATGCAAGCGGCAAAGTAATCGACGAGAAGATCAGGTATTTCCCGGGGTTTAAAGGTGTGCAGGTCAAGTATATCTTCTATCGGCATTATTACTGGTTGCACGGTGATAGAGCCTCCTTAAGAGATGAATATATATTCTTGATAATACTGTCTATTGTGATATAAACTAAAACACAATACTTTTATTGCACAATGTATCAATCCTTTATATTGTATTGCTTATTCATAAAAAGAACAACATGGAGTTGTTTAAATGCTCAAGTTTATCGTACTACCTCTTTTTGCCTATCTACTCGGCTCCATACCCTGGGGTCTTGTATTGACCCGGCTGTTTACTTCCGTAGATATCCGGCAGCAGGGGAGCGAAAATATCGGTGCGACTAATGTAAGACGCATTGCAGGGACGACCCTGGGAGCACTGACCCTTGCCGGTGATGTGCTAAAGGGAGCTTTTCCGGTCTGGCTTGCAGTGACAATAACAGCTCCGAATGAATTATGGGGTGAAATTTACATTTCCCTTGTGGCCCTTGCTGCTTTTTCAGGCCACCTTTATCCTGTTTATATGAAATTTAAAGACGGGGGAAAAGGGGTTGCAACTGCCGGAGGGTGCTTTGTTGTGATTTCACCCATGGCATGTGTTGCTGCGATTTTGGTTTTTATCTTGTTTGTTTGCCTGTTCAATCGTGTCTCGGCAGCATCCCTTGCCGCCGCCGCCGCCCTGCCTGTTGCTGCTTGGAAGGTTACCGGTTCCGGTGTCTTGACAGGATGTGCCGTTGTAACGGCGATATTCATCTATTTTCGCCACATAGACAATATCAAAAGACTTTTGTCCGGTGCGGAACCTACTATTTGGAATAAAAAAGACTAAAACCCAGAAATCCATCGCATTGGGAGTTTGATGACAAAAGCTATTGTGAGAAACTCAGTCTACCCCTATGTCAGACATATCGCAGGTTTTGGAGTCGGATGATATCCTGGAAGCCCTCCAGGCTATCTCAAGGCGACCAATTCAAGAATCAATATCAAAGAAATGTCTCTTTCCCTTTTCGCGCATTTAGTTATTCAATCTTGTCAACTGCGTCCTGCCGTCCTCTACGTATTATGTTGCTTTTATAGCTTTTTTACCCTATTAATAACTGAATTATTTGTAAATAATTAATTTTCAGATAGTTATAAGCCTTAAAATCATGCTTTTTGGGTTTTTCGACAGTCTCAGCAGGTATCTGCAATAGGCTTCCTATTCCCAAAATTCCAACATTTCAGCCCGTTTAGAGAAAAATGCCTTTTTGACAATACGACCGTTATCTGTTATCTGAATTCCAGTAGTCGGTTGCCGCAATATGATTGATGTGTGAAATCCGGCCCTACTACATATTGGGATACAACATGTTACGGCACACAACCTTAAATTTTCCCTTATCCCGTTCTCGAAAAGGGAATTCTTATCCTTGGAAACTTGATAAAATAAGGAGGGTTACATGAAGAAGGCGGCTTTCTTTTTTGCGGCGTTCGTGCTTTTAATGGGTGTGGCGGTTCAGGCCGAGGATCTTCAGGTCGGCATGACGGCATCCGATTGGTTATTTGAGGATTCGGAGAAGAAGGTTTTCTCCATGGCGTCGTGGGCCGGCAAGGTGCTCCTGGTGAACTATGTCGATCCGGATGAATCCGATTTGAACGAACATTTTACAGATGCCATGAAAAAGGCAAAGGACGACGGCCGCCTCAAGGATGCAACCTACAAGGGCATCGGTATCGCCGACTGTGCCGCGACCTGGAAACCCAATTTTGCGATCCGGGCCATTGCGGGCCGAAAAGCGAGAAAATATAAAACGGTCATCCTGTTCGACTACGACGGAACCCTGCGGGCAGCCTGGGGACTTGCAAAAGATACTGCCAATATGGTCTTGCTCGACAAGAACCGGGTTTGCATAGCGATTGTAAGAGGGCGGGTTCCGGAGGAAGATGTCGACAAAATCGTTCAGACGGCCATCGACCTGCAGAATGAATAGAAGGGCCTGGGGTCGGGCCACAGTAACATATTGAAAAGTCGAGAAAAGATACCTAAATACACCAGTATTTCGGTCTTAATCGATCAATTTTCATGCAAAAACCGGCCGATTAAGGATGTTGGTCGTTGATCCCATAAAAATGTGTTTCCTAAATTCGGATTATTAGCTTTGCCATATGGCGTCAGCTCTTCCCGAAGTTCAAAGGTATCGTCAGCGCAAATTATCTTTCTACCTGTTGCTCTAAACCCAAGGGCTTCTTTCATCTTCTTAATAAACGTTTTACTCCCGACCGCAATGCTCTGTGTCCAGCTGCATCTTTTTTTTGCCTGGTATAGCCACTCAATCCATCTGCGCCGATCTCTTGG
>JAUVVL010000367.1 GCA_030604635.1 Desulfobacteraceae bacterium
AACTCACAGGTAAAATTTGCTATTTTGCTGTTCTTTCTTAACGCTCTCTAATACACTCAAACAGTGACCCACTTTAAAACCGGATCACCTGAATGCTTGTGGAAAACGTTTTTCAAAAAGCTAAATTAATACGAAAAATGAAGATCGGCATTATATCCGATACGCATATGTCAAAACCCACCCCAGAGCTCGTCAGCTTGGCCAAGGGTATTTTTTAAGGCGGCAAATCATATGAAGAATGGAATCCTTATGTTCAACCCGGGTGCCTTTTCAGGTACTTTCATCTTTGGACGGAACCGTTCCGTTGGTTTGCTTACTGTAAGTGACGGCATTCGCGGTACGATTGTAAATCTATAAATCGGATAAGCTGAAAAGATTCCGGACAAAGGATAAAGGTTCATGAAGCAACCCGTACTTGAAACCGATTTTGAAAAATTAAATTTAATCAAAAGGGGCAAAGTACGTGATATATATGATCTTGGCGACAAACTTTTAATGGTGGCTACGGATCGAATTTCTGCATTTGACGTTGTCATGCCTGATTCCATCCCTGAAAAGGGAAAAATTTTAACCCAGATTTCACTTTTCTGGTTTGAAATTATGGAGTCTCTTTTACCCCATCATGTGATTTCCAGTAACGTGGACGACTTTCCTGCATCTTGCGAACCTTACGCGGAAATTCTTCAAGGCAGGAGCATGCTCGTTAAAAAAGCAGAGCCCCTTCCCATTGAATGTGTTGTCAGGGGGTATATATCAGGGTCCGGCTGGAAAGATTACCAGGCGGCCGGAAGTATTTGCGGTATAAAACTGCCCGAAGGTTTGAAAGAATCCGACAAGCTCCACGAACCTGTTTTTACGCCTTCAACCAAGGCAGAAATAGGCCTTCATGACGTCAACATAGATTTTGAAGAAGTTGTAAAAAGAATAGGAAAAACCCTTGCGCACAAGGTCAGATCACTCAGTCTTGCAATTTATAAAAAGGGTGCCGAATTGGCCGATGAAAAGGGCATAATCATTGCAGATACAAAATTTGAATTCGGCCTTTTCGAAAACAACCTTATTCTTATCGATGAGTTGCTGACTCCGGATTCATCCAGGTTCTGGCCCAAAGCGTCTTACCGGCCGGGTGGTCCACAAAAGAGTTTCGACAAACAATATGTCAGAGACTACCTGATTTCCATAAACTGGGACAAAAAACCTCCAGGGCCTCCCCTCCCCAAAAATGTAATCACAAATACACGGAATAAATACCTGGAAGCCTTTAAGAAACTTACCGCCGCAAGCCATGCGCCCTAAAGAAAAGACCGTAAAGCTGTCCTTTATCGATTCGGGAGATGAAACCTTTCGCATTACAACCAAGGTCGATATTGACGATCTGACGGACTCTATTAATAATGTGGGGTTATTGAACCCCCCGTTTTTAATAGAAAACAGGGATCATTATACTATTGTGTGCGGTTTTCGCAGAATTGAATCCTGCCGACGACTCGGCTGGTCACATATTGAGGCCAGGATACTCGATTCCGACACCAAAAGGCTTGAATGTGTTAAGCTTGCAATCACTGATAATGCTTTTCAAAGGCCGCTTAACCTGATCGAAAAGTCCAGATCGATTAACATGCTTTCCGGCTTTTTCAAAGACAATAGCAGCCTGGCCAAAGAAATATCGGCAGTGGGTTTGCCGGAAAATCAATCGATTATTAATAAAATAAAAAATCTTTGCCATCTTTCACAGCCCATTCAAGACGGCATACTCTCAGATACCATTTCCCTGTCCATGGCCCTGGAACTCGGCAGGTTGACACAGGGCGCCGGAGAAGATTTTGTAAAACTTTTCGGCCTTTTAAAATTGAGCCTGAACAAACAAAGGGAAATAATCACACTAATTAAAGAAATTGCGCATCGTGACAATATTTCCATTCAAAAAGTACTTCAAAGTCTACAAAAGATCTTAAATGATGAAAATCTTGATAGAAATCAAAAGACCCGCAAGATAAGGATTTATTTAAAACAGCGCCGTTTCCCCGCCATAACAAGCGCTGAAAAAGCATTTGAAAAACATGTTAATGAACTGAAGTTAGGAAGGGGTTCAAAGCTGATACCGCCCAAGAATTTCGAAGGTGCGACCTATACTTTGAGCCTATATTTCAATAGCTTAAATGAACTCAAAGAACATAAGGCCACCCTTGATAAAATCATCCAAAACCCCGGCCTTGCGGCAATTCTTGCAGGTCGTTGATCCGTTCCCTGAGGATCCGTTGAGCGGTCATACTTTCTGAACTTGTAAAAAAAAACCAAGTTAATAATCTTGATGGTTTCGTAAAAAGTCAAAACTTCCTGCCCACCGGCCGGCAGGCGGGGCTGAATTATTCAATTTTACGCATTCATAATGTCTTTAAATAATTCGCAATTCCTTAATCC
>JAUVVL010000276.1 GCA_030604635.1 Desulfobacteraceae bacterium
TAATCGGCTTTTATATACAGGATAGCATCTGTTCTTTCTTTACGCTCACTTATGCACGAGTTTGACACGGTTTAAAACCGGGTTACCTGAATGCGATAATGTTTTCAAAGGGCTAAAATGTTACAAAGTTTCCAATTTTTTGCTGATTAATATTATTGCTAACATTTAAACCCAGGACACCTTCCTTTATAAAAAATTCAATAACTTCACAAACCGGAAGCCCCACAACGTTGGTGTAAGAACCGTTAATGCTTTTTACAAGGAAGGTGCCGAGACCCTGAATGGCGTATGCACCTGCTTTGTCAAAAGGCTCTTTGGTATGGATGTACCACTCGATCTCTTTATCGGTCAGACTTTTGAAGAGCACTTCGGTTTTTATTGTTTCTGAAAATTTTCGATTTTTGGCTTTGCAGCATATGGCATAACCTGTTAATACCATGTGGGTCTGTCCGCTAAGTTGTTTAAGCATGGTGCGAGCTTCAGCTTTGGAACCTGGTTTGCCAAGTATGGCGCTGTCTTTCAGGACGATGGTGTCTGCTCCGACAACCCATTTTTCAGGAAACTTTGTTGCTACGTTATCGGCCTTGGCCTCAGATAAAACCTTTACATAGGTTTCGGGCGGCGATACCGGGACAGATGTTTCATCAATGCTGCTTGGAATTACAGAAAATGAAAGGCCCGCCTGTTTTAATAGATACCGTCGCCGCGGGGACCTGGAGGCAAGTATTAAAATCGGATCATTACTTGAATTTTCCATAACAACTAATTATCAGATGAAATTGAATTTGACAAGCATCAAGCGTAAAATATGAAGCTGCAAAGCTGGCCCCGGTGAAATATGCTTCGCCCCGATAAAATAGGCTCTGCATTTCATTGGGCAGGCTGCATTCACCGTCCAGCTTGCAGCGGGACTGCGGAGTTCAGGAATGCAATTGGATTTGACACTCTGCTCTGTTTTGCGCTTTACGGTTAGGCCAAGAAGATAATATGGTCCACGCCATAAGCAAATGAAATTATTTCAAATCTCTAAACAGTATTTTTATTCTTGACACAAAATAGCCATTTAGATAGTAATATCTCAATAAGTTCGGCCAAAAATGATTCAGGCATACTCAACTTTCTTAAATAATTTTAAAAAAGGAGAATTTTATGAAAAAAGAACTGTACAGGACGTCATTTATTTTGGCTTTAATCGTAATGTTTATCTCCGTATCTCCTGTTGCCACGGCAGGAACTGTGGGCAATCCAACAGCCACTGTGGCACAGGGATCTTTTCTGGTGGGCGCTGAGATCGATTTTTGGGAAAAGGATATGGATTTTGATGCTGGTGGTGTAGTTGAAGTAGAAGGTACAAAGATTCTTGTCAAAGGCACATATGGAATATCTGATAAAGTTGATGTTTTTGGCAAAATCGGGATGGCCGATGCAGAAGTTGGTGGATTTGATTCAGACATGGATATCGCCTTTGGACTTGGAGGAAAGGTGAACGTCTATGAAAAAGGTCAAATCAAGGCGGGCGTCGTTGCGCAGATTCTTCTGTGGTCAGGTGACGACGCAGGTGTAGATATAGATATAACTGAATTTGACCTTGCATTTGGCGGACGCTACGAAGTAAATAAAGATTTTGACTGCTATGGCGGACTTATGTTTGCAATGGTAGAAGGAGATATTGCAGGATTTGATTTTGATGAAGATGATCCAATCGGTCTTTTTCTTGGGGGTGAATTTACTATAACTCCCCAAGCCAGGGCCGGTGTTGAGTTGAGACTGATGAGTGAAACCTCATTGACCTTGATGGCCAATTTTGCATTTTAGTCGATGTTCCTGATATCGTGTTAAAATAATCGGCCGAATCCCCCAAAGGATTCGGCCGAAATCTTTATGAGACCTTTGAAAAATGCTTCCCGCTAAAGCGGGATTCAAGTTCAAGGAAAGCGAAAATTTTAACCACCCCAGTACGATCTATCAGACCTACGGGGCAGGCACGAATCATTGAGTATTTTGAGGATAAAGCTAAAGCTTCACTTCGTGCAAAATTTGAGCCTGACATCCCGCCAATGGCGGGAGGCAAAAGGGGGTGTTTTGCAAAGGTCTCTTTATGCCTTGCATGTTTTCTGCAGGCATATTCACCAATATTTTGTAAATGGTATCGTCTGTCTAAAAAAAGAATGCCTTAATTGATCCAATCTAAATAGAATACGATTATTTCTCTTCCATTTTTTCAAGTTCATTATGCATTTTTTCAGCATTCTCCCTGACATAATCCCGGACCTTGCTGTCCAGTTCCTTATAGGTGTCCAAGGCTTCCTTGAAAGCAAACATATCTAACTCACAGAGGGCGTACATAGTCCCATCATCAGGATCCAGCCAGTGATCGACGATTGTAGCGCCATGGAGCGTGGTCTTGGAAAAGGTTTTTAGTGCCTCCTCCACATGCTGCTCCTCCGAAGATGCTGACATATCCCCGGCAGTTGTAGAGGCCATATAATCCTTGGCTAAAACAGCTACATAAGTTTCAAGGGTTTTCGCGATTCCAGCCCTGGCACGATTGTTGGCAGTTGATACCAGCAAGGCTTTGTTTTTGATACCGGACGCTATACCCACACCGTAAAAAACCTTGCCTTTTTCAACATCGAATGCACCGCTTCCTTTCCAGACCCATTCCGGCCCTTTTACCCCTTTGGGTGTTGATGCACAACCGGTCATAAAAAAAATTCCCAAGGGTAGAATAACACACAGTGCCAAAATACGTTTGAATTTCATCTTTTCCTCCTTTTTTTAAATTCGTCAATCATTCCCTTCATTTCTTCCATCATATCTTCCATTTCTTGCATACCTTCAATCAGCTCATCCATATTGTATGGTTTTTTTTCGGTCAGGATTTTTCCTGTTCCCGGACCTTGGGCAATAAACTTTTTATCCGGCTTCGAAGGTCTTTCAATAATGATACTTTCTTTCTTTGGATCAAGCCTGGGAGGCTGAGCCTGTTTTTCATGTTTTTTCGGGGCCATGGTAACTTTCTTCTGGGTTTCAGCAGGAGTCTGCTGTTCCGGTTCGACGGTTTCTTTGGTTAATGCTTTTTCCCTATATGGCTCAATCTTGTCAGGCATTTTAGGGGCTGTTGCAACCGTCTCACCGGACTTAGAAGGAACCGACCGAGTTGCGGTTAAGTGATAGCCTTTTCTGCTCAGCCATTTGAGAGCCACATTCGACTTTATGGAAAAATTGACATCCGTTATCATGAGACCGTCTGCCGCTTTTCTTGCTATCATGGAGTTAATTCCGACCATTATTCCTTGCTCATCCAATAAAGGCCCCCCGGAATTTCCCCTGTTGATACTTGCATCGGTTTGAAAAAGGTTCTTTCCGTGTACACCTCCATAGTCCTGCCAGTAGGCACTGATCACCCCTGTAGTGAGACTCCATAATCCTCCCTGTTCAGGATGGCCGATGGCATAAACGTGATCACCGATGACAACTTTTTCCGAATCAGCAAAATCTACAATGGTGAGAGGTACACCGACGCCTGTCATTTTGACCAGTGCGAGATCAAGAGGAATGTCATAAGCCACGATCTTGCCTTTATAACGCCTTGTAAGGTCTTTTTTATGGTTGCCGGATAATTTGTCGGGCTTAAGAAAAACTGATATATCGGACAGTAATCTCGAGGAGCCTTTCTTTTTAAATAGATGCGCATTAGTAATAACAAGGCCGTCTTCCCGGATAATGGATCCTGTTCCAGCACTTCCGCTTGTGGAACCAGCCGAGGCGAATATGAACACAACTCCTGGACATGTTTTCTGGTAAATCTGTTTAGGTGTAAAAGCAAGTGTCTGAGAGCCTGGAAGCCAAAAACCGGTTATTGTGATTGACAAAATGATACATATGAATTTGTATTTTTTCATCGCCTTTCACCTCCTACATTTTCGGTGCGGCCGGTTTATTTTATTTTGATTTTGAAAACCTGGTCCTGTGGGCCAGGTCAGAGTTATCCGGCTCTGCCTGAAGAAACGCTGCAAGAGTTTGAAGTGACCTGCCCGCCAATGCCTGTCTGCTCTTAACTCTGTTAATCATAAGTGGCTATGGCAGGCGGGACTAAAGTTTAAAGTGAGCTAAAGTTAATTAATTCTATCAATTATATAAAATCAGCGGAGCAACCCGCCCGCCTCGCCTGAGCGAGACAACAAAAGGACGAAGGGCATTGAGTACGGCTCGCGATGGCGGGCAGGAGCGACTCCATAACTTTAGGCA
>JAUVVL010000106.1 GCA_030604635.1 Desulfobacteraceae bacterium
CATTGCGGCGTATGCTAAGTACGCACCCTTCGGGTACCGCGTTAGCGGTATGACACAAAATTCGCGCGCCTTGAATTTGGTCCCGCCCAGGCGGGATTACTTTGCCATCGCAATTTTGACTTTTTACAGAACGTTAAAAAAATAATGGTATAATCTAATAAGCACTTAAATATGTTAATAAAAGGAGCCAGTTATGCGTTTTGATAAATTTACAATAAAATCACAGGAACTTATACAAAATGCCCAATCCCTGGCCTCACAGCATCATAACCAGCAGATAGAACCCGAACATCTGTTAGCTGCTATGCTCGGTGAACAGGAGGGTATAACCTGGACCCTGCTCCGCAAACTTGGCGTCTCTCCGGATGGTGTTGCTCAGGAGCTGTTAATAGCCATCGATAAATTTCCAAAAATAAGCGGTGGTGCTGTTGGGGATACGTACATATCTGTCAGAACCAAAGGCGTCCTTGATGCGGCTTTTGCAGAATCTGCCAAAATGAAGGATCAATATGTCAGCATCGAACACATTTTCTGTCGATATTGGACGAAAAAAAAGGCGAAGCAGCAAAAATTCTCACCCGTTATGGTATCACAAAAGAATCTATTTTAAAGGTTCTCATGGATATCCGCGGTTCTCAACGCATCACAGACCCGCATCCCGAAGAAAAATACCAGGCTCTCGACAGGTTCAGTCGTGACCTGACCGATCTGGCCCGCCTGGGCAAACTCGATCCTGTAATCGGCCGCGATAACGAAATCAGGCGTATTGTCCAGGTCCTTTCCCGGCGCACCAAAAACAACCCCGTTCTCATCGGCGAACCCGGCGTTGGAAAAACCGCAATCGTTGAAGGCCTTGCTCAACGTGTTGTAGCAAGTGATGTATCTGAATCCCTTAAAAACAGAAGGCTTGTTGCCCTCGACATGGGAGCACTAATCGCCGGTGCCAAGTACAGGGGCGAATTTGAGGATCGCCTAAAGGCGGTTTTAAAAGAGGTGGAAGCCGCCGAAGGGGAAGTTATTCTTTTCATCGATGAACTGCACACCCTGGTCGGCGCAGGGGCCAGTGAAGGTGCAATGGACGCTTCCAACATGTTAAAGCCAGCGCTTGCAAAAGGAACCTTGCGCTGTGTGGGTGCCACCACATTGAATGAATATCGAAAATACATTGAAAAAGATGCAGCCCTGGAAAGGCGATTTCAACCGGTTATGGTTCTTGAACCCAACGTAGAGGATACAATCTCTATCCTGCGGGGACTTGGAAAAATACGAAGTTCATCACGGTGTAAGGATAAAGGATTCGGCAATAGTCGCTGCAGCGGCTCTTTCCAATCGCTATATTGCAGATCGATTTCTTCCGGACAAAGCCGTTGACCTGATCGACGAATGTGCCTCAAAACTCAGGATTGAAATCGACAGCATGCCCGTTGAAATTGACGAAATCCAGCGCCGGATAACACAGGCTGAAATTGAACGGGAAGCTTTGAAAAAGGAATCTGACCAGGCATCCAAAGAGCGCCTTTCAAAACTTGAAGCCGAGCTGGGCAACATGAAGGATGAAATTCTCGAAATGAAAGCCCACTGGCATAATGAAAAGGATCTGATCCAGACCATACGAAAAATCAAGGAACAGAAGGAGCAGCTCGGCATAGAAGAACAGCAGGCGGAAAGAGAGGGTAATCTGGCAAAGGTTGCGGAAATCAGATACGGAAAGGCTTCAGAACTTGCAAACCGCTTGAACGAGGCCAATCAAAAGCTTGCCCAACTTCAGAGAAAAAGCAAAATGCTTAAAGAGGAAGTAGATGACGAAGATATTGCTGAAGTCATATCCATATGGACCGGAATTCCTGTCAGCAAAATGCTTGAGGGTGAAAGGGAAAAACTGATCCATATGGAAGATCGGCTCGGACATTGGGTAATTGGGCAAAATGAGGCCATATCAGCGGTTTCAAATGCGGTTCGCCGGGCCCGATCCGGTTTGCAGGATCCCAACCGTCCTATCGGTTCGTTCATTTTCATGGGACCCACAGGTGTCGGCAAGACCGAACTGGCTAAGGCCCTAGCGGAATTTATTTTTGACAGCGAACAGGCCATGGTCAGAATCGACATGTCGGAATACATGGAAAAGCATGCTGTCTCAAGGCTTATCGGAGCGCCTCCGGGTTATGTAGGTTACGAAGAAGGGGGGTACCTGACCGAAGCGGTCCGGAGGCGGCCTTATTCCGTGGTGCTTTTTGACGAAATCGAAAAAGCGCACCCCGAGGTTTTTAATGTACTGCTTCAGATCCTGGATGACGGACGCATGACAGACGGTCACGGAAGGACGGTCGATTTTAAAAATACCATCATTATCATGACTTCAAACGTTGGCAGCCAATGGATCCAGGAGCTAGGGGCATCAAAGCGTGAAGAAATGGAATCCCGGATAATAGAATCCCTGCGGGCAAGTTTCAAGCCCGAATTCTTAAACCGGATCGATGAAACCATAATTTTTCACAATCTTACACAAAAGCAAATCGGTGAAATCGTGGATATTCAGATCAAAAGGCTGGACGCAAAGCTTGCTGAAATGAACATTGAACTGGTTCTTTCTGACAGGGCGCGGTCATTGCTTGCTGAAAAAGGGTATGATCAAATATACGGCGCCCGTCCTTTAAAGCGGGCCATTCAAAAATATATCGAAAATCCGCTTTCTATGGAGATCATTAAGGGTAATATTGCCCAAGGGACCCAGATCGAGGCTGCAGTGGAAGGGGAGCAAATTGTTTTTAATGGGAAGAAAGGTGCAATATAATTAATTTTACGAACCCAATAGTTTAAGAATATCAGGATGTTTTGACATGACCTTCAAGAACTGCTCAGTGCGTTTTTCCAATCGGTTCTTGAGGATTTGAGCCATCCCTCCCATAAAAATATACCCCATGGTATGATCTTGATTGAGGAGCTCCAAAAACCTATCTCCTGGTATGGACAGGACATCACACGGCTCACTACATACGGCATAACTGGCGTAGGATGAGCCGGGAATCAGAGCAGACCAACCAAAAGAATAACCGGATTTAATAGAATTCAAAGAAATGACGACCATTTCTGATACTTCAATTTCTAACAGTACTTTGCCTCTTTTCAACAGAAAAAAGTTATCCGCTTTTTTACCTTTCTCAAATACGACATCCCTCTCTTTGAACTGGTGTGCATTTACTATCGGGAGTATTCTTTCAAGTATCTCATCGCTTAAATTCTGTAATAGATAAATCTTTTTCAAGTCTTCTATCGAAACCATAGATATCTCCCTTCATACCCGAATCTTCATATAAAATCGCTAAGCGATTTTATGTTCATATCACATCAAGAAAAACACAACTACTAGAAAAATGGTTGCTATGGCCGCAGTTATCCCAACAGGTGAGGTGCCTGTCCGCAGGGCCGTGCGGACATTGGCTTTCTTAACGGCCAGTTTTTCTCCTTTAGCACCGCCTATCACCCAGGCAGGCACCAAGGCCAAAAGGGCAGCCCTTGTCGAGCCGTCCCTGGAGACACGGCCAAGATAACCGGCCAGGCCACCCACAAAGATCCGTTCTGAGACACTGTTTATACCGTTCAGGGCCTTGTCCATGACATAGTAAAAGAGGCGACCCCCCTTGCGGTAGAACCAATCGGTGTCAATGGAGATGGTCTCTGTTCGCTTAAGCAGCTTAAGAAACAAGAAAAAGACGAGGGCCGAGAGCATGAGGAGCTGCAACTGGGCAATCACATGGGTGAACGTGTAAGCCTGGTAGGGGACTTCATAGGGCAAAACATTATAGAGCGGCTGCGGATAAAGGCCAAGGAAGATGCACAAGAAAGCCATAAAGCCCATGGCGATGAGCATTCCTTTGTTGGTTTCCCCTGGCCTCAGCCCCTTATCCTTGGCGAAAAAGACAAAGTAGGGAAACTTGATGCCCGCATGGAGAAAAACGCCGGCCGAAGCCACCTCCAAAACAAGCCAGACCCACATTAGGTGTTCATGGATCGCCCCATCTAAGATAAGGGATTTGCTGGTAAATCCGCTCGTTGCAGGGAATGACGAAATGGAAAGGGCTCCAATACCACCAAAAATCAGGGTCCACGGCATGGTTTTGTAAAGGCCTCCAAGGTCGGTGCACTTGCTTTTTCCGACCATATACAGAACAGAGCCGGCAGACATCCAGAGAAGCGACTTATAAATAATATGACAGAAGGCATGGGCTACGGTGCCGTTTATGGACATCGCGGTCCCGATACCCACCCCACAAACCATGAACCCGACCTGGTTGATAATGCTGTAAGCGAGGATTCGCCGCATGTCGTTCTCCAACAAGGCGTATATAATACCGTATATGGTCATGATGCACCCGACCACGATAAGTATCTCCCAACCCGGGAAACCCCGTACCAGGGTATAGACTGCGGTCTTTGTGGTATAAGCGCTAAGGATCACTCCCCCAGTCACAGTAGCCTCCGGGTACGCATCAGGGAGCCAGGCATGAATGGGAGGGGCTGCAGCGTTAACCAAAAGTCCGATTAGGATAAGATAGGTCCCCAAGTTCCGGTCGGCAATCGCATTGAAGGCAATCGATCCAGTCTCTGTTATATAAATCACTATGCCGGCCAGGAGGCAGAGACCACCGAAGATATGCACCATAATGTAGCGCATGCCGGCTGCCTGGGCCTTTTCGGTCTTGCGCCCTAAGATAAGAAAGGTGGAGGCAACAGCCATAACCTCCCAGAAAAAATAGAAGGAAACCAGGTCGCCTGCAAAGACAACCCCGATGGCGCTTCCTATATAAAAAAGTGCAGACATATGCTGGGTGTTGTCTTTTAGATAAAAGGCGTAGACAAAGGCCGCAACCGCGTTCAGGGTAAAGATATAGCCAAAGACCTTGCTAAGTTTATCGACCCTCAAAAACGTAAGGTCAAAGCCAAAGAAATGAACCTGCCACGAAGAACCGACCTGGAGCTGGGAGATCAAATAAAAGGCGGCGGCAGGAAGCAAAATAACATACCAGTTCTTAGCCTTTCCCTTAAAAAAAGGGACCAGCAGGGCGCCGAGTATCAAAATCGCTGCAGGCGGAAAATCATTTATCATAGTAATCCTCTTTTGCCTTCAAGAATAGAGCCACTAATTTGGAAAAGAGTATCAGGACTGCACATGAGACAAATCCCAGAAGTGCATAGAATGCGAAATAATGGGCAAACCCGAAGTACGCATGCCTGTGAGTAAAGACATCAGGTACCACCAAGGCTGCGCAGACAACGTAGAGCATAATCCAGAGTTTTCTTTTGCTCTCAGGCCTGTCAAACCAGTCGAACTCTTTTTTTTGTTTCATAGTCTCCCAACCTATTTTCCTATGGCGAGTGTTGCTAAATTAAGAAACACCGTAGGATAGAAAAACAGTACGATAGAGCATACTGCGGTCACCACCAGAGGGACCACGCACCACGGAGGAGCCTCTTCAATTCTGTTTTCAAACATGGACTCTTCCGGCGTGCAGAAAAAGGCCTTATATACGATGGGCAAAAAGTATGCGGCATTTAGCAGCGAGCTTCCCAGAAGCACGATCAACATAGGCATTTGATCGGCCTGGAGCGTTCCCAGGACAAGATACCACTTGCTGAAAAATCCGCCCGTGGGCGGAAGCCCTATCACGCTCAAGGAGCCAATGAAAAAGGCAATCATGGTAACCGGCATCCTTTTCCCTATACCGACCATTTGACTGACGTACTTCTTACCTGTGGCCACAGCAATAGCGCCTGCACAAAAAAAGAGGGTGATCTTGCCAAAGGCATGCATGGCGATGTGGGTCATGCCGCCTATCATCCCCTTGGGAGAAAGGAGTGCAATTCCAAGCACAATATATGACAGTTGACCGATGGTTGAAAAGGCAAGACGTCGCTTTAGTTCATCCTGGGTAAGGGCAATGAGTGAGGCCACTATTACGGTAAACGCAGCAATATAGCAAACCAGGGTACCAAGATGAAGATTTAGCAACAGGTCTGTTCCAAAGACCCCTGTTATAACGCGAAGGATGCTAAAGGCGCCAACCTTCACAACGGCCACCGCATGCAACAAGGCGCTGACCGGCGTGGGCGCTACCATGGCTGCGGGAAGCCACGCATGAAAAGGCATAATAGCAACCTTGGCAAACCCGAAAACGAGCAGGACCAGAAGAAGCATCATCAGGTTCTTAGATCCGGTTCCGGCCAAGAAACCCTGCTTTGCAAATTCCAGGGTGCCCGCCAGGTTGTAAGATATCAGCATTGCCGGAAGAACAAATGCTATGGATGTACCAACTACATAGAGGAGATACTTACGCCCAGACTTGCGCGCCTCCGGGTCCTGATGGTGACAAACCAGGGGATAGGTGGCTAAAGAAAGCATTTCATAAAAGAGATAAAGCGTAAGCAGGTTTGCTGAAAAGGCCACGCCAATGGTCGCTGAAAGGCAGATGGCAAAGTAGCAAAAATACCGGGTCTGGCTGTGTTCTTTCAGACCTCTCATATAGCCGATCGAGTAAGCAGAGGTTACAATCCACAGCGATGAAGACACGAGAGCAAAGAGCATGCCCAGGGCGTCAACCCTGAACTTGATCGCCGCCCCCGGCAGGAATTCAGCCACCGTATATACGATCTCGGTCCCTTTGAGGACGGTTGGAAGCATGGAGAGGACGATCAAAAACTTTGCAGCGGCCGCCACAAAGGTCCAGGCTTCACGGACATTCGGCAGTCTGGTGCTTGTAACCAGAATCGGAACGACCAACAGTGAGGCCAGGACAGCCAGTAAGGGCTTTATCGATGTAATCGTTTCCATATGATCCTTATTCCGCCTCCGCTATATAATGCCTTCTGGTATGGCAAATTGAATAATGTTGTTCACTATATCGCCAGTGTAAATACCGACTATGACCAGGGCTGCGGCAACGATCCAAAGGGGAACCAACATTGTGAGCGGTGCCTCGTCAATCGGTTCCGGTTGGTGATCGTGCCCGTGAGCGTGATGATCCGTAAAAGGCTCAAAGAAGGCTATTTCGATTATCCTGAAAAACAGAACCACATTCACCAGACTGCTGAACAGCAGTGCCACCATAAAAGCATAGTGGCCGGCCTGAATGGCACCGGAGATCAGATACCACTTGCTAAAAAAACCGCAGGTGGGAGGCACTCCAATGATGGACAAGGCCCCGACCACAAAGGCGCACATGGTGAAAGGCATTTTGCGGAATAACCCCTTAAGGTCCTCAAATGCATATCCCTTCACCTTATGGACGATGTTACCCACAACCAGAAACAGGCACAAGGTCATGAGGGCATCATTTACGATGTGGAGGATCGCCCCGGTCATCCCTACGCGGTTTCCAAGCCACGCGCCGCCAACCATATAGCCCACCTCTGCAATAATGATGTATGTTAACATCTTCTTCAGATTGCGCTCTCCCAGCGCAAGGATGGCGCCCATCACAATGGCAATGACGGCAAGCCAGACAATAGGTTCGCTCACGGCCAGGATGTTGAAGGCGAATTCTGGGGTGAAGACAGTCAATATGAGACGGATCATCACATAAATCATCACCTTGGTCACCAAAGGGGCAATCAAACTGCTGGCCGCAGAAGAGGCGTACGTATAGGCATTGGGCAGCCAGGCATGTAAGGGAAAGAAGGCCATCTTGAGCCACACTCCGACCATGCAGATCATAAAGGCACCCAGCACGGCCTTGGACTGATAAAGGGAGGGCAATATCCTGGCAATATCCACCATATTCAATGAACCGGTGATAATATAGAGATACCCAACGCCCAACAGATAAAAGCAGGCCCCAATGGTACCCATGTATAAATAATTGAGGGCCGCCAGCGGAGCACGATCCTCCCCCATGGCAAGCAAGCCATAGCCGGTGAGGGACGCAATCTCCAGCAACACATACAGGTTAAAAGCATCTCCGGTGACCACGATACCCAAAAGTCCTGTAACCATAAGGACATATAATGCATAGAACGGACCTATCTTGTCCGGAAACTCCTGGGCAACACTCTTTTTGCTTGCTATCAAATTAAGGAGAGCAACTACTGACACCACCACCAGGACCAGCCCGTTGAGATGATCCACATAGTAGGCAATGCCCATTGGCGGGTCCCATCCGCCCAATTTGTAAACAATTACCCCTTCATCCAGGACCCTTAATAGCAGGCCAATGCACGAATAGGCCGCTACCCCCAGGCCAGCAACCGCAATTGGAAAACAGAGTCTCTTGTTCACCCATCCGGCCCCACAGATGACAAGGGCCGCCAGCAGCGGAACAACGACAAGAAGTGCAGGATACTGTTGGCTCATTTTTCCCTCATCTGAGTTAAAATTTCGTCTTCTTCTAGGGTGTTGTACTGGTTATAAACTTTTACGGCCAAGGCTAAAGCCACGCCCAGGGTAGCCACTGCCACCACGATAGCCGTAAGCATCAGTACATGAGGCAAGGGGTTTATATAGTCCACGGCATGCGTTATATGAGAGCTGCCATGGCCATGCTCTAAAATCGGAATGGTTGCCCCTCTTTTGGCACCTATTGACACGTAAAACAAGATGATGGCTGTTTGAAAGATGCTCATGCCCACGATCTTTTTGACCAGATTGTTCTTTGCGATCATGGCATATAAGCCGATCATCATTAGTGTAATATAGATCCAGTAGTTGTATTTTGCTACAATAGTTGAGATGAGTTCTGGCATAAGCTACAGTCCTTCATCATATTTGCCCGCAGAAGAGACATTGTTATAAATCCAAATTAAGGTGGCCATGACGGCAACTCCCACTCCGATCTCTACAATGAGAATGCCATGGGATCGTGCGGTAACAGGATCAACATGAAGGATGGATGCAAGGGCACTATAATCTAAAAAATTGCCCCCCAACAGCAGACACAAGGCGCCAGTACCCGCATAGATAAAGACACCGGCGGGAGAAAGGATGGCATCCACCTTTTCGCTCATTCGCTTTATAGCGGTCCTCAAATCTTGAGAGATAGCCAGGAGAATAATGCTTGCTCCCAGGATAACTCCGCCCTGAAACCCTCCACCAGGGCTGTGATGCCCATGTGCAATCACATACAGGGCAAAAAGCTGGATAAAAGGGATTAATAGTCGGCATACGGTTTTAATGATCACATCGTAAGGGGTCCACATGGTATCAATTCTTTCGAATTCATCTAATACAGAGGGCCTCTTTTCCCCATCTCTGATGCGGATGGTCATGCCTGTCAGGGCATGACGATAGAGTCTTTGTCTGGGTCCTTCCTTTTTAAGGATTCGCAACAGGAAAAAACAGACGACACCGGCCGCGAAGATGACCGTGGTTTCAAACATGGTATCATAACCCCGATAATCAGCCAGCACTGCGGTCACAATATTGGGCACCGAAGTTTCCTCCATGGTCTTTTCAATGAAGTGAGGAGAAAGATGCGTGCTGGCAGGAGAGGCGGGGTCTGCCCACTCTGGAAAATCGACTGTGCCGTAAATCAACAGCGCGCCCGTTAAAACCGCTATGATGAGTCCTATGATCTTCAATCTTTTGTCCTCCTCGTGGTGCGGAAAACGGCCGCAACGAAAAAGACCGTACTGGCACCCGCCCCAACCGAAGCCTCGGTAAAGGACACATCCACCGCCCCCATGATGGACCAGAGCAGGCACATCATAAAGCTGTATGCCCCAAACAGAATAGCTGCTCCCAGCAGATCTTTTACCGTAATGGCGCCAATGCCTGCTATGACAACCAAAGTGAGGATGGCTAAATCGAGTTGCCAGATCATAGAAACTATCTCCTTTCCTCCCCTTTGGTCCAGGGAGCCAGGCCGGCTCTTACCCCCGCATCCACAATAGCGTGGACGGCTGTAGGGCTGGACAGAAAAACAAACACCACGATTAAGATGATTTTGAGACTGGTGAGCAGAGTGCCCAAGGAAAAATGATGTAGATTAAACAGAGACAAGGCTAACATCATGAAGAGCAATCCCATGGTATCCAGTTTACCAGCGGGATGAAGGCGTGAATAAAAATCGGGAAAGCGAAGGATGCCTACAGCACCTCCAGTGAAAAAAATCAGCCCACAGATTAACAGAAAAGTTGCGATGATGTTCATATTAAAACATTCCCAATACGGTTATAAAATTACATGATAAAAGTTCTATTATTGCAATCCTTCCGTCTTTACCCTAATGTTTCAAAAGTCTCAGCTCAACCTTTTGTAATAATTGTTTTATTCTTGTTTTCGTCGTGTTGTTTATGCAACGTTAGGGTTTATTGGAGTTCATCATAAAGGCCTTTTCGTTTGTGAAAATATCTTGAAGCCGCCAACACAGCGATAAAGTTTAGCATAGCATAGGCCAGAGCAATATCCACGAACATTTCCACCCGAGTAAAAATCAGACCGATCAATATAAGCAACACCACTGTTTTGCTTCCAATGGCATTGACACCAATCATACGATCCAGTACCGTAGGGCCGACTAGAGCCCGATACAAAGCGAACAGCATCAAGAAGCTCAAATATAAACCGCAATACAAAAAGACCTGTTCCACTATTCTTCTCCAAATGCTTTGGCGATTCGGGCCTCCATCTCTCCTGGCAGGCCTTCCCTCGATTTTTTATCAATGGCATGGACACTAAAATCCCCATCCATTGTTACGTATACCGTAATAGTCCCTGGAGTGAGGGTAATAGAGTTGGCAAAGGTCACCCGGGAGAGGTCACTTTGCAATTTGCTTTTAAATTTGATGATCCGCGGATCAATAAGATCCATCATCCTTGGGTGAAATGTCAGATATATGAGATGAATATTGCACAAAAAGATCTGGTAAAGAATCCAGGGAAGATATCTGGCAAATCGTATCCACGAACCGGGGAGCTCTTTTACCCTTGGTGATTCAAAGAGTAGGTCACCGGATAAATATGCAACAATGAGGCAAGAAATAATCCCAAGGCTCAGATGAAATGCGTCAAATTTACCAGAAAAGATAATCCAGACGCCAAACATGACAAGGAAGGTAAGGATGAAAGGGACGATATGTTTTTGCTTTTTTTTCTGTTGCGGCATCTTGTCTAATTATAAATGTTTGTATTTAATATTTATTTTGGCATCTAGAAAAAATGCCTTTCACAAAACGTTTGTCTGATAGCAGATATTATTAACAACTGTCAAGAAGATTTGGAATAGTGATAAACAAAAATCGTGCCAAAAAAAACCTTTGAAAACTAAAAACATAACTTATTAATATATTAATGATTGTGGCGCTGGAATGAGATTGACTTGTCATAAAAATGTCAGATCCGAACCCTTTAGTGGACAGTTCAAGGATGAAATTGTCACCTATTTGTTTACTCAGGTTTGCGTTTTGTAAGCACAAAATCGGCCCAAATTGGCGATATTTCAAGTCCGCCCTCTGTAATTTCAGGCAGTTATGATTTCGGGCGCCCCCAAAAGTGTAGTAACACGTTTTGCCCATAA
>JAUVVL010000014.1 GCA_030604635.1 Desulfobacteraceae bacterium
AAAGATATGGGTAAAAACGAAGTTGAGCGGTTTTTGAGTTATCTGGCTGAAAAGAAGAATGTTGCTGCCGCAACCCAGAAACAGGCATTGAATGCATTGATATTTTTGTACAAAAGGGTTCTTGATATTGATTTGGGAGATGATATCGCCCCAACGCGGGCAAAACGGAGGAAAAATTTACCAACAGTATTTACACAAGAGGAGGTCAGCAACATACTGGCCAACATGAACGGCAAACATAAATTGATGGCCCAACTGCTTTACGGTTGCGGTCTGCGACTGATGGAGTGCGTGCGCTTGCGGGTCAAGGATGTGGATTTTGGACAGGGGAAAATATTTGTCCGAAACGCCAAAGGGGGTAAGGATCGTACTGTTAATTTACCTGAATCGATCCGCAGCCAATTACAAAAACAAATTGATGCTGTTATCTCGCTGCACAAAGATGATTTAAAAGAAGGCTTCGGGGAGGTCTATATGCCGGAAGCTCTGGCCCGTAAATATAGACAGGCCCCAAAGGAAACCGCCTGGCAGTATGTTTTTCCGGCTAAAAAGCGTTCTAAAGATCCCAGAAGCGGAAAGATCATGCGCCACCATGTCCTGGAATCAGGACTTCAAAAGGCAGTTAAACGCGCTTTGATCAACTCTCAAATATATAAAAAAGCAGGATGCCATACTTTTCGTCATAGTTTTGCAACCCATTTACTTGAAAACGGTACCAATATCCGTATTGTTCAAAAACTCATGGGTCATGCTGATGTAAAAATTACGGAAATCTATACCCATGTCATGAGCAAAGATATGGATGCGGTCAAAAGTCCTTTGGATACGCTGAACTAGAAACAATAGTTATAAAGATCTTTTCTGAAAACCGGAGCTGCTTTGGCAGTAGAGTGGCAACCTTTGGTTTTCTACCGACCTGCCAGCTAACCCGCATTTCTCATGAAGAATTTATTTTGCTTTTAATAATATTGATCGGGCATATGCCTTGGAACTAGTAAAATACCATACTGATCGTAATTATATCGCTCAATTGAGCAACGGGTGTCATTCTTCCATTAAAGATAAACAGAGCATAAAATCATCGCCAAAGGCGTCCTGAATTCCCTCCTCCTGCCCGAACTCCGAGATGTCGGTTGCCACGTTTTTACCTATTCCGTAAGAAACATCCCACCCTTTTGCCTTCAGCAGTTCAATCAATTTTTCAGCCTGCTCTTTTGTGGCATCGCTTCCAATGTTTTGTTCCGCAATATAAAATTTCATTATTAAACCCTTTCCCGAAGGTTCTCTGGCTCACCCCCACCCAAACCCTCCCCCTTCAAGGGGGAGGGCAGGGTGGGGGTGGATTGCCGATTGCAACAATAATTAAGAAACGTGCTACTAATTGTCAAATTTTTTCAACAACCTTTCTTATAATCGTTTCAAGCTTGGGAGCGGCTTCATTGGCCTTGGCAATGATTTCTTCAACCGTTGCAGGAACAGGCGCATCCGGATCGTGAACATTGGTTATGGTCGACAGGCCAAGCACCTTTATCCCTGCATGGACAGCCGCTATAACTTCCTGAACCGTTGAAAAACCCACGGCATCAGCACCGATGGTCTTTAAGAAGCGAATCTCGGCCGGAGTTTCAAGGGATGGACCCTTAAGCCCGGCATAAACACCTTTTTGCAAATGTATGCCGGCATCTTTCCCGGCATTTTCCGCAAGAGCAGTAAGATTTTTATCGTATGCACCAATCATGTCGGGGAACCGTATTCCCCAGCGTTCTTCATTGGGCCCGATAAGAGGATTTGAACCAGCAAGATTAATATGGTCGGTGATGATCATCAGATCACCTGCTTTAAAGCCGGTGTTAAGACCGCCTGCTGCATTGGAAAGGATCAAGACCTTAACACCAAGCTCCTGCATGACCCTGATGGGAAATGTTACCTCAAGCGAAGAGTACCCCTCGTAAAGATGAAAACGGCCCTGCATAACAATGACCTGTTTGCCCTGCATACCGCCGAAAAGAAGCCTTCCGAGATGGCTTTCGACCGTTGAGGTTGGAAAATGAGGAATATCTTCATATTCAAAGGATTCAGATATCTCTAAAGATTCTGCACTTCCCCCAAGGCCTGTGCCGGTAAGAAGTCCTATTCCCGGAAGCTTATCAATATGATCTTTTAAGAATTCTGCTGTTTCAACTGCTTTGCGTTTATAATTTTTCATTATCCAAACCACCAGAACGTGGACATTAATCCAATGTTTAATTACAGTCAAGAAGACAAAATATTAAGGCATATTAACCCTGATATTTCACAAGCTGATTTGCCGTATTTTTTAAATTTATTTGTAACATTTTAGCCAGTTGAAAACATTATCAGTAAGTTCTCAATAACCTATGGGATTTCCCCCCTCACCCTGCCCTCTCCCCCCAGGGGGAGAGGGTTTGGGTGAGGGGGGATTTATGAATACCAGTACTTATTGAGAAGTTACCATTATCACATTCAGGTAACCCGGTTTTAAACCGTGTCAAACTCGTGCAAATAAGAGCGCCCGCCTCACTGATGCTTTTCCCGAAATGTGACAAAGTAGAATTGATGGTTTCGTAAAAAGTCAAAACTTCCTGAATTATTCAATTTTGCGCATTCATAATGTCTTTAAATAATTCGTAATTCCTTAATCCCTAAATTCCTTAATCCATGTAAAAAGGACTTTTTACATGGGCATCAGAATTAGTGATTGAATAAATACAAATTTATTGACATGTTTTATTGCGCAATATAGTTGAGGTGTCGGGGAGTTTTATCGAAAAGTTGTCCTCAATTAAGCGTAATGGGTGATCAGACGAATTAATATTCTCTAAGGTATTATTCTAGAGTTGATCTTTATATTTATCAGGAGAACGAAACCATGTCCAAGGATGTAATTGGATCAGCCCTCATTGTGGGCGGCGGGATTGCAGGCATGCAAGCGGCCCTTGATTTGGCCGATTCCGGCTATTATGTTCATTTGGTGGAAAGGTCGCCAGCTATCGGCGGCATGATGGCGCAACTTGACAAAACATTTCCGACAAATGACTGTGCCATGTGAATTATCTCGCCTAAACTGGTCGAGGTCGGCCGGCACATTAACATAGAACTTCACACTTTATCCAAGATTAAAGAGGTTTCCGGGAAAGCGGGCAATTTTAAGGTAACCCTGGATAAAGTTGCACGACATATAGACCTTGATAAATGCACGGGATGCGGTGACTGCGCCGAGGTTTGTCCTGTCAGTCTTCCAAGTCTTTTTGATGAAGGTCTTGGTGACCGGAAAGCTGCTTATAAACCATACGCACAGGCTGTACCAGGAGCGTATTCCATAGACAAACGGGATCAATCGCCCTGCACAAATACTTGCCCGAACAACGTCAATGCCCACGGCTACGTGGACATGATCGCACAGGGAAAATATAAGGAGGCCCTTGAGGTAATTACAAGGACTTTGCCCTTGCCGGGTGTGATCGGCAGAATATGCCCCCACCCCTGTGAAGAAGTTTGTCGCAGGAAGGAGGTAGACGAACCGATCTCTATCTGCACCCTTAAACGCTTTGCGGCAGATCAGACAGGTATTGATGAATTGCCGCTTCCGGATATAACTCCAAGGGATGAAAAGGTTGCAATCATCGGTGCCGGTCCTGCCGGTTTAACTGCAGCATATTTTCTGGCAAAGGATGGTTTCAAGGCTACAATATTTGAGGCCCTTCCGGTAGCTGGTGGAATGCTCAGAGTAGGGATTCCGGACTACAGGCTTCCACCGGATGTCCTTGAAAAAGAAGTTAAGTGGATTACCAGACTCGGAGTTGAGATTAAATACAATACCGCCCTTGGGCGAGACATCACCATTGACGGTCTGATGGACGATGGGTACAAGGCTGTCTATCTTGCCATTGGCTGTCACGCCAACATGAAACTTAATATCCCGAACGAAGATACGGAAGGGGTTATACCCGGAGTTAAATTCTTAAAGGATTCTGCACTTGGCGATATTAAAGAGTTAAAGGGTAATGTTGTAATCGTCGGTGGTGGAGATGTTGCAATTGATGCTGCCAGATCCGCTCTTCGCCTTGGCGCAGATAAGGTCAGCATTCTTTACAGGCGCACAAGAACAGAGATGCCTGCCCGGTATGAGGAGATTGAAGATGCTCTCGAAGAAGGGGTGGATATTCAGTTCCTCATAGCTCCCGTGGAGGTGGTTGAAAAAGAGGGAAAGGTAGTCGGTCTACAATGTATTAAAATGGAACTAGGAGAGCCTGATGAAAGCGGCCGGCGTCGTCCTGTCCCTGTTGAAGGGAGTGAATTTGTTGTTGATACGGATATCATAATACCTGCCATTGGACAAAGAACTGATGCCTCTTTTCTTGAGGGTGCATTGGGGGTTGAATTAGACCGATGGAAAAACATAGAGATCGATCCTGTATGCTTTGAGACCAAAAGAAAAGGCGTATTCGCAGGCGGTGATGCCCAGACCGGCCCGTCCATAGCAATTGAAGCTGTTGCTGCCGGGCGAGAGGCAGCACTTTCCATCTCAAGATATCTGAATGGCGAAGACTTAAAAAAAGGGCGGGAACCCTTTGAGGCTCCTCAGGAAAACTTCAATCCGATCAAAGAAGATATTGAGAAGGCCGGAAGGGCCAAAATGCCCAGGATCTCAGTGGATGAAAGGAGGAGGAGTTTCTCTGAAGTTGAACAAGGCCTAAACGAAAAGCAGGCCATTGCTGAGGCAGAGAAATGTCTTAACTGCATGGTATGCTGTGAGTGTTTCGAGTGTGTCAAGGCCTGCAAGGCCGATGCCCTCACCCTGGAAACCCATGCACAACAGGAAGAAACAGAATTAATCAATGTTGGATCGATCATCATTGCTCCCGGCACTCAGGCCTTTGACCCCGCTGTTCATGATACCTACGGCTATAAAAAACATCCCAATATTGTAACGAGCCTGGAATTCGAGAGAATTCTTTCGGCTTCCGGACCCTATGGCGGTCACCTGGTTAGGCCCTCAGATCATAAAGAACCCGAGAAAATTGCCTGGCTGCAATGCATCGGATCCCGGGACGAGCACCTTGGCGCCCAGGGTTATTGCTCCGGTGTCTGCTGCACCTATGCCATCAAGGAAGCCATGCTGGCTAAAGACCATGCCGGCAGGGAATTGGATACAGCCATTTTTTATATTGATATACGCACTTACGGAAAAGACTTTGAAAGATACTATAACCGAGCAAAGGATGAAATGGGGGTCCGTTTCATCAAATCTAAGGTCACCACCGTTATCCCTGTTGAAGAAACCGGAAAGCATCTGATCCGCTATGTGGACGAGTCCGGCAAAAGGGTTGAAGAAGAGTTTGATATCGTAGTGCTTTCCGTGGGTCTTGCGGTCAGCCTGGAAGGTGTGGAACTGGCTAAGAGATTAGGTGTTGACATAGATCACTACAACTTTGCCGACACCAACAGTTTTGCTCCGGTTGAAAGTTCAAAATCAGGCATTTATGTTTGCGGTGCCTTTGAGGCGCCCAAGGATATTCCGGCATCAGTGGTCGATTCCAGTGCTGCAGCGGGTGTGCTGGGAAGCAGATTAGCCGAAGCCCGGTGGACCCTTACCAAGACAAAAGATATTCCCGAGGAGTTGGACGTTAGAGGGGACCCCCCCCGGATCGGTATTTTTGTATGCCGCTGCGGCACCAATATTGCGGGCGTTGTCGATGTTCCTGCTGTGGTGGAGTTCGCCAAAAACCTGCCCGGTGTTGCCTATGTGGAAGAGAATATGTTCAGTTGCTCCCAGGACACCCAGGAGAAAATGACCGAGGTCATCAAGGAGCATAAGCTGAACCGGGTGGTTGTGGCCGCTTGTACTCCGAAAACCCATGAGCAGCTTTTTCAGGAGACCTTAACTAACGCTGGCGTTAATAAATATCTGTTCGAGATGGCCAATATCCGCAACCAGTGCTCATGGGTTCATAAAAACGATCCTGATGAGGCCACGGAAAAGTCCAAAGATATGGTCAGAATGGCCATAGCCAAGGCGACCCTGCTTGAACCTTTGAAAGAATCGACCATGCCGATCACCAAGACGGCTCTTGTTATCGGAGGCGGCGTCGCCGGGATGGCGGCGGCTGAAAATATGTCCGAGCAGGGATACCGAACCTTTCTGATAGAAAGGACCGATGCCCTTGGCGGACAGGCACGGCATCTCCACGAAACCTGGCGGGGCGAGGATGTTCAAGATCATTTGGCCGGATTGATTGAAGCGGTCCAGTCCGACAACAACATAGAGATTTTCATGAATTCCCAGATAGAACAGGTGGAAGGGTTTGTGGGGAATTTCAAAACGACCGTCCAAAACAATGGCAAGAGCAGAGTCCTGGAGCATGGTGTAACCATCATTGCATCCGGCGCTTCAGAACTTAAGCCGAATGAGCATTTGTACGGCCAGGATCCCCGTGTTGTCACCGGGCTGGAACTGCAGCAGCGGTTTATAGAGAATGATCCTGCTTTAGAGCAACTCAAGACTGCTGCATTTGTCCAGTGTGTCGGTTCGCGCATTCCGGATCGGCCTTACTGCTCAAAGGTCTGCTGTACGCAATCCATAAAAAGCGCTTTGAAACTCAAGGAGATTAATCCAGCTATGGACGTTTTTGTTCTTTACAGAGATTTGCGTCCTTATGGATTACGTGAAGATCTTTACCGAAAGGCACGCTCGTCAGGAATCGTTTTTATCCGTTATAACTCTGATAAAGCATTCAACGTGGCCTTAGAACAAGAGGATCTCCAGGTAACCTTCACCGACCGGGTGCTCGGCCGCCAGATGGATATCCAGCCCGATCTTTTGATTCTGGCTTCGGCTATTGTTCCCTACATGGAGAATCCATTGGCGAAATTTTATAAAGTGCCCCAGAATCAAGACGGTTTTTTTGCGGAAGCCCATGTCAAACTCCGGCCCGTCGATTTTGCTACAGACGGCGTCTTCGTATGTGGGCTGGCCCATGCTCCAAAATCCATCGATGAGTCTATAACCCAGGCTCAGGCCGCATCAGCCAGAGCCATAACGGTTTTGGTTCAGAAAACTATTCAGACCAGCGGCAATATTGCAGAAACTAACCCCTTTATTTGCAGTTCATGCGGCGTCTGTGTTTCCGTATGTCCGTATTCAGCACCCAGTTTCACGGAAGAAGGTTTTTTTGCCAGGAAGGCTGAAATCAATCCGGTTCTTTGCAAGGGATGTGGTTTATGTGCTGCCTCGTGCCGTTCCGGAGCCATCCATCTTAAAGGATTTGACAACGACCAGATTTTTGCACAGATCTTTGCATTGAATGAAGCAGTATAAAAATTAAGGTATTAATTTAGCTTTTTGAAAACATTATCGCATTCAGATAATCCGGTTTTAAACCGTGTCAAACTCGTGCATAAGTGAGCGTAAAGAAAGAACAGATGCTATCCTGTATATAAAAGCCGATAAAATGCGCATATTATTTAACTCACAGGTAAAATTTGCTATTTTGCTGTTCTTTCTAAACGCTCTCTAATACACTCAAACAGTGACCCACTTTAAAACCGGATCACCTGAACGCTTGTTGGACACGTTTTTCAAAAAGCTAAAATGTTACAAATTAACTAATAGATATTAGTTTCTTAGCAATAGATTTTGTGCGTTTTATGATAAAATTTTTTTCACCACAAAGTACACGAAGAAACCTGCCCGCCGGCAGGCGGGGCGGGTTCGTGGTTAGATAAAACATGACTTTTTTGGTTCCGGTTTATCCGGGTTAGGAGATTATTAAAATGTCAGATTGGGAACCCAAGATCGTCAGTTTTTTGTGTAACTGGTGCAGCTATGGTGCCGCTGACCTTGCCGGCGTCAGCAGAATGGAATATCCGCCCAACGTCCGGGTCATCAGAATCCCCTGCACCGGAAGAATGAGCCCTAAGTTTTTTCTGGCTGCCTTGCGGGAGGGGGCCGACGGGGTCTGGGTGTCCGGGTGACATCCCGGCGAATGCCATTACCTGGAAGGTAATTACTATGCCCGCAGAAAGTTTGCATTATTTCAAAAGCTTATGGAATATATGGGAATCGAACCCGGCCGTCTCCATTTTTCATGGATCTCCTCTGCTGAATCGACCAAGTTTGTCGATGTGGTCAACAAGGTTACCGCGGCGGTCAAGGCTCTGGGACCCAATAATAATTATCTAAAAACAATGGCCAAGGTAGCTTAAGATGTCAGCATATATTGATAAGATAAAGGAAATATCAAATCGGCTCTTAAAAGAGTCCAAAGTTGATATGGTCATCGGATTCCGTAAGGGGACCGTGCCGATGATGAATGAGCCCTGTTTCGCAAAAACGCCCCAAGACGTCGATAATTTTGTGTGGGACAGCAACTGCGGAATTAATCTGGCAAACTACCTCACCAACAGAGAGGAAAAAATCGGTATTATTGCCAAGGGATGCGATTCCCGCAATATTGTTACCCATATTATCGAAAACAAGATCAAAAGGGATCGGCTCGTTATTATCGGCGTGCCGTGCAAAGCTATGATTGACCGGCACAAGATCGAAACAATGTTTGAAACTGAAATACAGGACGTGATTGAGGCGGATGACAAGATCATTGTTAAGGGCGATGGTTTTGAAAAAACCTTGAATAAAAGTGACGTCCTTCAGGAAAACTGCGCAATATGTATTCACCGCAATCCGGTAAAACACGATGAAGTTGTTGGTGATCCGGTTGAGGAACAAAAGGATGTGGACAGATATGAGGATGTCCGAAAAATTGAAGCCATGCCTCCGGAAGAGAAATGGAGATATTTTGATGACCTCATTTCAGCCTGTATCCGCTGTTACGCTTGCAGAAATGCATGTCCACTTTGCTACTGCCACACATGCTTTGTAGACGAATCACGGCCCCAGTGGGTCGGCAAAAGCCAGGACCCTATAGATACAAGGACATTCCATTTTTTAAGGGCCTATCACTGTTCCGGCAGATGTACGGATTGCGGCGCCTGTGAACGTGCGTGCCCCATGGGAATAAAGGTCCGAAGGTTTACAAAAAAACTGGAAAAAGATTGTCTGGATCTGTTCGGCTGGGAGGCCGGCATGACATTGGAAGAACGGCCGCCCCTTGATACATACAGGTCCGATGATCCGGATGAATTTATTAAATAGGCCGCCCTTGTTCAAAATAAACGTTCGAAGTTATTGATACAGACTGAAAATATTGACAAATATAATATACAACCATCATCGGGAGCTTGGAGTATTGGAGTGGAGGAAGGGATTTAAAGGGTGCAAGCAAATAAAAAACAAGGGCATATGATATGAAGTTCATAAAAATTGATAAGGAAAGTTGGGCTAAAGGTCTTGAACGTTTAGATGATTCCTTTCGATTATTCGGCCCGGTTAAGCAAGATAAATTCCATAATTTTAAGGAACTCGACAAAGGTGAACTGCCGGATTTGAGCTTGTTAAATACACGGCTTTCACCCAAGTCGGTGGTATACCCCCAGTCCGAGGTAATGTTCGAATATACTTTGGATGAGAACAAGGAAGATCATCACATCTTGAAAGAAATCGATAAGGATTATTCGCCTCGGGCAGTCATCGGTATCAGGCCTTGTGATGCCAAAGCTTTCCTGGTGGTTAAGCCAAACTTTGATGCACCCGAATATAAAGACCCTTATTGGATTAAATCCTATGAAGCGACTACTTTTGTAGGGTATGCATGCGATACCCCATGCAGTACATGCTTCTGCACGCCCGCCGGTTGCGGACCGTTTCATGAAGAGGGATTGGACCTGCTCCTGGTGGATACAAACGATCATTATTTAATTAAGGTTATTACAGAAAAGGGAGAAAACTTTTTATCAGCTGCCGGCTGGGGTGCAGAAGTGGATGCCGATGCTGCAAGCGACCAGATTGAGACCATGAGGCATACCGCAGAGGCAAAGATAACCTCTCGGGTAAGCACCGATGAATTAAAGGATAAAAATATCACCGACCTTTTTGAAGCATCTTTTTGGGAAGAAGCGGCTTTTGCTTGTATAAACTGTGGTACCTGCACATATGCGTGTCCCACATGCTGGTGTTTTGACATTCAAGACGAAACTTACGGATATTACGGGATACGCATGCGCAATTGGGATAGCTGTATGTATCCGCTGTTTACCCTTCACGGATCAGGGCACAATCCCAGGGACACCAAGATACAGCGGGTTCGCCAGCGGTTCATGCACAAGCTCAAATATTACGTGGACAAGTATGAAAATGGAATTCAATGTGTCGGATGTGGTCGATGTATTCGTCTCTGTCCGGTTAATATCGATATACGCAGGGTTTGCGAATTAATGAACAGTTATGGAGGTTGATGATTTTATTTTGATAGAACAATCTTCAATGGTCAATTCTAAAAGGGGAATAAAAGTGCAAAATCCGTATTTGCCTTATCCGGTTCGCATCGACGAAATAATAACTGAAACCGAAGATAAAAATCTTAAAACATTCAAGCTTGTCTTTATAAATCCGGATGACGAAGAAAAATTCGCTTACAAAGCCGGGCAGTTTGCCGAACTTTCCGTGGCTGGAAAGGGTGAAATACCCATAGGAATTGCATCATCTCCCACGGAAAAAGGGTTTTTAATGTTCACCGTCAACAAGGTCGGCCTGGTAACATCCTATCTTCACGCCATGAAGGCCGGCGACATTATGGGGATACGCGGTCCTATGGGCAACTGGTATCCCTGGGATATCATGGAAGGCAAGAATGTTGTGATAATCGGCGGAGGTTTTGCATTCACCACCCTGCGTTCGTCCATCGTCTATATGCTGGATCCGGCCAACCGCCCCAAATTTAATGAACTCCATGTTATATACGGCGCCCGCACGCCTGGTATGCTACTTTACAAGGATGAACTGGCTGAATGGGAAAAGCGTGATGATATGAACATGCACATTACCGTTGATGCCACAGATGATCCGGACTGGAAATATAATATCGGATTTGTGCCGACCATTACCGATCAGGAAGCACCCCCGGGTGATGCAGACACATATGCCATTGTTTGCGGTCCGCCGATCATGATCAAATTTACACAGCCTGTTTTGGACAAGCTTAATTACTCCAATGATCACATCATAATGTCCCTTGAAATGCGCATGAAATGCGGTATCGGGATATGCGGACGATGCAATATCGGCAAAGAATTTGTATGCAAAGACGGTCCGGTTTTTACTCTGGATCAGCTGAATATGATGCCGAAAGAGTACTAGCCCGCATTTCTCATGAACAATGACAAGAAGAATTTATCATTTTAATAATGCTAATACTTTGCAATAGTAATTCCCAACATCGCAGGAATATAATTTGTGCTCTTGGCAGGATTAAAAAAATCTTGACATTGTTCATCCTGCGGACGAGCCGGTTTCACCGCATCTGCTGTGTTGCGAGCCATTTGCGGTGGATTACCACAGCTGCATGACCCGCGCCTTGCAGCTACGGTAAACTCGATTCGTGAGAAATGCGGGTCAGGATATTGTCATGGCAACTGAAAAAGGTATTGTAACAAAAGTCGGTTCCACCACCGCATGGGTCACAACAACGAAAACAGGCGCCTGTGGGTCGTGTGCTGCAAGAAGTTCCTGCACGGTCTTGGGCGGCGGTAAGGAGATGGAGGTGGAAGCGATAAATGTTGCGGGGGCAAAGGTCGGCCAGAATGTTGTACTGAGCTTTGCAACATCCCCGTTGTTGAAAGCTACTTTTCTACTTTATGTGTTGCCGATCCTGTTCTTGCTGGCAGGCGCGTTAATAGGCGAAAAAATAGCGCCTATTTTTAATTTCGATGAGTCAACACTTTCGATAATTACCGGTCTTTTGTTTTTCGGACTTGCGATTGTGTTCGTAAAATTAAAGGGGAACAAGCTGGCCAAAAAGGATGCATATCGGCCAAAAATCATCAAGATCATATATCAGCAGTAAAAAGGACCCCATATTTCCGGCGTTTTCGTTATTTAGTCTCTTTGAAATAAGATTCGTTTTTTCTTGCAAAAAATTTTAAAGATGATCACGAAAACACCCCGGCACGACAGGTTCTGCCTACCGGGCGAAATATTGAAAGCACGAAATAATATTAAAATTTTCAATTTTTGTGTTTTGGTATTTTCGTGCTTTCGTAATAAGTTTTTTTGTATTGGCTTATCCGGGATAGATTATTCTTGGGCTTCTTTCAGAATAAGGGCTCCTACCGGACAGATATCGACACAAACAACGCATTTTTCACAAGCAAGCGATGATACATCATTTTTGCCATAAGAGCTGATTACCGTATCAAATCCTCGTTTGGCAAAGGTCAGAACAGATTGGCCGTGCTTTTTCCGGCAGATATGAATACATTTGCCGCACAAAACGCATCGATTGGGGTAGTAATCCAGAAAAGGGTGATCCTGGTCGATGTCCGGCTCTTTAAGGTGTTGTTCCAGGTGCTTGGGCTTTAAACCGACCTCTAGATATTTGGCAATGCGCTGTAATTCACATTTTTTATTGACATGACAATTCTTACAGTCCACATGGTGGACCGACAGGAGAAGTCGAAAGGCCGTCCGATGCAATCGCCTTACAGACAGGGTGTCGGTTTTGACGACCATGTCATCTTTGACCGTAACAGTGCATGACGTTATTGGTTTTTCCTCCCCCTCGATTTCAACAAAACACATCCTGCATGAAGCCGAGGGATCGTCCATGCTTTCAAGGTAGCAGAGGTTGGGGATGTAGATACCATTGTCAAGGCAGGCCTGAAGCAGGGTGGTCCCTTCTTTGACTTCAATTTCCTTATTGTCCACCAGGAGTTTAGGCATAGCTAATAATCCTCATTACTTCTTCTCCGGAGCCCGCTCAACAACGGGAACCAGATTCGAAGGAGATACCTTTCTGACGGCATCATATTCAGGTGGGCAGGCCACCATGCACTCACCACATTTTACACAGAGTTCCTGATCAACCCCCTTCTTTCGATTACTGGTGGTAAATACGGCCTCAACCGGGCAACATGTGGCACAGGCGTCGCAGCCGCGAGCGCATAGATCTAAATCAAAATAATAGGCGATCAAAGACCGGCACATCAGGGCCGGGCAGCGCTTTTCTTTAACATGGGCCTCATATTCATCTCTGAAGTACTTTAGGGAAGTGAGTGCCGGGTTCGGGGCGGTTTTCCCCAGACCGCAAAGAGAACCTGTTTTAATATCTTCACTCAGGCTTTCCAATTGTTCTAAGTCTTTGTCTTGACCTTCGCCTTTGGTTAATCGTTCCAGTATCCTGAGCAGGTGATGTGTTCCGATTCTGCAAAAGGTGCATTTACCGCAAGATTCCTTCTGGGTGAAATCAAGAAAATATCGAGCGACATCGACCATGCAGGTATCCTCATCCATTACTACCATTCCGCCGGAACCCATCATCGCTCCTGCTTCTGTTAGAGAGTCAAAATCAATGGGGGTGTCCAGAAGATCCGCAGGCAGGCACCCTCCGGAAGGTCCCCCGATCTGAACGGCCCTGAATTTCTTTTTATTCAGAATCCCACCGCATATATCGAAGATAAGGGTCCGTAATGTCACGCCCATGGGGATTTCTACCAGACCGGCATGAACAACATTTCCGACTACAGAGAAGATGGCGGTGCCGGGACTGTTCTCAGTACCTATTCCTCTGAACCATGTAGCGCCATTTTCCAGAATGGGTGGAACGGAGGCCAGGGTTTTAACGTTGTTGATAACCGTGGGATGGCCCCAGAGACCTTTTTCAACAGGATAAGGCGGGCGATGCCGGGGCATACCTCTGTATCCTTCAATTGATCGGATCAGGGCTGTTTCCTCTCCACAAACAAAGGCTCCCGATCCTCGAAACACGTCAATTTCCAAATCAAACGTGCTGCTCAGGATGCCTTTACCCAGAAGCCCAAGTTCCTTTGCCTGCTGGATGGCTTTGGTTACTATCTTCACTGCGAGCGGATATTCTGCCCTGATATACACAACGGCTTTGTTAGCACCAACGGCATAGGCGCAGATGGCCATGCCTTCAAGGACCTGATGCGGATTGCTCTCCAGTATAGTTCGGTCCATGTATGCGCCTGGGTCCCCCTCATCAGCATTGCAAATTACTATTTTAATCTGACCTTCTGCATGCATTGCCAATTCCCACTTTTTGCCGGTGGGGAACCCGGCGCCGCCTCTGCCTCTCAGGCCGGAATTCCGGACTTCCTTGATGATTTTATCGGGTGTGAGTTGAAGCACCTTCACAAGCATAGAATACCCGCCCTCGGCAATGTAGTCATATATATCCTCGGGATCGATATAGCCACATTTTTCCATAACAACCCGTTTTTCCTGATTGAACCTGGAAAATTCCATGACCGAAGGAATCAGATCGTTTTCAACCGTGGCGCCGAGTATATGCTCAAAACGGGGGTCTCCCTCTTCCAAGAAGAGCTTTACCAGCATTTTGGCCTTGCCCGCGGTTACTTCGTGATAAAAAATGGGCGGGAATCCGGAATCTGGATGATCTATGATAACAACCGGCTCGGCATAGCAATGACCGATACACCCTACTGGATGGATTAGAGCTTCAATGTTGCGTTCAGCAAGGGTTTCTTCGAATGCCTTTTTAGTCTCCAGGGCTCCTGAGGCAATGCCGCATGTCGCCATGCCGATATGAATTTTTGGGACCGGAGCCTCCCTGAATGCTTTCCGGCGTTTCTCGGCCTCTTCGCGGATGGCGCTGAATACCTGATCTAATTTTTCATTATCGGCCGGACTCATTTTTTTGTTTTTCTCTTTCTTCCATCTCTTTTTCTATTTCAATCCGCATGAGAAGTCCTTCCACCTTGCTGGGGGCCATCTGGCCATGGACGGTTTCACCGATAATGGCCACTGGAGCCATGGCACAGCATCCGACACAGGCGACCCTTTCAATACTGAATTCTCTGTCGGGCGTGGTTTCACCTTCGGAAATTTCAAGCTTTCGTTCAAAGTTTTCAAGGATAATATCACCTGCCCTGACGTGGCAGGCCGTACCCAGACAAACTTTAATCGGATGTTTGCCCGGTGGACGGAATCGGAACTGGTTATAGAATGTTGCAACGCCATAAACCTCACATTCGAAAATTCCGAGGTGTTCCGCTACCATTTTTAAGGTTTCAGGAGGGAGATAGGCTATCTCTTCCTGGATCATCTGTAGAACGGGGATTAGATTGCCTCTTTGTCTTTCAAAAGTCGAAAGCTTTGCGGCAATATTCTTAAGTGCGGCTTGTTCTTCAGTTGTTAATTCTTGATTCATAGAGTAATTTTTTTCTCAGACACCGAGCTTATCTTTCAGTATTTCATTTACGATTTTCGGATTGGCCTTGCCTTTGGTCTCCTTCATAACCTGGCCCACGAAAAAGCCGAGTAGCTTGGTTTTTCCGTTTTTATATTCTTCAACTTCCTTTGGGCAACGAGAAAGCACCGATGATACAACTTCGTCAATAGCAGATACGTCCGTAACCTGAACAAGGCCTTTCTCTTCAACGATTTCCTTTGGAGGCTTGCCTGTTTGTGCCATTTCATCAAAGACGGTCTTGGCGATTTTGCCGCTGATGACGCCATCATCAATGAGTTTGAGGAGACTTGCAAGATTGTGAGGAGATATCGGGGATTCATTTATCGATTTTCCTTCAACATTTAAAAGCCCCAGAAGTGATCCCATGACCCAGTTGCTCACCTGTTTGGGATTTGGGAACTTATTTACGCATGCCTCAAAGTAGTCTGCAAGTTCGCGGCTTGATGTCAGAAAGGTAGCATCGTAAGAGGGGAGGCTGTATTTCATGGTAAAGCGCCTCTTTTTTTCATCCGGTAGTTCAGGGAGGGTTTTTCTTGCGGCATCGATCCAATCTTCATCTATAACAAGGGGAAGAAGATCCGGGTCCGGAAAGTAGCGGTAGTCGTGTGCCTCTTCCTTACTCCGCATGGATGTGGATCTGTTCTTGTCAGGATCCCACAGCCTTGTTTCTTGAACCACGTGACCACCGTCTTCTAATATTTCCTTTTGCCTACCGATCTCGAAATGAAGTGCCTTTTCAACATGCTTAAAAGAGTTCAGGTTTTTTAATTCTGTGCGGGTTCCGAGGGTTTCAGATCCTTTGGGTCTTATCGATATATTTGCATCACACCTGAAACTTCCTTCTTCCATGTTGCCGTCGCAGATGCCGATGTAGCGGACAATCGACCGCAGCTTCCTGAGATAAGCCCCTGCTTCTTCAGGCGATCTGATGTCCGGATTGCTTACGATTTCAATCAAAGGAACACCGGTACGGTTGAAATCGACCATACTGAAAGGTCGGTCAGGATCATGGCCCAGTTTGCCGGCATCTTCTTCCATGTGTATCCTGGTAATTCCGATTCTTTTTTTATGATCGTTTGATTCGATTTCTATATGTCCATTTTCGGCAATAGGCAGTTCGTACTGGGAAATCTGGTATCCTTTAGGAAGGTCGGGATAGAAATAGTTTTTGCGTGCAAACCTGCTTTCCCTGCCGATTTGACAGTTTGTCGCAATGGCCATGCGCAGTGTAAATTCAACAACTTTTTTATTGAGAACAGGGAGTACTCCGGGCATTCCCAGGCATACGGGGCAGGTGTGCGTATTGGGCGGCGCTCCGAATGATGTTGAACAGCTGCAAAAGATCTTTGTTTTGGTCTTGAGCTGGGCATGAACTTCAAGCCCAATAACAGGTTCGAATTCCATTATTTGATCCTATTACTTAATGGTTTCGAAAAAAAAATGGATTGATACAGTCATATTACCAAATTTCGAATTCTGTATGATTGTTAAAAAATAGTCAAGCCATTTTGAAGTATTTGCCGGATGGAAAAAAGATCGGTATTTTATTTTGACAAATCCGGCTTTGAAAGAATATAGGTAATAAAACCTAACCCGAATTTCTCATGATGAATTTATCTCGGACTTTATTAAGATTAAATGAAAGGGGGGTATAATGAAATTTTTTCTGTGCGTCCTTGGAATGGTGATGGTCGTGGAAGGGCTCCCATATTTTGCATTTCCTGAAAAAATGAAGTTTTGGGTACACAAAATACTTGAAATGCCGGACAATGCCCTGCGAAAATTCGGATTTGTGCTTATTCTGGTGGGATTGGGGTTGGTTTACATAGGAAAAAGCTAAATTAATATTTTTAGTTAAATAAGGGGGCAGGGAGTTATCGTCTTTAGGACCGCTCCATGGGTAATCAGATTCCAAATCGTGTGAACTCGCGTATAAGGGATCGTAAATAAATATAACTATTTTATCATGTTTTTATTACAAGATTACAACTATGAACTTCCAGATGAACTTGTTGCTCAGAAACCGGTGGATGAGCGTGACCGGTCAAAGCTTCTTTTCCTGCATCAGGAAACAGGCAGGCTGTCACACCATCAGTTTTATGAAATTTGTGATCTCCTTTTCTCATCAGATATACTGGTTGTTAACAACACGGAGGTGATTCCGGCACGACTGATCGGTGAAAAGGATACCGGGGGGAGGGCAGAGGTTTTAATTTTAGACTATTCAGGCGGGCGTAAAAGCCAGACAGATGGCGGCGAATTTGTCTGCCAGTGCCTGATAAAAACTTCAAGAAGACCCAAGCCCGGCACGTCATTTTTTTTTAATCAGTTGTTGAAAGCCGAGGTTATCAATTGCCGAGACGGAATTTATAATTTAAAGTTTTCATACAAAGGTGATTTCGAAACCCTTCTATACCTGATAGGAAATGTGCCCCTTCCTCCTTATATTAAGCGGGATATGTATGATATCGCATGCGATGACAGAACATCTTACCAGACCGTATATGCTTCGCAAAAGGGAGCAGTTGCCGCACCAACAGCAGGACTCCATTTTTCAGAAGAACTCCTTGAAAAACTAGCAGAAAAAGGTGTCAGGATCGTTGAAATTACCCTGCACGTGAGTTACGGTACCTTTTTGCCTGTAAGGGTATCGGATATAAGAGACCACAGGATCCATTCCGAGTTGTACTTTATCTCAAAAGAGACGGCGGATATTATTAATCATGCCAAAGCAAACGGCAGCCGCATCCTGGCCGTTGGAACAACATGCGTGCGTACTCTGGAGTATGCGTCGGATAACAACGGAATCGTTGTTCACGGCAGCGGCAGCTGCGACCTTTTCATATACCCCGGGTACAGGTTTAAAGTTGTAGATGCAATGATCACAAATTTCCATTTGCCCAAATCGACACTATTAATGCTTGTATCTGCTTTTGCAGGTCGCGAAAAGGTGCTGAATGCATACCAGGCTGCGATCAATAAAAGATACAGGTTTTTCAGTTATGGAGATGCTATGTTAATAGCATAGAACTGAACCCGGACAAGCTGGAAACAAACGGGATTTATTTAAGTATCTTAAAATAAATTCGGGTTTAACGCAAAAAAGTGCCTAAAATGCCTAAAGTTTGAAATGCCTAAAGTTAAGGTATCCTGTCTCTATAATATGGATAGTATTCCATAACTTTAGCTCACTTTTAAATTTCATTATTAAAGTAGATTTCTTACTACAAAAAGCAAGAAATTTACAACTAACGGGCTATAACGTCTAAGCTTATGTTTAATTTCGAGATAGTTTCGGCATCTAAAACAACAAAGGCAAGAGCGGGACTATTGCAGACAGCTCACGGAGCCGTTGAGACCCCTGTTTTCATGCCGGTGGGAACTCTTGCCACAGTTAAATCCCTGTCGCCCGAAGAACTCCTGGATTGTGGTACACAGATCATCCTTGGAAATACCTATCATTTGTATCTCAGACCTGGATGTGAAGTGATCCGTCGCTTTTCCGGTCTCCACGGTTTTATGCACTGGGATCGGCCTATTTTAACGGACAGCGGCGGGTTTCAGGTCTTTTCTCTTGCAAAGCTTCGCAAAATTAACGAGGAGGGTGTCTTATTTCAATCCCATATCGACGGTTCAGAACATGTTTTGACTCCTGAAAAGTCGGTTGAAATTCAAATCAGTCTCGGGTCGGATATCATTATGTGCCTGGACGAATGTATAAAATATCCTGCCGGCCGGGATTATACTATAGATGCCCTTAAACTTACCACGCGCTGGGCAAAAAGATGTAAAAAAGCCTGGGAAAACGAGGGAGAAAATGCCCTGTTCGGTATTGTTCAGGGGGGAATGTTGAAGGATCTAAGAGAAATTTCAGCTGATGCTCTTGTTGAAATCGGATTCAGCGGTTATGCAATCGGCGGACTCAGCGTTGGGGAACCAAAAGATATCATGCTTGAAATGGCGGATTTTACGCTTCCGAGACTGCCTGATAATAAACCGAAGTATGTCATGGGAGTCGGAACTCCCGAGGATCTCGTGGAGCTTGTTGCCCTCGGCGCAGATATGTTCGACTGCGTCATTCCCACCAGAAACGCCCGAAACGGCCAGATGTTCACAAAATACGGCACAATAAATATCTGCAATTCAGGTTTCAAGTCTGATACTGAACCGATAGAATCCGGATGTAAGTGTTATACCTGCCGAAATTACTCCAGAGCTTACCTGCGACACCTGTACATGGCAAAAGAACTTCTTGCTTACCGTTTAAATACGATTCATAATATTCATTACTATATAAGCTTTATGAAGCGTATGCGAAGGGCAATATGCAAAGGTAAATTTGATGAATTCAGAAAGGATTTTTATAAAAAAAGGGATGTGTGAGAAAGATTTAAATAGAAGTTGAAAAAAAATCTAATTTTAATATAAATATAAAAATTGCAAATTATCTTTAGGAAGGGGATAGAATCATGAAAGAAAAAGTTCAGGCGGTATTAAACAAGATCAGACCCATGCTGCAGGCGGACGGCGGCGATGTGGAACTTGTCGATGTGGAAGACGGGGTGGTTAAAGTGCGCTTGCAGGGCGCATGTGCCGGATGTCCCATGTCCCAGATGACCCTTAAAAACGGGATAGAGAGATTGTTGAAAAATGATATTCCCGAGGTTAAATCCGTGATATCCGCCGACTGATTCGGTTTAAAGTAGAGACCTTTGAAAAATGTTTCCCGCTAAAGCGGGATTCAAGGTCAAGGAAGGCAAAAATTTTAACCGTAGGAATACATTGAGTATTTTGAGGATTAAAATTTGAGTCTGGCGCAGAGATTGGGCAAAAGGGAACGTTTTGCAAAGGTCTCAAGTATTCATATGACAATATCAAAAAATATTAAGGTTATACAGTCCGGATCTTCCTGGATACGCAAGATGTTTGAAGAGGGGACCCGCCTTAAGGCTGAGCATGGGGCCGAAAAAGTGTATGATTTCAGCCTGGGTAACCCCAACCTGGAGCCTCCGGAAAAATTTAGAGCGTCACTTATGGATGCCGTGATGTCCTCAGGTATGGGAGATCATGGTTATATGCCCAATACCGGATATCCGCATGTTCGCAAGTCTGTAGCTGAGTATCTTTGTGAAGAACAGCAAACACAGATTACGGAAAATGAGGTGATCATGACCTGCGGTGCGGCTGGTGCTCTGAATGTTATCCTGAAAGCAATCCTCGATCCCGGCGATGAGGTTATTACGCTGGCCCCATATTTTGTTGAATACAGTTTTTATGCAAGCAACCATGGCGGGATTCTTAAAACCGTACCGACAAAACCGGATTTTGATATAGATATTGACGCTGTTTCCGCTGCTATAACTCAAAAGACCAAGGCGGTCCTGATAAACTCTCCAAACAACCCCACCGGTCAGGTATATGCAAAAGAGAGGATCAATGAACTCGGAACGCTCTTAAAAGACAAAGGGAAAAAGCTGACCAGGACCATATATCTTATATCGGATGAGCCCTACCGCAAGATAGTTTACGACGGCCGCAAGGTGCCGAGCATTTTTAACGGTTATAATGATAGCATCATTGCCACCTCATATTCCAAGGATATTTCGGTTCCCGGGGAGCGGATCGGCTATTTGGCGGTCAATCCCGAAGCTGCATTTAAGAAAGATCTTTTAGGAGGTATGGCACTGGCCAACAGAATCCTTGGATTTGTTAACGCGCCGGCATTGATGCAACGGGTTGTAGCAACCCTCCAGGGAGTGAGCGTGGATATTTCCGCTTATGCCCGGAAAAGAGAAATTTTATGTGATGGTCTTGCAGATTGTGGCTACGGATTCGTCAAGCCGGCGGGTGCTTTTTATCTTTTCCCCAGAACGCCTGTTATTGATGACATAAAATTCGTACAGGCCTTACAGGAGGAACTCATTCTTACCGTGCCCGGTAGCGGTTTTGGCGGTCCCGGCCATTTCAGAATCGCTTTTTGCGTGGATGATGAAACCATTATTAATGCTATGCCAGGCTTTAAGCGGGTAATGGAAAAATTTATATAGGATTCCTTAATTATAAGATCCCTGGCCCAGACCGATCACCAGTACTATAAGTCATAAAAATTAGTTTTAGATGATGCATAAACTCTACACAAAAAATAGCCCGAGTCGCACCAGGGCGGGCTTCAATAGTAAATATTCAATTTGAAAGGAGGTTTCCATGAAAATACTAAAGATCGACCATCTCGGTCTTGCCGTAAACAGCATCGATGAAGGTAAAAGCTTTTGGACGGATGCGCTCGGGCTTGTATATGAAGGCTCTGAGACCGTTGAAGAGCAGAAAGTTACAACTGCTTTTTTCCCGGTGGGAGAAAGTGAGGTGGAGCTTCTTGAATCAACAGCACCGGACGGGCCTATAGCCAAATTTATGGAAAAGAAAGGCCAGGGGATCCATCACGTTGCTTTTCGCGTGGAAAATATTGAAGAGGCCCTGGAAGAATTAAAGGAAAAAGGTATAAAGCTTATTGATGAAAAACCCAGAAAAGGCGCCGGCGGCGCAAAGATCGCCTTCTTGCACCCCAAAGCGACCAATGGCGTTCTGGTTGAACTGTGTGAAAGATAACCAGGCCCGTGACACGAAATAAAGGAGGAAGGCATGCCAGAACATCCGGAATTTAATAAATGGACAGAACTTGCCACCAAACAACTCAGGGGAAGGCCACTTGAGGACCTGAACTGGAAGACCCCTGAAGGTATTTTAGTTAAGCCTTTGTATACTGCCGAAGACCTTGAAGGGATGGAGCATGTGAACACCCTTCCGGGTTTTGCACCCTATGTGCGGGGTCCCATGGCTACCATGTACGCCGGGAGGCCATGGACTGTCCGCCAGTATGCCGGTTTTTCCACGGCCAGAGAGTCGAATGAATTTTACAGGAAGAACCTGGCTGCCGGTCAGACCGGGCTTTCGGTGGCCTTTGATCTTGCAACCCACAGGGGATATGATTCGGACCATCCCAGGGTTGTGGGGGATATCGGCAAAGCAGGTGTTGCCATCGATTCTATTGAGGATATGAAGAACCTTTTCGATCAGATCCCCTTGGATAAGGTGACGGTTTCCATGACCATGAACGGCGCGGTTCTTCCGGTTATTGCAGGCTATATTGTCGCGGCTGAAGAGCAGGGTGTCAAGCAGGTACAACTGGGGGGCACCATCCAGAACGATATTCTTAAGGAGTACCTGACCAGAAATACTTATATCTACCCGCCGGAACCCTCCATGAGGATCGTATCCGATATCATCGGATACTGCTCAGAGCATATGCCCAAATATAACACCGTCAGTATCAGCGGCTATCACATGATGGAAGCCGGTGCTGACTCTGTTCTTCAGACTGCATTTACCCTGGCGGACGGTCTGGAATATGTCAAGGCTGCCCTGGCGGCAGGGCTGGATATCGACACCTTTGCACCGCGCCTTTCGTTTTTCTTCGGGGTTGGGATGAACTTTTTCATGGAAATCGCCATGTTAAGGGCTGCCCGTTTTCTGTGGCATGAACTCATCAGCAAGTTCAACCCTAAAAATCCTAGATCGCTCATGCTGAGAACCCATGTCCAGACATCGGGCTGGAGTCTGACCGAGCAAGACCCGTATAATAACATCATTAGAACCACCCTTGAGGCACTGTCTGCGGTTCTGGGTGGTACCCAATCTTTGCACACCAATTCATTTGATGAGGCTGTCACCCTTCCCACGGATCTTTCCTCCCGGATCGCCAGGAATACCCAGATTGTTGTCCAGGAAGAATCCCAGATATGCCGTGTGGTTGACCCGTTAGGAGGCTCTTATTACGTTGAGGCTCTGACCGATGGAATCATCCGGGAGGCCAGAAAGATCATTGATGAGGTTGAGGAGCTGGGCGGAATGGCTAAGGCCATTGAGACCGGGATGCCGAAGATGCGTATCGAAGAAGCGGCAGCCAGGAAACAGGCCCGCATCGACCAGGGCAAGGATGTGATTGTGGGCGTAAACAAGTATCAGATAGAGGAAGAGCCGCTGGAGGACCTTCTTGAGGTTTCAGAGGCTGTCCGCGATGAACAGGTCGCAGGATTAAAAAAGACCAAGGCAAAACGGGAGAATGATGAAGTCCGAAGAACTTTAGAGGCTATAACAAACGCCGCCGAGTCCGGCGGCAACCTACTGGAAGCCTGTATTCCGGCGGTACGGGCGCGGGCAACAGTGGGAGAGATTTCAGATGCCATGGAAAAGGTTTTCAACCGGTATGTGGCCACGACCCAATGTATATCCGGAGCATATGCTGATGAGTATTCCGGCAGCGATATATTTGCAGCGGTACGTAAAAGAACCGATGAGTTTCAGGAAAAGCAAGGACGGAGACCGCGTATACTGGTGACCAAGATGGGGCAGGACGGTCATGACCGGGGGATCAAGGTGATTGCCACTGCCTTTGCGGACCTCGGATTTGACGTGGACATCGGCCCCATGTTCCAGACACCGGAAGAAGCAGCCCAGATGGCCGTGGAGAACGATGTACATATTGTTGGCGTATCGAGCCTGGCGGCCGGGCACAAGGCCCTGGTGCCCCAGTTGGTCGAGTTTCTCAAAGAAAAAGGTGGCGAAGAGATCAAAGTGGTTGTGGGAGGGGTAATTCCGCCGGCTGATTATGACTTCCTGTATAAATCCGGAGCGTCGGGAGTGTTTGGGCCCGGAACCGTGGTTACAGACTCTGCCAATAAAGTTCTGAATGTATTGGAGGCTTAGACCTGTTTTTCGAGCTTTCGTTGCAGAAAATTTTTATAGCCCTATTTTTGTTTTATAATTCCAAATAAGTTGGAAGTGAACTAAAGTGCCTAAAGTGAACTAAAGTTGTGGAACTCGCCTTTGGCGAGGCCAATTATAATAAAAAAAAGTTGGAATACCTTAACTTTAGGCACTTTCAACTTTAGGCATTTTAGGCACTTCTTTGCGCTTTAGCCATGATAGTCGATGATCCACAATATTATGTCCAGGGTGTGCTGGAGTTCAACCGGCGTGTGCTCGCAAAGACCATTACGCTGATCGAAAGTTCACTTTCCGCCCATCAGGAGATGGCACGAACGATTATCGATCTTCTGCTTCCTTATACAGGCAAGGCGGTGCGCCTTGGAATAACAGGGGTGCCGGGTGTGGGCAAAAGCACGTTTATCGAGAGCCTCGGCACAATGCTTGTGAAAAAAGGTCATCGGGTGGCCGTGCTTGCCGTTGATCCAAGCAGCAAAAGGAGCGGCGGGAGCGTACTGGCGGATAAAACGCGCATGGAAAAACTGTCTGTTGAGGAGAAGGCCTTTATCCGGCCTTCTCCTTCCGGCGGTACCCTGGGCGGGGTAGCAAGAAAAACCCGGGAGACAATGATTGTTTGCGAAGCCGCGGGTTTTGATGTTATGATTGTTGAAACCGTAGGGGTTGGACAGTCTGAAACCACGGTGGCTTCCATGGTCGATTTTTTTCTAGTACTGATGATCGCAGGCGCAGGAGATGAACTGCAGGGAATAAAAAAAGGAATTCTGGAACTGGCGGATGCCGTTGCCGTCAACAAGGCAGACGGTGACAATGTTGAAAAAGCGGAACTTGCCAGAAAGCAGTATGAAACAGCCCTGCACTTTTTAGCACCCTCGTCGCCCAATTGGACACCTCCTGTTCAGACCTGTAGCGCCCTGGAGATGTCCGGCATTGATGTGATCTGGGATGCTGTTTTAGAACATCGAAGAAAATTTATTGCCACTGGAGAGCTTGAGGCAAACCGAAAAAAACAGGCTGTAGACTGGATGTGGTCCCTGGTAAAAGAGGGCATTAAAGAGCGGTTTTATCAAAATCCTGATGTTAAAAAGATACTGCCAAGGATGTTAAAAGAGGTGGAAAACGGTACAACTGCATCCACAATAGCGGCAAGCAAATTGCTTTTTTTGCTTGACAATAACCATCAAGTTTAGAATCAAAATAATAACTTAAGTTTTTGTAACATTTTAGCCCTTTGAAAACATTATCGCATTCAGGTAACCCGGTTTTAAACCGTGTCAAACTCGTGCATAAGTGAGCGTAAAGAAAGAACAGATGCTATCCTGTATATAAAAGCCGATTA
>JAUVVL010000256.1 GCA_030604635.1 Desulfobacteraceae bacterium
CGTTCGGCTTTGAGGCTCTCGACAAGCTCTCGACAGGTTAGTCACTTCACACTTATCGATTCTGTGATAAATAGCCCCTTTCAGGGGCAAACCAAAGCCTGGTCCTATGGGCCAGGATTCTTTACAAACAGATTTGTTTTTTTGTAACACTTTAGCTTCTAAAAAATATTCCCGCTTCAGGTATGATTAAATTTTTTACAGTTTCCAGTATAAAATTTAATCATACCTGAAGCTCGTTGAAATCGATTTGTTCCAAAGAACTAAACTATTACGTTTTTTTTAATTATGTGCCATAGGAATTGACTTGTTATTAAAAAAAGTTGTAAATTAGATCAGGGGTCGAGGGGAGCAGACCGGTCAAACAGTGACCCGCTTTAAAATCGGATCACCTTAATGCTTGTGGGACACGTTTTTCAAAAAGCTAAATTAATACTAACAAACAACTTATGAAAAGCTTATGAAAAAACTTATTGATAACAAAAGTATCGTACTCGGTGTCTCCGGGGGTATCGCAGCATACAAAAGCGTCGAACTTTTAAGACTTCTTATCAAACGGGGGGCGAACGTCAGGGTTATTATGACTCAAAATGCCCAGGAGTTTGTGGGGCCTATAACTTTTGAGGCCTTATCCGGGCAGCCGGTGTGCACCAGCCTATTTGAAAAAGGTGGTGATGTCTCCGTCAGGCACATCGAATGGGCTAATGAAGCGGATGCCGTAGTTATTGTCCCAGCGACTGCCAATATTATCGGCAAGCTCGCCAACGGGGTGGCTGATGATGCTCTGAGTACTTTCATGCTGGCGGTGACATGTCCTGTGATGCTGTGCCCTTCTATGAATACGCATATGTTTGAAAACAAAGCGGTTCAGAGGAATCTTGAGAGACTCAAGGCTGATGGACATTTTGTTATAGATCCTGAATCCGGGGAACTTGCCTGCGGTGCGACCGGGCCCGGACGCCTTCCCGATCCGGAGGATATTCTGGACAGGCTTTTATACTATCTTTCCCCCAAAGATCTGAAAGATAAAAGGGTCCTTGTAACTGCCGGTCCTACCCGCGAACCAATCGATCCTGTTAGGTTCATAAGCAATCCTTCTTCCGGTAAGATGGGTTTTGCAGTTGCAAGGGCTGCTGAACAAAGGGGAGGCAAAGTCATTCTGATTACCGGTCCGACAAATCTTCCCGATCCCAACAACGTAACGGTGATCCGAGTCGGCACAGCCCGGGAGATGGCCCATGCTGTGTTTGAAAACGTGGAAGGTTCCGACATAATAATAAAATCAGCAGCCGTTTCCGATTACAGATCCAAGGACCAGGCCGAGCAGAAGATCAAGAAGGAAAAAGATGAAATGGTATTGTTTCTGGAGAAAAACCAGGATATTCTGGAAGAACTTGGCAGGAGAAAAAAAGATCAGATTCTCGTGGGTTTTGCTGCGGAAACAGAAAACCTTGAACAACACGCAGAAAGGAAGCTGTCCGAAAAAAACCTTGATATTATTGCGGGAAACCTAGTGGGCCAACCATCTTCCGGTTTTGGTGCTGACAACAATAAGGTGACACTTTTTTATAAAGACGGTACAAAGGAGTCTCTTCCTGAGATGGAAAAAGATGATGTTGCCCATATTCTCCTGGATCGGATATTAGGTGTGAGGTAACATTTTAGCCCGTTGAAAACATTATCGCATTCAGGTAATCTGGTTTTAAACCGTGTGAAGCTCCCCGCCCTAAAGGGCGGGGGTTCTGCCTTACGGCAGTGCTTCGCGGCTGGGAGCAGACCGGTCAAACCCGTAATGCGAAAACCGAAATCATAGAGTGAATGACCTTACGTCCTCCATATAGAAATAAGGCTGTTAAAGAAGGTTTTGCAGCCGCGGTAGAAGAAATAAACAACACTCTTCGGTTTATGGCAGAAACTGGGTGCCGGGGTTTTGACTGCTCAAAGGAAAGTCTCAAAACAATTGAAGTTTGGGGACGCAAAGAGGTTTTTTTACCCGAAACCCTGGAGGCTGTCCGGGTTGACTTAGGTGATTGCCGCCGCTGCCGGCTTTCTGGCAGCCGCAAAAATATTGTATTTGGATCCGGCAATCCTCATGCAAGGCTCGTTTTTGTAGGCGAAGGGCCGGGCTATGAGGAGGATCAAAGAGGAGAACCCTTTGTAGGGGCTGCGGGCCAGCTTCTTACAAAGATTATCGAGGCTATAAATTATACCCGCAAGCAGGTTTATATATGTAATATCATTAAGTGCCGCCCTCCGGGAAACAGAAATCCCATGCCAGACGAGATAAATGCATGTTTTCCTTTTTTAGGGCGCCAGATTACAGCAATAAAGCCGGATTTTATATGTGCGCTTGGAACTTTTGCCGCCCAGACACTCCTTGAAACCAAAGAACCGATTTCAAAGCTCAGGGGGTGTTTTCATGATTACATGGGAGTAAAGGTTTTGCCCACATATCATCCAGCATACCTGCTTCGCAATCCCGATAAAAAGCGTGATGTCTGGGAGGATATGAAGAAGTTGATAAAGGAACTTGGTTAACAGTTATTTGTTAAATTTTTTGATTATGAAATCTATTCGTTTTATTTTAGCCTTGTCATTGTTTTTATTCTGCTTTTCTGGAAAAGGTTTGGCAGGTGAGAATGAGATCTATGTCATTAAAGTATCAGGGTCAATCAATCCGGCTGTGGCTGATTTTTTGAAAAAAGGGATTAACAAGGCTTCGGCGGACAAAGTCTCATGTATCGTCATTGAGCTGGACACACCCGGCGGGCTTGCCGAGTCGATGCGTGAAATTGTAAAGGCAATTTTTGCAAGCAAGGTGCCGGTTGTGATTTACGTTGCGCCAAGCGGGGCCAGGGCCGCTTCAGCAGGCGTTATGATCACCATGGCGGCAGACATTGCTGCCATGGCTCCGGGAACAAATATCGGTGCCGCGCATCCGGTGGGAGCCGGCGGTAAGGAAATCGACGGGGCCATGTCCGAAAAGGTTGTCAATGATATGGTGGCCCATGCAAAGAGTATCGCAGCAAAAAGGGGAAGAAACGCCGAGTGGGTTGAAAAGGCTGTCCGAAAAAGCGTTTCCGTGACTGAAACCGAGGCGCTGAAGGCGAATGTAATCGATATTGTGGCAAAAGATCTGGATGATCTGATACGTCAAATAAACGGTCGTAAGATCGAAGGCAAGGGGATTTTAAGACTTGATAAAGCAAAAAAGACAGTACTGAAAGAAGGTTTAAGGACTAAGATATTAAAGACCATCAGCGATCCAAATATTGCGTATATTCTGTTGATGATAGGTCTTGCCGGACTTTATTTCGAATTGTCACACCCTGGTGCTGTTCTTCCGGGGGTTGTCGGCGGGATTTCCATTATTTTGGCTTTTTTTGCATTTCAGACCATACCGATTAACTATGCCGGGTTTCTCCTTATGCTTCTTGCCCTTGTTTTTTTCATTATGGAGATGAAGATTGCAAGTTATGGACTTCTAAGCATCGCCGGCATAACCTCGCTTCTGCTGGGTTCCTTGATGTTGTTTGAAAACAGCGGCACTGATATGAGGTTGTCATGGGGAGTCCTTTTGACGACAATTATTATGGTCTCAGGCTTTTTTGTGGTTATTTCAGGTCTGGTTTTTAAATCCCATCTGTCAAAACCTAGAACAGGAGCAAAGGGCCTTGTCGGGGAAATCGGAGTGGTAAAAGAAGCTCTTATTCCTGAAGGCAAGGTATTTGTTCACGGCGAACTGTGGAAAGCGACTTCAAAAGATCCAATTGAAACAGGCGCCAAGGTTCGGGTGCTAAATGTTGTTAACCTTGTTTTGGAGGTTGAGGCGGTGGAATAGTTATTAACGATTAACAACAAAAGGAGTGCAAAATGTTTACATTTACTACATTTACTACTTTTATTGCTGCCCTTGTACTTTTTATCTTGTTTCTTTCAGCAGCCATCCGAATCTTAAATGAGTATGAACGCGGGGTTATATTCAGGCTTGGACGTGTTATAAAGGCCAAAGGACCGGGGCTGATCATACTGATTCCGATTGTCGATAAGATGATAAAGGTAAGCATGCGCCTGGTGGCCATGGATGTAGATCCCCAGGACGTTATTACAAGGGACAATGTTTCTGTAAAGGTAAATGCAGTCATCTATTTCAGAGTCATCGAACCTATTAAAGCTGTAATCGAAGTGGAAAACTACCTTTATGCCATGTCCCAGCTGGCCCAGACCACATTAAGGAGCGTATGCGGTCAGGCAGAACTCGATGAGCTGTTGTCTGCGAGGGAAAAAATTAATTCTCAACTTCAGGAAATTCTCGATACACATACGGATCCCTGGGGCATAAAGGTCGCGACAGTGGAGCTTAAGCATATTGATTTGCCACAGGAGATGCAGCGGTCAATGGCCAAGCAGGCCGAGGCAGAGAGAGAACGGCGTGCAAAGGTGATCAATGCCGAAGGTGAATTCCAGGCTGCAGCAAAGCTGGCTGAGGCATCAGAGATCATTCGTGATCACCCCGTTGCATTGCAGCTTAGATATCTCCAGACAATGCGCGAAATGTCCGCTGAACAAAACACAACCACAATCTTTCCGTTTCCCATTGATCTTTTCAGGCCGTTCCTTGAGCTTATGGACAAGGAAAAAAAGGGGAAGGGTGAATAGTCTGAAAACTGAAAAGTTTGTAACATTTTAGCCCTTTGAAAACATTATCGCATTCAGGTAATCCGGTTTTAAACCGTGTCAAACTCGTGCATAAGTGAGCGTAAAGAAAGAACAGGTGCTATCCTGTATATAAAAGCCTATTAAA
>JAUVVL010000339.1 GCA_030604635.1 Desulfobacteraceae bacterium
CGATAATATCAGGTATCGGAGGATCAGGGACCAGTAAGTGGTTCATGGAAAATTATAAATAGACCAAGGAATTTCTTAGACCTTAAAAATTCCATCAAAGATACTTCTTTTCACTCTAAACTTCATCCTCGTTAGCCTTCTCAAACTCTACAATCTTATCATACAGGCTATCCACTGTTTCACCTTCAAATAATTTTTCTCTAATTTTAAGGTAATCAGCACCGCCTTGCCGCCATGCGCTCAAAAACCGGGCGGCCTTCGATGGCCCCAAATGTTTTATCAATACAGCCTCGCCCTCCTGCAAAATTTCTTGTTCACTACTGACCACTATGTCCATTGGTTTTCCTCCTCGGTGACTTTCAGCATGAATTCAACCGGGTTACACACAACCATTGCCTTTCCCTCATAACGTTTAACAACTCTGTCATCACATGTCAAAAAATAATCGATTTTTCTTGACTCTGCACATGACAGGTGCAAGGCATCAAGAGGCTTAATGCCTTGTTTTTCGAGCTCGCGACCCCTTTTCCTTATTGCAGCATTTAGAACCAGAGTATGTTTGGACAACTTTAAGCAAGAATCAACCCATTTCCTTCGTTGTGGAAAAGGATTTTTGCTATTTTCGAAGGCGATTATGGATGAAGTAACAAGCTCGACTTTTTCTGTTTCAACCAATTGCAGGATCATTGAAAATGCCACTGCTTCCATCCAGATTCTCGGCTGAGCCTGATCATCAAATGGCCGATTATAAACGCTTGTATCTAAATATATCTTCATGACTTGGGTCTTGCGGGATGCCCCTAAAATTAAATGTTAACCTCATATTTTAAGTACTATACCATCTTTTTTCTTCTCAAATCGCTTCTTACATGAAAAACACTTTAGATCATTTGAAAGCCGTTCACCGCATTCACACATCCAGCCGACCTGTTTTGCCGAATTGCCTATTACCAATGCGTAGTCATATACATCCTTCGTAACTACTGATCCTGCTCCTATGAACGAATATTTTCCTAAAGTGACACCGCAGATAATGGTTGCATTGGCACCGATAGTGGTTCCCTTCTTGACCATGGTTGGCATTACCTGATCCATCTTGCGAATTTCAGCACGTGGATTGTAAACATTTGTAAAAACCATGGACGGGCCGCAGAAAACACCGTCTTCAAGGGTTACACCTTTATATATACTGACATTATTCTGAACTTTGCAGTTGTTGCCTATGGAGACATCCGGGCCAATTACCACGTTCTGACCGATGTTGCAATTTTTCCCTATGTTGGAGCCGGAAAGGATGTGGGAGAAGTGCCATATTTTTGAGCCGGAGCCGTCCTGGGGGACGTTGGCAGTTTTGTAAGTTTATTCATCTTCCTCTCGCAGAAAGGAGAACTTGGCACGTAACTTCTTACCTCTTATAACTGCCTGATGAACGCTCATTCGTTTAACCCCAGTACCATTTTCTTTTTGTCTCTCACAGAGCTCACAGAGGACACAGAGATTCTTTGGGTTCTTTCTCTTTTCGTTGAAGGGACGAAAAGGAAAAAGCAATCAGCCCTGCGGCATGTTGATTATTCTTGTAATGCCGTCCTTTAGAAGCGTTTCATTAAAGTTGATAAGAAGTCCTAATGGCTTACCTGTCAATTTGAGATAGGTTAGTAGTTGTTTCTTGTGGATGCCTTTAACCTTTTCGACGGATTTCAATTCGACGATGATTTGGTCTTCTACGAGTAAATCTATTCTGAATCCCTGATCTGTTATCTCGTTTCCGCGATACTCAACTGGGACAGGGACTTCGGAATCGACTCTTATTTCCATTATCTTCAGTTCGATAATCATGCAGGATTGGTAATAGGTAAATGGTAAAAGGTGAACAGTGAAAGGTGATGGACAAATCTATATCTGAAAACCTTGTTATTGAAAATCGAAATTGAAATTTATGCAAGGATAGACGGGAAAGATGACCGGAATTTCTATCCCGACAAGAAAATATTAAACCCCTTATTTTGAACAATATTGGCGAATTGTTTATCGGAACAAACAAATATATCATCCTTTTCGCAATATGTTAAAAAGAACGCAAGCTGCAAGCTATCAAGAGTTCTTAAGCCATATTTTGCTCCAATATTATACAGCAAATCCAATGCCTCATCACAAACCAAAGATGAAAATTTAAGGACCTTATATCTTGATTCAACATCATCCTGGAATTTATCAGTTAAAACATCAAGCGCTTCACGAATGATTTCTTTCTCTCTATATTTCCTGTACACTGTGGAAATAAATTCAATTTTTGCCAGTTCAGAAATATAAATTGTTTCATTGGAGTTATATAAATCAATAACCTTCTGTGAATTTTCCTCTTTATGATAGATTTTTACTAACGAAGAGGTATCTATAAAAAAGTTCATATCCGATTTTCCCTGTCTTTAATTACGCTTTCAGACCATAACCCTTTGGATGTGCTTAATTTTTCGTGGACATCATGAAGCGTGTATCGGCTTTTTACTTTATCTTTAAGGGGTCTCGCCTTTTTCATTGCATTTATCTGCTCATACAACAGCGTTAACTGATCAATCGGCAATCTATCAATTTCTTTATATATTTTTTCCTTTATCTGCATGATAATATCTCCCATAAATAAAAGTATTAAATATTGTTAACTTTTTTATGACTGCTTATCTCGAGTTTCTTAGTCCGCTCACCTCAACTTTTATATCTTAATTTTATATCAAATAAATTACACATCTTGCAAGAAATGATTTGTGATTTGGGTAACATCCATTGTTATATTACTTTCGTTATTCTTTTTGTCTCTCACCCCGGTGGAATGGTAACTGCGTTAATTCCACTGGGTAAACAGAGCTCTCAGAGAACGCTGAGATTGGGTTTTCTTTTCGTTGCCCCTTGTTATCCGTCTTTGGTAACGTGAAGGGGGACGTTGGCAGTTTTGGTGACTTTCGGGACGCCCTAAAATTGTAAGTTTCTCATTGCCCCGCTTTCAGCGGGATCCTCCAGGGGCGGATAAATCTACGCTGCGCTCCAACTCCTGATGGACCAAAGTTGATGAGGAGACCGATATTCATTATTTGGACAGGACAAGGCTTCGCATGAAGCTTCGCCCCTGCAAGTTTTACGGGATTTTACCCCGGTTAAATACGCTTCGACAAGTTAAATGCGCCCCAGTACGATTTTCCGAACCTA
>JAUVVL010000125.1 GCA_030604635.1 Desulfobacteraceae bacterium
AAATTCGAAAATCCAAACAATGTCTCGCCCTGGAAGGTTTTGGTCATTGAATATTGGAATTTGAGATTTATTTGAGATTTGGTACTTGGAATTTGTGATTTTAGACACAAAACTCCAAGGCAGAGCCGGTTAACTCTGACCTGGCCCATCGAAGATCCCGCATTGCGGGGAAGGACCAGGTTTTCAAGGTCGAAATAAATTGTCAATCGTATAAGGAGCAGAATCAGTTGAAAATCATAATAGTAGGCGCCGGTGAGGTCGGATTTCACATTGCAAGCCATCTTGCCTTGGAGAACAAAGATGTTGTGGTTATTGACAAGGATCCTGCCGCCGTCCGATACGTGTCCGATAATGTAGATGTTCAGACGATCATCGGGTCAGGAAGCAGTCCGGTGGTTTTGGAGGAAGCCGGCATCCAAGAGGCTGAGATACTCCTTGCAGTCACAAATAGTGATGAAACCAATCTGGTGGCATGTCTGGTTGCAAACATAATTTCTTCGTCAACAAAGAAACTGGCTCGTGTTCGAGATGCCGGCTATGATGAATTTCATGAGAACTTCCGTGATCATGCGCCACATATCGACACCTTAATCAACCCGGAGATCGAAGTTGTAAAGACCATTGAAAGGCTTATAAGTGTACCCGGAGCGGTAGATGTCGGTGAGTTTGCCGATGGCCGCGTTAAATTCGTAGGGATTCATTTAGACGAGTCTGTACGACTGGCAGGTGTCCGTCTTTCCGAGATTTCTGAAATGATCGGGAAACAAAGCCCTTTGATTGCCGCTGTGATTCGAAATGAAGAACTGATTATCCCCAGGGGGAATGACAGACTTATGGCAGGGGATCTGGTCTATTTTATCAGTGAAGAAGATAAATTATTAGATACTCTGGCGGTTTTTGACAAACATGTCGAGCCGATTGGTCGAGTTCTGATAATAGGCGGCGGACGAATCGGATTCAGGATGGCTAATCTGCTTGAGGAGAATTCTGTTTATACTAAAATAATCGAAAAGGACCCGCACCGATGCACAGAACTTGCCGAGCAGCTCAACAAGGCCGTTGTACTTCATGGGGACGGTTCTGATCAGGAACTTCTGAGCGAAGAGAATATCCAAGATATGGATGTTGTGATTACACTTACCGATGATGAGGAAACCAATATTTTAGCTTCCCTCCTCGCCAAGCGTATGGGCGTGCACAAAACAATCACGAGGATCACCAAGTTCAGTTATTTCCCCTTGATGTCGATGATCGGTCTTGAACAGGTGGTGAGCCCGAGACTTTCGGCCATAAATACCATTTTGCAGCATATACGCCGAGGCAAGGTACTTTCGGCCAAATCGATTAAAAACGGGCAGGCTGAAGTCATGGAAGCAGTAGCCCTGGAAACTTCGGACATTGTTGGCAAGCCATTAAAGAAAATATCCTTTCCAAAGGGGGTTCTGGTAACAGGCATCATACGACAAGATGAGGTCATTATCCCTTCTGGTGAAAGCGTCATTGAACCCGAAGACAGGATCATCATATTTGCAAAAAGAGAGGCCATACCCAGGATAGAAAAAATCCTTGCAGTAAAGCTGGAGTATTTTTAGATGCGGTGGCGCTTTATCCTGAATATTGTGGGAATATTAATCCTTTTTTTGGGGATAAGTATGATATTTCCCCTTTTTTTTGGTTTTTACTACAAGGATCAAAGTGTTATTCCGCTGTTAAAATCGATGGGGATAACCATCGCTGCCGGGTTTCTGCTAAACAGATGTTTTCGAAAACAAAGGGTAGACCTTATCAGCCATCGGGAAGGAATGGCAATCGTAGCCATCGGGTGGACCGCCGTCGGACTGTTCGGGGCACTCCCGTTTTATCTGGGTGCTGAATTCAGCACTTTCTTGGATGCGTTTTTTGAATCTGTTTCCGGCTTTACAACCACCGGATCATCGATTTTAACGAATATAGAAGCAGTATCAAAAGGGATCCTTTTCTGGCGAAGCTTTATCCAGTGGCTGGGCGGGATGGGCATCATCGTCTTATCTGTGGCGATTCTTCCTTTCTTAGGAGTTGGGGGCATGCAGCTATACAAGGCAGAGGTCCCGAGCCCTGTTCCTGATAAGCTCAAGCCGCGCATCAGAGATACCGCCATGATCCTCTGGAAGGTTTATGCCCTCATTTCTCTGGCAGAGGTAATCCTCCTAATGATCGGGGGGATGGATCTTTACAATGCCCTGTGTCACTCATTCACAACAATGCCCACCGGCGGATTTTCAACAAAAAACGCTTCAATCGCCCATTTTGACAGCGTCTATTTTGATACGGTAATTATCTTTTTTATGCTTATGGCCGGCATTAATTTTTCGCTTCATTACCAGTTTCTGAGAGGGAAACCGCTTGCTTTCTGGCGCGATTCAGAATGCCGTTTTTTCCTCGGTGCTATTCTTGTTCTGATTGTTATTGTTACATTCAATATTTACGGAACTGTTTACGAAACAATCGGCAGTGCCCTCCGCTTCGGTGCTTTCCAGGTGGTTTCCATTGTCACGACCACAGGCTATGCCACAGCCGATTACGAGCTATGGCCGGTCATGTCTCAGCTTATCCTGCTGTTGTGTATGTTTTTAGGGGCGTCAGCAGGTTCCACCGGCGGCGGCATGAAATGCCTCCGTGTTATGCTCTATCTTAAATACTGCTACAAAGAGCTTTTTTTACTGATCCATCCCCGTGCAGTCAAGTATATAAAAATTGGGGGTAAGCCGGTTCCGGAAGATGTTGTTCGGAGTGTCCTCGGGTTTATGGGACTTTACATAGGGCTGTTTGCTTTTTCCTCAGTACTGATAGCGAGCATGGGGGTCGATTTTATCACCTCAATTGCAGCGGTTGCAGCCACCATCGGAAACATAGGGCCCGGCCTGGGGATGGTGGGCCCGGGGGACAACTATGCCCAGATACCCTACCTGGGTAAATGGGTGCTTATATGGTGCATGCTTCTGGGAAGGCTTGAAATATACACGGTGATCATACTGCTTGTGCCGGAATTCTGGCGGAAATAAACTATTTTTATTGACAAGGATATGATATATAGTTAAAGGTCAGATTTTTCAAAGGTCTCCCAGGGCCGTTAACTCAGTTTGGTAGAGTATCTGCCTTTTAAGCAGAGAGTCGCTGGTTCGAGCCCAGCACGGCCCACCATATAATACTGCTTGGTATACGTCCCCATCGTCTAGCCTGGTCCAGGACACCGGCCTTTCACGCCGGCAGCAGGGGTTCAAATCCCCTTGGGGACGCCATTCTTATCATTATTAGGCGTTTAAACCAGAAAATTAGTTTAAACGCCCTTTTTTACCTTTTTGCTGATTCAGGGATGCTGTAATCAACCTTTTATGAAACCTTTTAGGATAGCAACTTGGTATGAATACCTTCCTAACTCATATGAACACTGAATTTGTTATAACAAATCGCTTATATCTTATCCTTCTTTCTGTAAACTGTTCCCAGAAAAATGGCGATTAAATCATTGTTTTCGTCAGTAACACGGACTTCGTATGTGGCAAGTTTTGGATTTAATGAAACTTCTTTTGCTTCAGCAATTAATGTTCCGCCGGCAGCAGCTTTTAAATAAGAGATACTTGCGTTGATGCCCAAGGCAATTGTTTTGTGAGAATTTGAAGCAACAGCAAAAGCTAAATCCGCCAGCGAGAATATCGCTCCTCCATGAGCAATATTGATACCGTTTAAATGATGTTCTTTAATTTCCATTTTAGCTTTTGCCCCTCCTTCAGAAACTTCCAACAGCTCTATCCCGACATGATCGGCAAACTTATCATTTTTGAAAAATCTCCTTACAGCTTCCATTATGGTTCTCCTTTTTCTTTAGGATCACTTTCATGTGAGTTTCAGATATTTTGCATTCTATTACCAGTGGGCTCCATAATTTATTGAGTTATGTTCGAACATATTACTCGCACATCGACTGCCATTCCATCATTTCCATCATCAGAAAGGATCAGCGGATTGACATCCAGTTCCTGAATTTCGGGCAAATCATACATCAAACGTGAAACTTCAACCAGGCACCGTACGATTGCGCGTCGATCAGCGGCTTTCATTCCACGGAAAGGCCCAAGAATTCTTACGCCTCGAAGCTGGTCGATCATATCACTTGCCTCATCTTCGTCGACCGGAGCAAGGCGCATATTCGCGTCCTGCATCACTTCCACCATGATTCCTCCCAATCCCATCAATACCACCGGTCCAAAAAACGGGTCTCTCTTCGCCCCTACGATTATTTCCCGGGATGCGAAAATCATTTTTTGGAGCACAATCCCGACGACACCTTTAATACGGGACTGGATTTTTTCCCACAGCTTCTCAAGGGTTTCAACATTTCCGATGTTTATTGCAATACCGCCTTGATCACTTTTGTGTAAAAGAGAGGGCGATACAGCCTTAATAACAACCGGATAACCCATCTCATTTGCTGCCTTGCGAGCCCCGGTAAAAGTGGTGACCATGCGCCACGGAGCCGTTGGAATCCCCAGCCTATCCAAAAGATCTAACGCCTCGTGAAGCAAAGGCTGTCGACCTTTTTGCTGAATCCCTTCTAACCACTCTTTGACGCTGTTTTTTAAGGGAAAAGCAGCTTTTTTTATAGCAGGCCTTTTCTTTTGCCGGAATACTGCATAGTGATATTGCAATGCCAAGGCCCTAAATGCTTCCACAGGATCCATAAAGAAAGGATGAGTCAATTCCTCTTTTAACATCTGGTGAAAAGAAAGTGGAACCTCTGCAACAATAACAATAGGTTTATCGTACTTGAAGGAGAGTTCGGCAAGCTTTTTCATCACCTGTATGGTATCTTCGTTTTCTATCACCATCTGGGATACATGGATGTAAACAATCCCATGGATATCCGGTTGTTGTAGAATAATTTCTGCGATTTGGGGATAGACACGAAGATCAAATATATCCCCCAGATCCAAAGGGTTTCCTATTTTTATGACGCCGGCCCGAAAATGCCTTTTGGCTTCATCTAAAATGCTTGGATGTAATTCCGGCAAATTGAAGTTGTATTTTGCACACATATCCGTCGCAACCACCGCATGACCACCTGATCGGGAAAGTATTGCCAGGTTTTTCCCTTTAAGAAGGGGCATAGAAATTCCTTTAATGGCAAAAATCGCCTCTTCGGTAGACTGGACCCTCACAATACCTGCATACGTGCACGCCACATCAACAATTCTATCCTCCGCGGCCAGAGCTGCACTATGGGACTTGGCAATGGTATGGGTTAAAGGGTTTGTATTAGACTTATGAAGAATAACAGGTTTGTTGCTTCGAAGAGCAATATCCGCAAATTCTCTCCCTCTCTTAAAATCTTCAAGATAAAAATAAATCACCGCAGTATCCGGGTCTTTGATTAAATAGGCAAGAAGGTCGGCTTCATCCATATTCAACTTATTTCCGATGCTCACAAATTTGCTAAGCCCTAATCCTGGGTTGTTAAGTCTTTCGGCGAGAGATAGCCCTACCCCTCCGCTTTGAGCAATTACGCTGACATGCCCCTTTTTAAATTCAGAAGGTAAGGCTATAAAAGGAACATAGAGGCCGTTTAAAGTATTGATCAATCCCACACAATTAGGCCCAATGAATCTGATGCCGGAACGCTTGCTTGCAGCGAACAAATCCTTTTCAACGCTTTTCCCCTCCGGCCCCATCTCCCCAAAGCCGGCCGACTCAATAACCGCATGTTTGATTCCCTTTTTTCCACACTGGGTGATGATTTCAGGTATGAAACGCGCCGGGGTCAGAATAACAGCAAGATCGGCTGCGTCCGGAACATCAAGAACAGACTGATAAATTTTGTGGCCCATCACACGGCCTCCCTTTGGCCCCACAGCATGGATTTTCCCTTCATAACCAAAATTAACCAGGTTTGAGATGATGTTTTGACCAAGGTTGTCCTTAGATTCAGAAACACCGACAACCACAACAGCGTTTGGGAAAAAGAATTTTTCCATAAACGTTTTCCTATCTTTGATATGAAGAATTCGTAAAAAATCAAAAAAACGATTTTTTACGAAACCGTCGGTTTTGAGTCTTCTCAGATGAATTTACACGGATATGATATTAGTCCTGCTGATCAATTTTCCATTTCTTATAGGAGCTAAAAAATTATAGGCCCTTCGCCCTCCTCGCGCCTTGCCATGCGGTCGCATCTGCGCCTAAAAATGTAAAGATATTTCTTCAAGAGCCTTAAGCGGTATTTCTGACTTCTACCTCCGGGACGGGGACGTCTCCAACATCCATGTTGAGGTTTTGATTTTATTATGATATATCTATTTTTTGGAGTCAGTGAAGAGGTACACTTTTCTCCTGGATTACAAATTATGATATGGAAGGAGCCGCAATTATGTCTGAAAATGAGCTATTAACAATCTTACATGAGTCTAAACTGCTTAAGGGACTTTCTGATGATGATCTTGAAATAATATTTAGTTGCGGAAAAAAAGTAGCATTCAAAGAGAATGATACCATAATACAAGAAGGACAGACAGGGCATTCTCTTTTTATTATCATCAACGGGATAGTCGAAGTTGTTCTTCCAAAGGAAAGAGGGCTTGCAGCAGTGGATAGAGCTACAAGGATCAGATTAGACAATTTAACAAATGGAGATTTTATCGGAGAATACTCCTTTATTGACAAAGAGCCGGCTTCTGCTTCAGTTATTGCATTGGAACCATGTGAGCTTATTGAAATAAAACATCCGGATTTTGAAAAAATCTTAGATTCCAATGATCGTTTGGCAAAGAATATTTACAAAAATATGCTTAAGGTCGTTATCAAAAGGGCTCGCGAAAGTGATAAGATATTGGATATATGCTATTAGCCCGAATTTCTCATCAAGAACATCAAGCAGGATAAGGTATTGAGACCTTTGAAAAATGCTCAATTTTGTTCAAGTTCAAGGAAGGCGAAAATTTTAACCACAGGAATACATGGAGTATTTTGAGGATTAAAATTTGATCCTGACACAGAAATTGGGCAAAAGGGGGCGTTTTGCAAAGGTCTCGTATTATTAACTGGCAGAGTTGGCAATGGCTCTGCCTTTTTTTGCATTTTTAACGATCTTTTGTTATGATAAAATGATTATGGTACGCCTGGCAGGATTCGAACCTGCGACCTACGGATTAGAAGTCCGTTGCTCTATCCAGCTGAGCTACAGGCGCACAGAAAAATAAAGAAATAAATACCATATGTTCTGTTGGATGTCCACAAAAATGTAGGGATGGATTTATGTGTTTGGAATGTTGCAACTTTACACTCTTATCTAAAAAAAAGAATGCATTGCAATAAAAAATAGAACAAAAATGATCAATAATCTTGGTGTCTTGTTCAGCCGTCGCAGCTGCTTTGGCGAAGTCGGCGTGCCTTTGTGGCAAGATACCTGAGCAGTTGCCATGAATAAAACCAAAAAAAAACAAAAACAGCGCAAAACAAAGACTGATAAAATTGGTCCTGTAAAAAATAGGAATGATGTTAAAAAGACGGAATATCCTTCTTCTGATACCGCCCTTGTTAAATTCGACCCGCTTCAGCGCTACCTGTCGGAAATAAGCAAATACAAACTTATTACCAGAGAGCAGGAAATAGAGCTTGGGAAAAGAATTCAGGAGAATGGTGACAGTGAGGCTGCATACGTTCTTGTGACTGCCAACCTGAGGCTTGTGGTGAAGATCGCACTGGAATTCCAGAGAGTCTGGATGCAGAATCTTCTGGACCTGATTCAGGAAGGAAATATCGGACTCATGCAGGCGGTTAAAAAGTTTGATCCATACAAGAATGTCAAGTTCTCATATTATGCCTCATTCTGGATAAAGGCCTATATTCTCAAGTTCATTATGGATAACTGGCGTCTCGTGAAAATCGGAACGACCCAGGGGCAGCGAAAACTCTTTTTCAAGCTTAAAAAGGAGAAGCAGAAACTGATTGATCAGGGTTTTGACCCAAGACCAAAACTTCTTTCGGAAAGACTGGGAGTATCTGAACGTGAAATCGTGGATATGGACCAGCGGCTTGATGGGTGGGATGTTTCTTTGGATGCCCCGTTAAAGGATGATTCCGATACGGAAAGGATCGAGTTGTTAAGTGCTGAAGTCGAATCTGTAGAAGATCAGGTGGCAAAAAAGGAGATTGAGACACTTCTCCATAATAAGATTGCCGAGTTCAAAAAAACAATGACTTCAAGAGAGCTTGAAATATTTGAACGGCGCATTTTTTCAGACTCCCCTGCAACTTTGCAGGAAATTGGTGACCGCTACGGGATATCAAGGGAGCGTGTCCGTCAGGTGGAAAAGAATATTATCAAGAGAATGAGAGAGTTTTTTAAGCAGGAAATGCCCGATTTTAATTTTTATAACGGTGCTGGTGCGTCTGATTAGCCCGCAAATGAATCCCGCTTCAAGCGGGATGAGAGGTCCGGGTTAATGATGTTCGCAAAAGACTTTTTACGAGTTCGCCAAGAGTTGAATAAAATCATGGAGCGATTTTATGGTTGCAACAATCGCTGATATCATCAAGGCAATGGAAACAATTGCCCCAATATGGCTTGCCGAAGAATGGGATAATGTGGGCCTGCAGGTTGGTCAAAAGGACTGGCCTGTCCGAACCATATGGGTTGCCTTGGACCCTGCCCACGATGTTGTCAGTGATGCCTGCCAAAATGACGTTGACCTTTTAATCACACATCACCCCCTGATATTTCGGCCCTTAAAATCTATCAATTTCAACACGCCTGTGGGCTCCATAATCGAAATGGCGGTTCGGCACCGGACGGCAATATTTTCAGCCCATACTAATCTTGACAACGCTGCTGACGGGCTTAACGATCTTCTTGCCCGCCGGATTGGACTTGAAAATCTAAAAGTACTGGGAAAGGCCAGAGAAATAGAAAATTACAAGCTGGTGGTGTATGTACCTGTTGAGTATGAACAGAAGGTTTTGAATTCTTTTTTTGAAACAAAGGCCGGAGAAATCGGTTCGTATTCCTGCTGTTCTTTCAGAAGCAATGGTAAAGGTACCTACAGACCGGAATCTTCGGCAAAACCTGTTGCCGGTAAAATCGGTGAAATTTCACATGCCGACGAGATCAGGATAGAAACAGTTGTGCAAAAAAATGACCTTAAAGGCGTTATCGATCATGTAAGAAAAAGTCATCCCTATGAGACCATGGCATACGATGTCTATCCATTACTGGCGTCTGAAAACATACATGGTATTGGGCGGGTCGGAGAGCTTGATGAGAGCACAGACCTTGTATCTTTTGCACTGTCGATCAAGGAAAAACTGGGACTTAATTACGTAAAAGTCGCAGGAAAACCGGATTTGCATGTAAAAATAGCAGCAGTATGTACTGGGAGCGGTTCCAGCTTGATTAACGACTTTTATTCATCCGGAGCCCAGGTTTATATCAGCGGAGATTTGCGGTATCACGATGCCAGAGCTGTAGAAGACGCCAACCTGGGCCTTATCGATATCGGACACTTTGCATCAGAGCATTTAATAGTCGAAGTGCTTGCGGACCGGCTCAAAAAGGTTCTGTCTGAAACCGGAATTAATGTAAAAATCGAGGCATACGGACTTGAAAATGATCCGTTTATGGTATTATAATACAAAAGATGTAGGATTTTTGATTTGTACGTCGTGAATACCGAAAACAAATACTGATATAAAGAATATGCTGAATAATATGAAGGGACAGATTAGTATACTGGTAAAACTGCAAAAGATCGAGACAGAAACCGACAGCATTAAATTGAAACTGAGTGACGTATCCAAAAGGCTTGAAACTCTCGATGACGGCCTAAAGGAGGTTGAAAGAACCATAGAAGATCAGGAGTCTATCATCAATGAGTTGAAAAAAAGATATCGGGACTATGAATTTGATGCCCAGATGAATCTTGAACTTGAAAAAAAGAGCCAGGAAAAGCTAAGATCTGTTAAGACAAATAGAGAATATCAGTCGATATTAAAGGAAATTGAAGACATAAAGGCCAAAAATTCCAAAATTGAAGATGAGATGATAGGATGTCTGGACCTGATGGATGAGACAGAGAAGGTCATAGCGACGAAAAAGGATGAATATTTACAGCTTGCCGACAGTATCAAGAATGAAAAAAAGAGCATTAATCAGGAAGTAGAGCAGAGAAAAAAAAAGCTTGCCGAGCTTGAAACTGACCGGAAGGGAGTTTCCGGTATGGCCGAGCCAGAATTGCTGAAAAAATATTTTATAATAAAGGAGCAGAACCAAGGAGGACTTGCAGTAGTGCCGGTAAAGGATGCTGTATGTCATGGATGTAATGTGAATCTTCCTCCACAGCTGTACAATGAACTTCATCGCTGCGAAACTTTGAAGTTCTGTCCCATCTGTCATAGGATTATATACCTGAAAGAATCATAATTTCGCGTAACTATTCAGCAACTAAGTACATGTATTCATAAATACGATCACGTATTTATAACTTGGTTTATTCATTCTATGTATGCAAAAGTGTAAAGTGCCTAACCTGTCGAGAGCTTGTCGAGAGCCTCAAAGCCGAACGGCCTCTGGT
>JAUVVL010000130.1 GCA_030604635.1 Desulfobacteraceae bacterium
ACCAGAGGCCGTTCGGCTTTGAGGCTCTCGACAAGCTCTCGACAGGTTAGGCACTTTACACTTTTGCATACATAGAATGAATAAACCAAGTTATAAATACGTGATCGTATTTATGAATACATGTACTAAGTGCCGGTCATTCCCACGAAGAGCTTGCCCCAGCGAAGGGAGGGGCCCCGCACTCAGTATTCAAGAATCCGAAATCAATACGCCTTTGCAAAAACTACCTGGCCATCGCCGGGCTTGCCACAGCAAATACACTCTCCTTTTTCGGTTTGGTTGTTTAATGGGATACATAGAATAGTAACACTTAGGTCTTCCTTTATTTTCGATTCGCAACGATCTGACCCGCACCAGTGGGATAGCGCAAATCCACCGTGAATTTCTGGTTTTTCCTGGTTTCCCGGAGTGAAGAATTCGTAGAAGCTCTTTTTTTTGTCAATGGATATGGTATGCGCTTTTCTGAATGACAGGGCACGTTCAAAAAGGGTCTGCTGCATTTCATCCAGGATATTTGTTATTTCCCCGACAAAATGATCCCTGGCTAATGATGCCTTGTCCCTGTGCCCTCTGTCTCTTCTTCCAACATATACGGAATTATTGGCGATATCTCTGGGACCGATTTCAACACGTAGCGGTATCCCTTTTTTAATCCATTCCCACCCTCTGGCGCCACCGATATCCCGGTCGTCGATTTCCACTTCAAGCCTCCGGTGATGATAAAACTTTTCTCGCAACTCCTTTGCCAGATTTTCGGTAAACGCCATAACGTTAGTCCTGTCCTGAGGCTTCCTGATTATGGGCATCAGAACCACGTGCGAGGATGCAATTTTAGGCGGAAGTATGATACCATCATCATCACCATGGGTCATGACAAGCCCACCAATAAGGCGGGTGGATGCGCCCCATGAAGTTGTCCAGGCATATTCCTCTGTTTCTTCGGCAGACTGGAATCTGATTTCAGAAGCCCTGGCAAAATTCTGCCCCAAAAAATGTGAAGTGCCGGACTGGAGACCTTTTCTGTCCTGCATCATTGCTTCGATACACAAAGTGTCAACTGCTCCCGGAAATCTCTCCGAGGCTGTCTTTCTCCCTTTGATTACGGGCATGGCCAGGTATTCTTCGGCAAGCCTGGCATAAATATCGAGCATCATGTGGGTCCGCTCCACGGCTTCTTCTTCTGAGGCATGGACCGTGTGTCCCTCCTGCCACAGAAATTCACTGGTACGTAAAAATAACCGGGTCCGCATCTCCCATCTGACCACATTTGCCCACTGGTTGACCAATATCGGAAGATCGCGATAACTGCTAACCCACTTGGAAAACGAATCTCCGATTATAGTTTCAGAAGTAGGCCGCACAATTAAAGGCTCATTAAGCATCCCTGCCGGTTTAAGGCTGCCGTCAAGCCCTTTTTCGAGTCTGTGGTGTGTAACAACGGCACATTCTTTAGCAAAGCCTTCCACATGCTCAGCCTCTTTTTCAAAAAAAGAGAGCGGGATGAATAGAGGAAAATATGCATTTTTAACCCCGGTCTCCTTGAACATGTCATCAAGTACCCGCATTATATTTTCCCAAAGGGAATAACCCCAGGGTTTTATTACCATACAGCCTCTCACCGGTGATCTTTCTGCCATATCCGATGCTTTGACCACCTGCTGGTACCATTCCGGATAATCTTCAGCCCTAGTTGGCGTTATTGCTGTTTTTGCTTGTTTTGTCATAATTTTTCAACCTCAGCCAGTAAAACCTCAACAAGTTTCTCCTCAGGAAACTTTTTTATCACTTTTCCCTTCCTGAAAAGAATACCGGTTCCATCACCGCCGGCAATACCGATATCAGCCTCCTTGGCCTCTCCCGGCCCGTTTACGACACAACCCATGATGGCAAGTTTAACTGGTTTTGGATTTAATGATAGATCCTTTTCAACACGTTCGACAATATCGAACAGATCGATTTTACAACGACCGCAGGTAGGGCACGATATTATGTCAGGTCCATGTTGACGAATGTCAAGCGCTTTAAGGATTTCGTATCCAACCCTAACCTCTTCAACCGGGTCCCGGGTCAAAGAGACACGAATTGTATCTCCAATGCCTTCTGCAAGCAGCATTCCTATACCAAGGGACGACTTGACGATTCCGGAATAAAGTCCTCCTGCTTCAGTCACGCCAACATGAAGCGGAAGGTCTGTTTTTGAGGAAAGGAGTCTGTAAGCATCTATGGTACGATGTACATCAGAGGCCTTGATTGAAACCTTTAAATTGTGAAAGTCGAATGACTTAAACAATTCAATATGACGCATGGCGCTTTCAACCATGGCTTCTGCACTTGCGCCATTGTATTTTTTCAGGATATCCTTTTCAAGGGAGCCTGAATTAACACCGATTCGAATAGGAATATTATACGATTTTGCACAGTCAACAACAGCTTCAATTTTTTTTATGCTGCCGATATTGCCGGGATTTATACGCAGACCGTCAGCACCAGCCCTTGCCGAAGCTATGGCCAGACGGTAGTCAAAATGGATGTCTGCTATAATCGGAATAGAAATCTTTTGTTTTATGGAAGAAATTGCCGCAGCCGCCTCCTGATCAGGTACGGCCACCCTTGCAATTTCACAACCTGCTTTTTCCAAACGCTTTATTTGAGAAATCGTGGCCGCAATATCATGGGTAAATGTATTTGTCATGGACTGCACGGCAACAGGCGCCGCACCGCCGACCTTTACATTTCCAACCATAATCCGGCGTGTATTTTTGCGTTTAATTAAAAAAGACATTATAGTTTGCGACCAAAAGGATGGGTTTCTATATTTTTCAAAATCGATATTAATAACATACAGTTCCTTTAAATTCAAGAGAAATAGAGACTTGGTGCTTTGCAATTGTTTTTTTAAAATATTTCAGTATAATAATCTGACAAAATGTAACTTCTCAATAAGTGATGGTAAACAAGATGATAAAAGCCCCACCCAGAATTTATTGAGAAGTTACGGCAAAATGGATCATGAAAGGAGCAACGTAATGGCTTTTAGTAGAGGCAAAAAATTTGCGGAAAAATACGGACCGAATGCAAAACCGGACATCTTAATTGAAGATAAAATTTTAAGACGTATTAAAAACAGTGAACTTGCCTGTGCTGTTGCATTTGAGATTGCAGAGGAACTACAGGTTTCACCAGATGCGGTAGGTATTACCGCTGACCTGCTTAATGTCAAGCTGGCAAAATGCAAGCTGGGATTGTTTGGGCATAAGCCTCAAAAAAAGATAGTACAGCCTAAAAAGTCAGTAAGCCAGGATTTAAAAGATTCCATTACTGATGCATTAGTCGACGGGAGACTATCATGCCAAAGTGCGTGGAACATCGCATCCCGATTCAAGGTCCATAATATGGAAATCAGTAGCGTCTGTGAACTTATGCAGATAAAAATAAATAAATGTCAGTTAGGAGCGTTTTAGTTGTTATGAATTTGAAATATTAACGAATTTGGGATGTGGTGAGATATTCCAACTTCAGATTCAGATTGCCGTTTGTATTCTGCTATGAATTGTGGAATATTCACACATAGGACTATGGCAAGGAGTGCTGAACGTAAATACTGGATACTTTCATAATTATGCAGCTTTCTGGATAACATTCACATTGTGGTGCTATACAGTTAGAAAAATCATGAAATAGATAATTTTTTTACAATATTTTATTAATTTTAAAGCTATACAGAAACCACATACTAACTGGTTGGGCAGTAATGAAATGAAAGAACGTGAAGACATCTTCAGCTATGAACTGGAAGTTTTTAGGACTGAGGCCGAATCAGCAATCCAATTTTTCTATGCCTACCTTAGCATCAATGCCTCTCTTGCTGATAATGAAAAGGCACTTCAAATCGTGAATGAAGCACCTCTATTCTGGCGGACAAATGCTGGAGCGCTGCAGACATCTTTCTTCATTGTCCTTGGTCGGGTATTTGATCAAAAATCTAACCACAATATCGACAGGCTTCTCAGAGTTGCTCAAGATAATGCGGATATATTTTCAAAAGAAGCACTGGAGTTAAGAAAACGAAAGGGCAGCAAAAACGCTGATGAGTGGATCGATGATTATATGAAAGATGTGTATGTGCCCACAATCAGTGATTTCCGTCGATTGAGAAAGTACGTATCCAAGTATAGAAAAATCTATGTAAACGGGTATCGAGATATAAGACGTAAGGTGTATGCGCACAAAGAACTTTCCAAACCCGATGACGTGCAGAAATTGTTTGCGAAGACAAACGTTCCCGAGATGCAGAAATTGTTGATTTTTTTAAAACGACTATATGAATGCGTTTGGGAGCTTTTCCACAATGGGAGGAAGCCAGTCTTGAGACCAATGAAGTACTCTGTCAAAGCCATGCGGAAGGCAGAAATTCCTAAGTGGCAGAGCAGTCATGTCCAGGAACATATGGTGCAGGAGATTGAGAACTTCTTCCGCACAATTTCGTCTGTGCCCAACCAAAAAATGCATCGGACTCGCTGACGCTAGCCGCTGATTTTTGCCGTTAAGATTTCAGATATCTCCACATATCACAACCCACATGGGTAATATTCAAACTGCACCATACGGCTATAAGCCCTCATTCCAAATTGTCGGAAAAGGCCGAGGAATAGCATAACCAAGTTGCAATTGTTAAAGGTTTCGGTTGCATGCTTCCTGCCTTCTATACGTACCTGGGCGACACATCCCGCCAGTGTTGACTTCGGACATAAATCGCGTATACAGATCATCACATCACTGGTTGCGATTGAGAAACGAAATCAACACCCTTATAACCCATGAAGCGGCACTTGATATTATGGATTACTTCGAGTATTATTTGGGGCAAATAAAAAGTGGTGGATATTTTCGGCAACGACACCATGAAGATCATCGAGGTAACAATCGGAGGAAAAAGATAATGAAAAAGGATGAGATAATCCTGTTTTTGCGCAACTTTAAGGAATCGACCGGCGACAAATACAGCATCAAGAAGATCGGTTTTTTCGGTTCCGCGGCAAGAGACAGCATGAGTAAAGAAAGTGATATAGATGTTGTTGTGGACCTGGAGGATCCTAATCTTTTCAATTTAATCGGTATTAAGCTGGAATTGGAGGAGCAATTACACCTGCCGGTGGATGTTGTCAGATATCATCAAAAGATGAACGGATTTCTAAAGAAAAGAATTGATAAAGAGGCGGTCTATGTATGACAAAGAATTGGCTTTGGAGATTTTAGATCAGATTTATCAGGCTACACAAACAATATTGCGGCGATTTGAGCCTATAAAATCAGCAAGTGTCGTCCCTTTGTTGCCAAGGATCAGAGCTATTTATTGCCTAAACGGAGCGTCTTTAATAAAATCATAGGCGACAGCCAACTGGAGCTGTTATTTGCCGGATTTTTGGAAAACTGCGCTGATATTATTTCATATGTTAAAAATTATTATGCCGTGCGTTTTAAAATAGATTATAAAAATGCTTCCGGCGACATTTCAAATTACTATCCTGATTTTATAGTGAAAAAATCTTTTAATGAAGTTTACATAGTAGAAACCAAAGGGCAGGAAGATTTAGATGCACCGTTAAAAATTGAGAGATTAAAACAGTGGTGTGCAGATATTAATGCAGCACAATCAGACATTAAATACGACTATATTTTTGTTGATGAAGAAAGCTTCGAAAAGTTCAAACCAAAAAGCTTTGAAGAATTAATCAGGTCTTTTACAAAGTATAAAAATTGAAAATAGAGTTGAGGCTTATAGGATCGGCAAAATCAAAAAGGTTCCCCTTTATTACAAAAAATACAATATATTGATTCCTGGTGAAATTCGGAAACCGAGAACTAATATTTGAATTCTTTAATATATTTGTGTTATTGAATCTAAGGACTATGGCAAGGAGTGTGCACTTTTGATATATTCTCAATATATCTGCAATTTCAATAATTCTTTGATCTTGAAAAGAAATTATAAGTTTTTAAGTCTCTCTAAAACTGGAGATAACCCTTAACCGTACCCTCCAGAACGGCCTTTCGCCTCAAATAAAAAAAACAAATTTATTGCGGCACTGGCTTGTTGGAATTGCCAATCCTCAAGGTTTTTAGATAACTGTTTAAGATATTGAGTGATTTGCTCAGATTGGACAGCAGCCCCAATATCTGCTTGGCAAAAAACATATAGCTGAGCAACCCAATTCAAATAATAGTGAAGCTTTTTTTTGACACAATGTTCTTTGACATGAGACACTTTTTGAAATCCTTCATGGGAATCCTCCTAATTTATGGTTGTAATTCTTTCGCAGCGAATCAATACGCAGAAACTGCACAAAGTTTCGCATTTTCAGTTTAGGAAAAACCTATTTCAAAAAACTGAGTTGTACAGAATCTAATAATTTTGTTGAATATTCAATTGGGTATGTTATTGGTAAGGGTGGGGTTATTATACGGTCTGAATAATCGCCGCAAAGATCTTGCTTATATTCACTTTTTCTAAAAGCTGAAATTCTTTCGCAGCGAATCAATATCTAATGTTATGCTCACAAATTATATTTCAAAGGACAAAGAAATGTCAGAGAATTTTGAATCCTTACAGAGAGACAAACTTGGTGAATTTGTTGATTTCGGCATAGAATGGCTTCTTGATCATCAAAAAACCAAAGAACTGGATCGGCGTATTATGGTTGAGGATTTGAATCTTAAACCGGGTGATGTCGTACTGGACCTAGGTTGCGGACCGGGGCTGTGGACACCCATGCTGGCTGAGAAAATAAAGCCGAACGGTCGGATTGTCGGTATTGACATCAATTCGGATTTCATCAACTATGCTTCGGAAAATCTGGCAAAAGAGCCCCTTAAGGACATTATCGAGTTTCATAAAGGTGACTTCTATGCGCTTCCATTCGAAGATGAGAGTTTTGATGTAGTTTTTTGTGGAAATTGCTTTGCTTATGTTACTGATCATTCGAGGATCTTGAAAGAACAGAAACGGATGACAAAGAAAGGCGGAAAAATTGCTATCAAAGACTTTGAAGGTTCCGTTCTGGTTGTACATCCGGTAGATCCGCAGCTGACATTAAAAGTTGTAGCAGCGGTAGCTCAGTCCCTCAAGGAGAATCCTCCGGATCCGCAGTTTGATAATTTTTCGGGGCAAAAACTACGAGGATTTCTATTGAAAGCCGGTTTGAAAAATGTTTCCACCACCTCATATGCCATACAAATACTTCCGCATCTCACACCCGAAGCCAAACGTTATATCTCCGGCAATGCGAAATGGTACGCAGATACGGCCGAACCCTATTTATCAAAAGATGATTTGGAACAATGGCATTCACATTTTGATCCGACATCTGACAAATATATCCTTAACCTGGAAGAATTCTATTTCTGTATGTTAGAGATTCTGGTTATAGGAGAAGTCTAATCGGCCCACAGATAGGGACATAACAAGCCCATGAACACGGACAGAAAAAAGGGCCGCTCGTTCCTCGCTCTGCTTTTTGCTGCCGGTTATGGGCGACGTTAAGATTTCATATATCTCCAACATGTACGAAACCGCTTCGCGGTAGTTTTAACTCTGCTTTTTCCGAAGGTTTTCATCTTTAGGTTTCAATTGCGCTTTTATTTGTCATTTTGGTTATTTTTTTTCGCAAGATAGTGAATTTCTCCTTTTATTTTTAGCAAAATTATGCAACATTTATTATTGTAATTATTATGAAAAAGAGAAAGTGGATACTTTACCCATATAGCAATTAACATGCCAACATTTTGGCTTCGTACATGATCGTTTTATCCACAATCCCTTGATAGGAAACTACAGCATCATTTTTTGAATAAGGCCAAGTCTATATGAGAGACTTTGGCCTTTTCTTTTACGGGACTATGGATAAAACGCTAATTACATATCACAACCCACATGGGTAATATTCAAACTGCACCATACGGCTATTAGTCCTCAGTGATAACCAAGGTAATAAAGTGCGGATTGTCGGTTCAAGTTCGCACTTTTTATTTAATAGGGCACCCCCAGATATAGTGGTATGAAAATCGGAGAAAAATTGAAGATAGCTGCAATCACCAACAGTTATCAAGTTCCTGAAATCATAATATAATCGAAACATATCAAAGAAGGATGAATTGTCAGGGTGAGCCAATAATGGACTTCACCCTGATTTGTTTGGTAGGCCTAACCGTAAATATTTTCAATCCACCTTATCGCTTCAACATCACTGATTTTCCGAAGGTAACGCTACGTGGTAGATAAATTTTTTATGTCTGAATATGATCTTGCTAACAATTTCGAGCGGTGCCTGGTCTCTATTGCCTTAGTGGTCCTTCACCAGATAAGATTCGTAATAGTTCACATACGTTCTGAGCTCTCATTTCGGTAAAGGGTTGACATACCGAAGCATCATTGTCATCAATAGATATTTACGGATAGATAGTTTCCGAGGTTGGATCGCAGATGAAGGGGGAAGAATTGTATGCCACAACCGAAAAACGCCATGGAAATCTTTCAGCTGCTCGACAAGTCGAATTGCCAAGAATGCCGCGAAAAGACATGTCTTGCATTTGCCGGAGCTGTTTTCAAGGGGCGAAGAAAGCTTGACGAATGTCCGAAAATAGATCTGGACACAATTGAACGGTTCTCCGGGGAACCCGAAAAGCAGAATACCATTGAACAGAACCGGAATGAATACCTTAAAAAGCTGAAAAACGCAACCGCCATACTTGACCTTGCTGCGGCAGCCAAAAGAGTAAGAGGCCGGTTCTCGGGCGACAAGCTGACGCTCAAGGTGCTTGGCAAGGACTTCAGCGTTGATACAAAGGGGAATCTTTCCGCTGACATCCATATCAATCCGTGGGTGGTCATCCCGTTTCTCAACTATGTTCTTTACAGCAAAGGGCTACCGGTTTCAGGAAACTGGGTTTCGTTCCGGGAGTTGAAAGACGGAAAGGAACGGTATCCGCTTTTTCAGAAGCGATGCGAAGAGCCAATGAAACGGGTGGCAGACATCTATACCGGTCTTTTTGACGACATGGTTCGCATTCTCAGCGGAAAGCAGGTGGAAAAACAATTCGAATCAGATATATCCGTGGTTTTGCATCCCCTCCCCGAAGTTCCTATCATGGTATGTTACTGGTTGCCGGAAGAAGGTCTCGAATCCAGTCTCAATGTTTTTTTTGACGAAACAACAGACAAGAATCTTGATACCGACTCCGTCTTCACGCTGGGAACCGGACTCTCGCAAATGTTCGGGAAGATCGCCCTAAGGCACGGGTTTCCCGAGGCTGTGTCTTCTCAGTAGGCCTCCATCCTAAAAAACCCTATATGACGTAACTTGGTATGATTTGGGGGAGAAACAACGGGACATTGAGGATTAAATTTAAAATTCGCTGGTGATACGACTTGCATACCCCCAAACAAAACTAAAATTTGTTATGGCTTCATTCATTACAAGAGACCACATTTGTTGGTATGAATTAAAGGTCAAGCGTATCGAGATAAGATTTCAGTGAATCAAAACTCTTACTCTTTTCAAGTTCATTTCCGGAATCCAAATCATATATTTCTACAAGAATAGGATCGTCCAAAGATTCAGGCAGGCCTGAACTTTCCTTGCCGGTAATTGTTATAAAAGCTTTTTTCCCTTTGTGTTTGATTGTTTTTTTATACCATTCAAAACCGCTACAACTTGATGAGATACTGAAGCCATAATCCTCCATTATTTTGTCCACTTTCATTTTTTCACCATAATGTAGTTTACTTATAAATTTTCAATCCTTGAATTGTCTTAAATCGGAGTATATGGATTTAACCTTTACTAAACGGAGAATAATGAAGATATAGTTTTAACAGCAAACTGAACTCTAACAGCTTTCGAATTTATCCCCGTCGGGATACTTCGTGCGTGCTTAGAATTTCGAATTTATCAAAAATTGTTTAAACAAATAAATTTGCTAATTCAACGGCTTACCTTTTTAAATGACGTTGTCTGCAATATCCCTAAAATTGACCCACAAAGGGATTAAAACGCTTTTCGTTGCCGATGCTGGTTTCCGGGCCATGCCCGGAAAAGACCCTCATATCATCTTCCATGTTGAAAAGCTTTGTCTTAATACTCGATATTAAAGTGTCGAAATCTCCCCCGGGAAAATCGGTGCGTCCGATGGAACCGGCAAAAAGCGTGTCTCCCACAAAAACAATTCCATCCGTATACAGAGAAATACCGCCCGGCGTATGCCCGG